>NZ_VCKX01000490.1 GCF_005889725.1 Nonomuraea zeae
AGATTGTATAAGAGACAGGACGACCCCCGCCAGCCCCAGCCCCAGCGCCGGCAGGGCGCCGGGCAGGAACGAGACGGGCAGCAGCACCACCGCGCCCCAGAAGGCGTAGTAGGTCAGCACCTCACCCTCGTAGAAGGTGTGCTGGACCAGCCCGAAGCAGAACAGCCAGAACAGCCTGCCGAGCAGCGCCCCGCGGCTGTTACCGCGCAGGAACAGCAGGAAGCTGATGCCGAACAGCATCGAGAAGATCGGGTAGAACCTGCTCTGGAACAGGGCCTCGATCGCCCAGTCGATCTCGGTGCGCGGCTCCTTGAGCGTGTGCTGCCAGGTGTTGACCAGCATGATCCCGCCCACCGCGAAGCCGCGGAGGGCGTCGAGCTCTCGGATGCGCGTCATAGGAACCAGGTGCACCACCATACGAGGAATCCGGCGCTGATGACGGTTGCTGTGATCTGCGGCCATTTGCGCCGTCGCAGCAGGACCGCCGCGGTCAGCACGGTGGAGCCCGCGGCGATCCAGGTGTAGGGCTCGGCCGCGGCGGGGACGCCGACCGCAAGGGCGGTCTCGTTCGTCCTGGCCAGGCCGTAGACGGACTGGACGACGAGGCCGGCGAACGCCGTCCCCGCCAGGCCGCCGAAGGCCGCCAGCGCGCGGCCCCTCAGCGCGCCGGCGATGAGCTGGGCCAGGGACGCGAGCGCGAACAGCGCGAAGGGCGCGGCCAGCCAGGGGGAGCGCGAGATCTGGTACGGCGCGCCGGTCACGTGCATGGCGGGCGCGGGCCGGGCAGCGGTGGCGTCCGCGCAGGGGGTGCCGTCCTTGCCCGCCGGGTCGTCGAGGAACTCCACGATCTTCCGGCGGGCGCAGGCGTTCACCAGGAAGACGGCGTGGGAGGTGCCGGCGAACTCCTCGAAGCGGGCGCCCGGCAGGGCTTCCGCCGCGGGCCTGCTGGTCCTGGGGGGCGTGGTGGGGTCGTACTGGCCGCCCAGGACGTAGACCGGGGCCTTCGTGGTGGCGTTCACCGGGCGGGACTTGGGGAGCTGCCAAGCATCACACACCGCCTTATCCCCATTTATGGTGAAAAGTCGGGAGTTTGGGGTGAATGTGTTGAAGGGGACCTCATCCTGGCACTGCACCGCGTGATACAGCCCGAACTCGTGCGACACCAGCCCCTCGCCCGCCGCGTCCGCCAGCGGGCGCAGCAGCTCGTCGTGGCCCGTCGCCAGCGCGCCGACCATCGCCGGCGCCACCGCGGCCACGTCCGACTCGTGCAGCGCCTCCGCCATGATCGCGGCCACGTCGTCGCCGCTCATCCTGGCCGTGAACGACCTGCCGAGCAGCGGGTCGGTGGCGGGCACCCGGGCGGGGGAGGCGTTCAGCCTGGCCCGCATCGCCTCGAACGGGCCCCGGACGCCGAGCAGGGCCGCGGTGGCGGTCAGGTTCGCAGCGGCGTCGTCGTACCAGTTGACGCTCTCCGGCAGGAACGAGTCCAGCACCACCGAGCGGACCCCCGCCGGGTCCGCCGCGGCCACGTCCAGCATGACCCTGGTGGAGTAGCTGACGCCGAACAGGTTCCACGACGGGTAGCCGAGCTCCTTCCGCAGCGCGACCACGTCGGCCGCGATCTCCTTCGTGTTGTATCCCCGCAGGTCCACACCCTGCTCGCGGAGCCGCTCGCGGCAACGGGTGGCGGCCCGGGCGATGTCGGCGGGCGGGCGTCTGAGCTGGCCGAGCAGCGCCTCGGCGGTCTCGGGGCAGCCCAGCGCGGGCTCGGACCACCTGCTGCCGCGCTGCTCGACCGCCACCACGTCGCGGTCGGGGAACATCTGGCTCAGGAAGCCCGTGAGCTGCATCGACGCCGATCCGGGGCCGCCGCTCATGTAGACGACGGGGTCCGGCTTGCGGTCCCTGGCGGTCGAGACCCGCACGGCGTAGCCGACCTTGATCTTCCGCTCAGGGGCGTCCCTGCGCTCGGGGACGACGAGGAAGGCGCAGGTCGTACGGGCGGGCATGGCGACCGGGCAGGGGCGTTCGCCGGGCGCGCTGGTCGTGGGGCTGGGCGGCGCGGTAAGGGCTAGGGCGAGCACGACCCGAATGATCACGGGACGAGACTAATAGTCTGGGGCCGTGACGGAACCACTTGTGACCAGGATGCGCGACTTCGGCACGACGATTTTCGCGGAGATGAGCGCGCTCGCCGTACAGACCGGATCGATCAACCTTGGACAGGGCTTTCCCGACACCGACGGGCCCGCGGCGATGCTCGACCGCGCGGTCCAGGCGATCGCGGCGGGGGCGAACCAGTACCCGCCGGGGCCGGGCGTGCTGGAGCTGCGGCAGGCGGTCTCGGAGCACCGCCAGGCGCACTACGGGCTGACCTACGATCCGGCCGGCGAGATCCTGGTGACGGTGGGCGCGACCGAGGCCATCGCGGCGAGCGTGCTCGCGCTGTGCGAGCCGGGCGACGAGGTGATCGCGTTCGAGCCCTATTACGACTCCTACGCGGCCTCGATCGCGCTCGCCCAGGCCCGGCTGGTCGCCGTGACCATGCGGCCGGTCGAGGGGCGCTTCACGTTCGACCCGGACGAACTGCGCGCCGCCGTCACGCCCCGCACCCGGGCCATCCTGGTCAACTCGCCGCACAACCCGACGGGCACGGTCTTCACCAGGGACGAGCTGACCGCCATCGCGGAGCTGTGCCAGGAGCACGACCTGATCGCCCTGACGGACGAGGTGTACGAGCACCTGACGTTCGACGGGGTCGAGCACATCCCGCTGGCCACCCTGCCGGGGATGCGGGAGCGCACGGTGATGATCTCCTCGGCGGGCAAGACGTTCTCGGTGACCGGCTGGAAGACCGGCTGGGTGTGCGCCCCTCCCGCGCTGGTCACGGCGGTGCAGACGGTCAAGCAGTTCCTCACGTTCACCGCGAGCGCGCCGTGGCAGGTCGCGGTGGCCTACGGGCTGCGGCAGGAGCTGGAGTGGGTCTCGGCGCTGCGGTCGGGGCTGCAGGACAAGCGCGACCGGCTGATGGAGGGGCTGGCGGCGGCCGGGTTCGAGGTGCTCAGGCCGTCGGGGACGTACTTCGTGCAGACCGACATCCGGCCGCTCGGTTTCACCGACGGGCTGGAGCTCACCCGGCGGCTGCCGGAGCTGGCCGGGGTGGTGGCCATCCCGACGCAGGTGTTCTACGACCATCCCGAGCGCGGACGCCACTTCGTCAGGTTCGCCTTCTGCAAGAAGGACGAGGTCATCGACGAGGCCGTGACCAGGCTGAAGCACCTCTCAGCCTGACGCTCGGGCCTTCCCGGCAGGCCGGAGACCGTCGAAGACCACCGCGAGCGTGCGCGCCCGCAGATCGTCCCCCCAGTTGTTGTGTTGCGCCGCCAGGCAGGCGGCGCTCAGCAACGCCAGCAGCTCCTCCATGCCGACATCCCTCCTGACCGCCCCCGCCTCCTGGGCCCGCGCCAGCAAGGCCGCGATGGGCCCCTTGATGTCGGGCGCCCCCGCCTTGGCGTCGATTCCCGAGGCGGCCAGGGCGTCCACGAGCACCTTCTTGACCGTCGAATCCGCCACGATCGTGCTGAAGTACTCGAAGAACGCCTCCCCGGCGTCCGCCGCCTGGGCGAGCTCGCCGGCCCGCTCGGCCAGCCGCCGCATCCGGTCCTGGACGATCGCCTGGTAGAGCGCCTCCTTGGTGGGGAACTGGCGGTAGATCGTGCCCACCCCCACCCCGGCCAGCTCGGCGATCTCCCGCATGGAAGCCGACAGGCCGTCCCTGGCCAGCACCACCTCGGCGGCATCCAGCACGCGGGCACGATTGCGCTGCGCGTCGGCACGCACGTCTGCTCTCCTCGCGTTGACAACCGGAACGAGTGTTCCGTATCGTTCAAGCGGAACACGCATTCCGATTCTAGGGGATCCTCATGGACTACCTGAACCTGGGCCGCTCCGGCCTGCGCGTCTCCAGGGCCTGCCTGGGCACCATGAACTTCGGCACCGAATACGGCCTGGCCGCCAGCGACGAGGCGGAGGCGGGCCGGATCATCGACGCGTTCTTAGACGCGGGCGGCAACTTCATCGACACCGCGGACCTGTACCACCGGGGCGAGACCGAGGAGATCGTCGGCCGGGCGCTCAAGGGCCGGCGCGAGTGGGTCGTCCTGGCGACCAAGGGCGCCATGCCCGTGGGCCCCGAGGGCCGCGGGCTGTCGCGGCGGCACCTCACCAGGGCGCTCGACGCCAGCCTGCGCCGCCTCGGCACCGACTACATCGACCTCTACCAGTGCCACCAGTGGGACCCCGTGACGCCGATCGAGGAGACCATGGCCACCCTCGACGGGTTCGTCCGCGCGGGCAAGGTGCGCTATCTCGGCTGCTCCAACTTCACCGCTACGCAGCTCGTCGAGGCGCAGTGGGCCGCCGCCGGCGCCGGCGGCACCCCGTTCGTGAGCCTGCAGCCGCAGTACTCCCTGATCCAGCGCGTGATCGAGGCCGAGATCCTGCCGGCCTGCGAGCGGCACGGGGTGGGCACGATCGTGTACGGGGTGCTCGGCGGCGGCGTGCTGACCGGCCGCTACCGGCACGGGGAGGACCCTGACCCGGACAGCCGGATGGGCCGGCTGCTCGGCCACTCCCTGCCCGGCGCCAACCGGTGGGCCCACTCACTGCTCAACGACCGCAACCTGGGCATCGCGGAGGAGCTGGCCAAGGTGGCCGCCGATCTGGACGCGGGACCGGCCGCTGGGTCGGCCGCAGTGGCGCTGGCCTGGGTGGCGCAGCGGCCCGGGGTGACCTCGGTCCTGCTCGGCCCGCGGTCGGTGGAGCAACTGAGGGAGAACCTGGCGGCGTTCGAGCTGAACCTGCCGGAGGAGGCCGTGGCCCGGCTGGACGAGATCTCCCGTCAGGATGTAGGGCCGATGGACGGCTCATCCTTCCACCTCGTCCCCCGCTGATCGTGCCTCGCTGACGACTCCCCTCTGTGACCGCGAGGTCGCCGCACCCTCCGGGGCGGCCTCACCGGGGCCTCGGGCAGATGCTCACCGAGAGCCGAGGCTAAGTGAGGGTCGAGACGGGAGGCGCGGCCGGGTGTGAGGCCGAGTGCAAGGACGAGGGTGAGCGCGCCGGCGTCCTGCGCCAGCTCACGACACCATCGTGACCGGCAGCCTGCTCCGCCGGATGGCACCGCGGATCTCGTCGGCGAGCTGCGCGTACTCAGCCGCTCGCGACGGCGAGGCCCGGTAGGCCAGCCCGATGGTCCGCTTCGGGGCGGGGGAGGCGAAACGGCGCAGCGCAAGACGTACCCGCTTGCCCGTCTCCACCGGCACCGCCGACTCCGGCAGCAACGTCACCAAAAAAAAAAGCAAGAGCAAAAGATCAGCCTGAACACTGCGAATCAATCGTTGGATCGTCACAGTCCTGCCTCCTATACAAATCTCTAACCCAT
>NZ_VCKX01000491.1 GCF_005889725.1 Nonomuraea zeae
GGGCTGGGGCGGCTGGCGCCGTCACCACCACGGCTTCGGCCGGGTCCGGATCGTCGTCGTCAACAGGAACCACAACATCAATGGCCACCGCCAGCACCACGGCAACAACCGCGGGTGGTAAGGCCCAGGCCACAGCCTGAGCCTGTGGCGCGTCTCCCGCGCCGCACAGGAGTCCGCTCAGTGCGATGAACTCCGGCCATAAGCCCGAGTGCCCGTATTCACAGGGATTGGGCGTCCGCCACCCGGCGCGACGCCCACCCCACCGAATACGGGCACTCGACTGTTTCCAGGGGCCGCCTGTTCACCGGGCCGCCTGTTTTGCCGGGCCGCCGGGCTCCTCGTTGACAGCTCCCTAAGGGGAGGCCTAGCGTCAGATTTGACAACTTCTCAATCTTTGTCAAAGTGACAAGCGATGACCGTCAACGAGCAAGACCGCGAGCAGGCGATCCTCGACGCCGCCGCCGATCTGTTGTGCAGGTTCGGCTACAACAAGCTGACGATGGGCGACGTCGCCGACGCCGTGGACCTCCACCGCGGCCTGGTCTACCTGCGCTTCAAGTCCAAGGACGAGCTGGTGGCGGCGGTGCTGGCCCGCGAGCTGCGCCGCTACGCCGACGGGTGGCGCGAGCACCTGGAGTCGGATCCGCGTGGCGGGAGCGTGGCGAGCGTCTACCGGGCGATGATGAACGCCCTGAAGACCTTGCCGCTGGCTGCGGCGATCGTCGCCAGGGACGAGGCGCTCTTCGGGAAATACCTGCGCAAGCCCGGCGGCCTCTTCGACCCGCGGCGGCGGCATTCGTCGAGCACCCAGGAGTTCCTGCGGGTGATGCAGGGGGTCGGCGCGATCGAGCCCGACGTCGACACGCGGGCGATGGCCGTCATCTTCGACGCCCTCACCCCCGCCGTCCGGCGCGCCTACCCAGGAGACCGGGCCGCCGCGCCCGGCGATGACGGGCCGCCCTCGTCCGACGACCTGCTGGAGGCGATGGCGCGGATGTTCGAGCGCGCCCTGCCCCCGGTCGACGACGCCGCACGGGCGGCAGGCAAAGCGATCCTGCTCAGCGGCCTCGACCAGGCCGTCACCGAGTCCGGCACCGAGCTCGGCGACCCGACCGGGGCCGAACCCGACGATCAGGCCGGGGCCGAGTCCGACGACTCACCCGGCAACCCGGCCGGAACCGACTCCGGCACTGAGCTCGGCGACCAGGCCGGAACGGGATCCGGCGCCGGGCCGGGGCGCCGCGAACCGGTCCAGCGAGAAGGAGACAGGCCGTGACCGACCAGGACGACGACGACCCCCTTGTCCTGCCCCTCGACGACATCCGCGGCGCGACGCTGGAGCGGGCGGGAGGCAAGGGCGCCTCGCTGGCCCGGCTGGCCGCCGCCGGGCTGCCGGTCCCCCCGGGCTTCCACCTGACGACGGCCGCCTACCACCGCTTCGTCGCCGCGCACGGGCTGCGGGAGAGCGTCTTGCAAGCCGCATCGACGGCCGCGCCCGACCAGCCGGCCACCTGCGAGGCGGCGGCCCGGAAGATCGCCGATCTCATGGCGGGGCAGCCGATGCCCGAAGAGGTGGCCCAGGCCATCAGCTCCGCCTACGCGCTGATGGGCGAGGACGTGGCGGTCGCCGTACGTTCCTCCGCCACCGCCGAGGACCTGCCGGAGATGTCGTTCGCCGGGCAGCAGGAGACGTACCTCAACATCCGCGGCGAGGCCGCGGTGCTGGAGGCGGTGAAACGCTGCTGGGCCTCGCTCTGGACGGCGCGGGCCATCGGCTATCGCGCCCGCCACGGGATCGACCCGGCCGGCGTCAGCCTGGCGGTCGTGGTGCAGGAGCTGGTGCCGGCGGACGCGGCGGGCGTCATGTTCACGGCCGACCCCCTGACCGGCGACCGAAATCGTGATCAACGCGGCGTGGGGGCTGGGCGAGGCGATCGTCAGCGGCCTGGTCACGCCTGACACGCTCGTCGTCGCCAAGGGCGACGGACGGATCATCCGGCAGGAGGTCAGCGGCAAGCAGCTCATGACCGTCCGCACGCCCACCGGCACCCGCGAGGAGCCCGTCCCCGCCGACCGGCGCGACCGGGCGGTGCTCGGCCCCGAGCAGGCCGCCGCCCTGGCCCGTGCCGCCGCCAGGATCGAGGATCTGTACGGGCGGCCGATGGACATCGAATGGGCGATGCGCGACGACCGCCTGTTCATCGTCCAGGCCCGGCCGATCACCGCCCTGCCGGACGCCGCCCCCGTGACGTGGGAGCTGCCCGACCCCAAGGGCAGATACGTGCGGGCCAGCGTCACCGAGCTGCTGCCGGATCCGCTGTCCCCGCTGTTCGAGACGCTGGGCGTCCCCGCCTGGGAGAAAGTCACGGTGGAGTCGTACAAGAGCGTCCGGCTGGCGTACTTCGACGACCCGCTGGCCGTCATCAACGGCTACCTCTACTACAACGTCCGCTACACGCCCGGCCTGCTGGCGCGGATGGCCATGGCGCAGCCGCGCTTCCTCACGGTCACCCTGCCGGGGCGCCTGCGGACCGCGCCGGAGCGCTGGCGGGAGGCCCACGCCCGGTACACGGCGCTCGCCGAGCGCCTCCAGGCGATCGACATGCCGGCCACCGAGTTGCTGGCGAACGTACAGGAGCTCGTCGAGGAGGCCGCCCGCTACTACCTGACCATCCAGAGCGGCGTCCTGCCCGCGGCCTACCTCAGCGAGGCCCTGTTCACCTCCGTGTACAAGCTCGTCAGGCGCCACGGCGATCCGCCGGCGCTGACGTTCCTGCTGGGCTTCGACAGCAAGCCGGTACGCGCCGAGCAGGCGCTCCACGACCTGGCCCGCTGGGCCCGCGAGCAGCCTGAGCCGGACGGGTCGGGCGGCCGTGCACCGGACGGGTCGGGCGGCCGTGCCCCTGCCGAGGAGGAGCTCCAGCGGCGCCTGGCCGCGCACCTGTCCGTCTACGGCGACACGGTCTACGACCTCGACTTCGCCAAGCCGCTGCCCGCCGAGGACCCGGCGCCGATCCTGCGGACCCTCGAGTACTTCCGTACCGGCCAGGCGCCCGATCCGCACGCCCGCCGGCAGGCGGCGGCGCGGAAGCGCGAGGAAGCGGTGGCCGCGTTACGCGCCCGCCGGGCGGGGCCCGTACGAGCGCTGGCGCTGCGACTGCTGCGGTGGGCACAGACGGTGGCCCCGCTGCGCGAGGACGCGCTCGCCGACGTCGGCCTGGGCTGGCCGACGGTACGCCGCCTGCTGCGCGAGCTCGGCCGCCGGCTCACCGACGCCGGCGCGATCGCGGACCGGGACGAGGTGTTCTGGCTGCGGCTCGACGAGCTCCAGAGCGCGGTACGGGCGCTCGACGACGGCCGTGCCCCGGCGCCCGCGCACGCCGCCGTGGCCGAGCGGCGGGCCGCCTGGCAGGCGCGGCGCAGGGTCCCGCCGCCGCATCTGCTCCCCGTCGGCAAGACGAGGATCGCCGGGATCGACGTCTCCAGGCTGCTGCCCGCGCAGCAGGTACCGGAGCCCGGAGCCGCCATCAAGGGCGTGCCGGGCAGCCCGGGCCGCGTCACCGCACCGGCCCGGATCATCCACGGCCCCGAGGAGTTCGGCCGGATGCGCCAGGGGGACGTGCTCGTCGCCAAGATCACGACTCCGGCCTGGACGCCGCTGTTCGCCCTGGCCTCGGCGATCGTCACCGACGTCGGGGGGCCGCTCAGCCACAGCTCGATCGTGGCCCGCGAATATCACATCCCCGCGGTCCTCGGCACCGGCGTGGCCACCGAGCACCTGGTCGACGGACGGCAGATCACCGTCGACGGGGACGCGGGAACGGTGACACCGGCCGAGGAAGAGCCCGGGAGATGACCGCCTCATCTGCCCCGGCGGCTCCTTCGTCACGCTCACCCACCGCACGGGCCCCGGCGCCGACCGGCCGGCCGAGCACGGGGTGAGCGCGTTCGTTCTCAGGTACCGGCTCCTGCCGTCGCCCGTCCGCGACGAGGGCCTCACGGGCAGCTCGGCAGGCGGTCTGCTCACGATCGCCGCCGCGCGACCGGCTACGACGGCGCCACCGGCCGTCCCGGCCACGCCGCGGCGATTTACGGGCCTGTCTGGCGGGCGTACTACGAGGCGCCGCCCGACGCGCCGCCGCTGTCCCTGACCTTCGCCACCGACGACGAGGGAGATGGCGGGATCGAGGGCAACCCCAGGCTGTACGAGAGTTGGCGGGCCGCCGGGCGGCCGGTGGAGATGCACGCCCATGCCCAGGGCGGCCACGGGTCGCGCTGGAGCCACGCGGGCTGCCGTGCGACACCTGGCCGGCGCGATATCTCGACCATCTGGAGTCCCCGGCCGCCACCCATTCGTGATCTTGCGTCCTGATACTGGTGCCGCCGCAAAGGCGTGTGGGCCGGGTCAGGAGGAGCCGGAATGGAGGCCAAGGGTCAGACAGCCGAAGTCATGATCGCCGAAGCTCGCAAGGCGTTCTGGGTGATGGTCGGGTTCCTGGCCGTCATCTGGCTCCTGCAGATCGCCAACTGGGCCTCCGGTTACGCGCTGAGCTACGAGTACGGCGATCGGCCATGGGATCCGGCGAGCTTGCCCAACATAGTGTCTTCGCCATTCCTGCATTGGAGCTGGGCGCACATCGAGGCCAATTCGGGGCCGCTGTTCATCTTCGGGTTCCTGTCGGCTTATCGGGGGGTCAGGAAGTTTCTCGGGGTGACGGGGCTCATCGTCCTGGTCAGCGGCCTCGGCGCCTGGTTCACCGCCGCCCCCGGAAGCGTCGGCGCGGGCGCGAGCGGCGTCGTCTTCGGCTATTTCGGCTACGTGCTCGTACGCGGCGCATTCGACCGGCATCTGATCGACATCGTGGTCGGCGTCGTCATGGCCTTGTGCTTCGCCTACCAGTTCACCGGGTTGCTGCCCCAGGAAGGAATCGGCTGGCAGGCCCATTTGTTCGGCTTTCTCGCCGGCGTGCTGGGCGGCTGGATTTTCCGTGACCGCCGCAGTCCAGGAACGGGTCCGACCGCCCCGCCGCAAAGCCCAAGGGACGCGCTGCTGAAAGAACTGGACGATCTCGGCCTCTGAAACAGCCTGTTCGCCATATAAATCCGTGACAATGCCCGCCGAACTAAATTAGCGCGGACGCGCAAGAGTGCCCGTATTCGGCGGGGTGGGCGTCGCGCCGGGTGGCGGACGCCCAATCCCTGTGAATACGGGCACTCGGGCTTATGGCCGGAGTTCATCGCACTGAGCGGACTCCTGTGCGGCGCGGGAGACGCGCCACAGGCTCAGGCTTTCGCCTGGGCCTTACCACCTGCCGCGGTTGTTCCCATTGTTGTGGTGGTGGTGGTCGCCATTGAAGTTGTGGTTCCTGTTGACGACGACGATCCGGACCCGGCCGAAGCCGTGGTGGTGACGGCGCCAGCCGCCCCAGCCC
>NZ_VCKX01000492.1 GCF_005889725.1 Nonomuraea zeae
GGGCGTGGGGGAGGTGGTCGGCTTGGGCGGCGTGGCCTTGGCCAGGTCGATCCGCTTGGTGGTCACCTGGGCGGTGCCGCTGCGGTAGGTGATGGCCTTGCCGGTCTCCTGCAGCTTGCCGACGAGGGCGTCGATGGACAGGCTCGGGTACGCCTGCCGCATGATTGCCAGGGCGCCGGCGACGTGCGGGGTGGCCATCGAGGTGCCGCTCAGCACCCGGTAGCCGTTGCCGGTCCCGGCCGAGTTGATGTCCACGCCCGGGGCGAACAGGTCGAGCAGGGGGCCGCGGTTGCTGAAGCTCGCGATGGCGTCATTGTCGTCGGTGGCGCCGACGGTTACGGCCGCCGAGAGGCAACCCGGGCTGTTGACGCCGTTGGTGAATCCGTTGTTGCCCGCGGCGACGACCGTGGCCACGCCGCTCGACCGCAGCGCCGAGACCTCATCCTTGATCGCGTTGGCCTCCGGGACGTCGTCGCAGTGCGTGGTCCGCATGGCGCCGCCGCCGAGACTCATGTTGGCCGCGATGACGTTGCGGCTCGCGTGGACGCTGTTGAGCCACTGCAGCGCGTACTTCTGATCGGAGGTGAAGCTGGCCACGCACGGCTTGGCGACGTGCAGGACCTCTTCGCACGCGGGGCCGTTGAGCCTGGTGAACACCTGGATGGGCAGGATGCCCGCTTCCGGGGCGACCCCGTTGGACGGGGCGCCGCTCACCTTCTTGCCCGCGGCGATACCGGCCACGTGCGTCCCGTGGTAGCACAGGTTGCCGGTGGGGCCGACGCACTTCTGGGTCTCCGCGTTCGCGGAGCCTTCACCGGCCTGCTTTACCTGACCGTTCGGGCACAGCGACTGGGCCCGGTAGTACGTGTCGTTGTAGTTGGTGGAGAAGCAGGCCTCGTCCACGATCCGGCCGGCGAAGAACGGGTGGTCGCGGTCGATGCCCGTGTCGAGGATCGCGACGGTGGAGCCCTTGCCGGTCCAGCCGGCCTCGTTGGCCTTGTCCGAGCCGATCAGCTTGGTGCTCGCGTCGAGCGAGGCCGCGCTCAGCGTGTCCTCGTAGATGGCCTCGATCCGGTCGTCGGTCTTGAGCTCCTTGAGCGTCGCCTTGTCGAGGGTGGCGACGAGGAACTCGTCCGAGGACGTCTTGTTGACGACCTGGGTGCCGTCAGAGGCGTTCTCGGCCGTCTTGGCTACAGCGGCGACGCTCTGGCCGTCCTTGACCTCGACGATCGCGCGTACCTTTTCGCCGCTCTGCACGTCCGACGTGACGCTGGCGGCGACTTCCGGGTCGCCCGTCCCCGCCTGGGCGGGGGTGCTGACGGCCAGAGCGACCGTCATGGTGATGGCGAGCACAGAGGTGCCCGCCAGCAGAGACCGCAGTCTCACTGGTCCTCCGAGGGGGGGTAGAGCCGGTCCGTTAATGGACGGGCTGTCGGAAGAGGAACCGCCATCAGCGGATATGACGGGTGTGCGAGAAGACACACTCAGCTACACCCGCGCCTCCCCGTGGCTGATGGTTCGGAAATTCCCCCGCTTATGCGTGATTGGCAAGCGTATGTAGTGATCTGTGCGGCCGGTGAGAATGACGTTATTCCGTTATCGGGAATTTTCGGCATGCCAGTTCGCGCCGGTTATGCGGCGGATGGTGTGCTGGGTTCGCGGGCGGCCGGGTGCGTGGCCCGTCTCAGCTGGAGGGGCGGCCGGTGCCTCCGGCCGGGCCGACGCCGGTGCGCGAGTCGTCGAAGAGGATGGCCTCCAGGAGCGCCGCCTGGGCCCGGTCCATGATCTGGGCGCCCACGGCGGGGGCCGGGTCGCCGCCCTGCACGCGGGCGAGCAGGCTGGTCCACCTGCGCTGATGCCGGGCGAACGTCTTGGGGGCCACCACCCTGCCCCTGGCCCGCTGGCCCGCCAGCGCCTCTTCGGCGGGCGCGTCCAACAGGAGCAGGTGGAAGGTCGCGCTGTGCCGGCGGGCGAGCCAGGCGAAGCCTCTGAGCACGTGCAGGCCGCAGCCCCGGTTGTGGGCGATGACCGACTGGCCTCGGGTCAGCGCCTGCCGGATGCGGCTCAGGTGGGTGGCGAAGACGATGGCCCGGCGGACCGGGTTGGGCGCCCAGTCGAGCCGGCCATACCAGTGCTGCCTGGACTGCACCGAGTCGATCACCACGACGGTGCCGATGGTGAGGGGCAGGCTCTCCGCGCCGTTCAACCCGTACAGGCGTTGCAGCAGGGTGGTCTTGCCCGCGCCGGGGAGCCCGGTCAATATGACCAGAGACCCGGGCGGATACCGCAACATCGCCCCCTGCACAGGCTCACCCCGCATCATCCAGATTGTGTCCCCCTGCCGCGTCAGCATAGGGCCTGTGCTTCCAGCCTCTCCGAGGTTGGCCGCTTGTGCGCACCTTCGGTGGCAATTCCTCTCGTTTCACGGGGTGAGCCGGGCCGTGAGCGACGTCACCTCTTCATGCAACCGGACCTGCGTGCTCTGCAGGTCGGTCAGGGCCTCGCGCAGCCCGGCGAGCTCGGAGACGACCTGGGCCAGCTCGGCCTCGGTGCGGCGGTCGAAGGCGGCGGTGCGTTCGAAGCGCTCGACGAACCAGGAGGCGATGGCCGCCGTCACGACGCCGAGCAGGGCGATCCCGGCGAGCATCAGCCCCGCCGCCACCAGCCGGCCCTCGGACGTCACGGGGAAACGGTCGCCGTACCCGACGGTCGTCATGGTCGTGAGCGACCACCACAGGGCGTCGCCGATCGTCTCGATGTTGCCGTCGGGGTTGCCACGTTCCACGTCCAGGACGGCGACGCTGCCGACCAGGGCCAGGAAGAGGGCGGTGCCGCTGACGTACACGACGGCGCGCAGCCGCAGCGGGAGCTGGACGCGCTCGGCGATGACGTGCAGCAGGAGCAGCGCCCGCAGCAGCCACAGCGGGCGGAGGAGGGGCAGGACGACGACCAGGAGGGAGGGGATGTTCCTGACGACGAAGCGCAGGCGGCGCGGGGCCAGGACGATGCGGATCACGTAGTCGGCGGTGAACAGGGCCCAGGTGATGACCTGGAGGTACCAGAACGCGGTACGTAACGGGGCGGGCAGGCCGGGGACGATGACGGGGACTGCCCAGCCGAGCAAGAAGCCTGTGCCGATGATGAGGAGCCAGACGCTGGTGCGGCGCTCCCACGAGGTCAGCCGGTCCATTCCGACAGTGTGCACAATCACCCCCGCCGCCAGTAGTCCACCTCTGTCCAGCCGGTATCGGGGGATTGGTCGCGGGACGTGGGAAATCCGGGATAAGGTACGGCCAACGCCTTGATCGGCCTCACTCCACGAGCGGCACGGAGTGAGGCCGATTTTCGTTGCTTCTGACCTCCGAGTCACACCCGCGCGATGTGCGGTGCGTAGCGTGCCCGTACCCCTGGTAGCAGGGGCGGCCGGGTGGGGAAGTTTCGGACCCCTTCGAGGCGTTACGTAGTGGTATCGAGCGGCGTCAGGACCCCCGACATCTGGCGAAACCGGGAGTCCAGTAAAATCGGCCTGTTCTTTACGATATTTCCGGACTTCTCGCCTTGTGTGGCGATATAGGAGGGTGTGGCATGACGACGGCTGCCCTGCAGACCGTGTTGACCGTTCCCGAGCGTTTCCGGGGACCCGTGGGCGTCGCCAACGGCGGCTGGATAGCGGGCACCATGGCCGAAGCGCTGAACGGTGGTCGATCAGCCGTCGAGGTCACGCTTCATGCGCCCACGCCCCTGGAGACCGAGCTGCGGCTTGAGCACGTGGCCAACTCCGTGTCCCTCTCCGACGGCGACAAGCTGCTGGTCGAGGCCATCCTCGTGGCCGAGGACCTGGAGGGCCCCGGGTTCGTGCCGTTCAACGACGCAGCCCGCGCCGAGGCCGGGTTCGTGGGCCTGAAGGCGCACCCGTTCGCGGAGTGCTTCGCCTGCGGCATGCGGGAGCCGGGTGACGGCCTGCGCATCTTCCCCGGCCCGGTGGAGGGCACGGACCTGGTGGCGGCCGGCTGGCGGGTGCCGTTCACGGTGACGGGCGAGGACGGCGTGCCCGCCTCGATCGTGGGCGCGGTGCTCGACTGCATCACCGGCTGGGCGCACTTCGGCCCGGGCGAGACGGCGCTGCTCGGACGCCTGGCCGTGCAGATCCACCGTCCGGTCATCCCTGGCGGGCGCTACTCCGTCGTGGCGCGGCCGACCGGTCGCGACGGGCGCAAGATGTTCGGCCAGAGCGCCATCTACGAGATGGACGGCACGCTCGTGGCCGCCGCGCACGCGACCTGGATCGCTCCACGCTAGGCTGCCGCTTCGATCATTCCCGGCCCCTGAGCCCTTGACCCGGCCCCTGAGCGGTTGACCGCTCAGGGGCCGTTCG
This sequence comes from Nonomuraea zeae, assembly GCF_005889725.1. Lineage (GTDB taxonomy): Bacteria > Actinomycetota > Actinomycetes > Streptosporangiales > Streptosporangiaceae > Nonomuraea > Nonomuraea zeae. The sequence continues at coordinate 4,376 of NZ_VCKX01000492.1, forward strand.
CGTCCGTCTCCGCCGGCGGGTCGAGCCCTGGCGCCGGCCTCCTCGGTCAGGCCGGGGAGGTGAGCCGGTCCACGACGGTCGACACGCAGTGGTCGTCGAACAGGATCGTGTAGTGGTTGCAGTCCGGCACCACCTCGTCCTTGAGCCCGGGCAGCCGGGCGGCCCAGGGGAGCGCCAGCTCGTCGGGGAGCATGCCCACTTCCTGGTTGAGTAGCCCGCGCGGTGCTCTGAGCAGGTGCAGCGGGGCTTCGATGGCCTCCAGCGCGGCGGCGATCCGGTCCGTCTCCAGCCGCATCCAGCGCCCGTCCTGCAACACCGCCTCGCCGACCGCCCGTGAGCGCAGCTCGCCTTCTGGGCCCGTGAGGTCGTAACGCACGTACGCCTCGACGTCGGCGTTCCAGTGCCCGGCGAAGGCGGGGTGCGCCTTGAAGAACTCCACGTACGCCTCCGCCGACGGGAACGTCTGGCGCAGCCGGGCGAGTGCGGGCCCCAGCGCGGCCTCCAGCGCGGCGTCCGCGTCCGTTCCCTCGGGCAGCGGTGGCAGGGGAAGCCCGCCGTCCACCAGCACCACCCGGGCGAAATCCCGCTGGGCGCCGGCCAGCGCGGCCACGTACGCGCCCATCGAGTGCCCGGTCAGGACCGCGTCGGTGCCCGCGCCGACGTGCTCGGCGACGCGCAGCACGTCCTCGGCGTGCCGGGGCAGGCCGTACGGGCCGGGCAGCGCGGCGCTGTGGCCCCGGCCGCGCAGGTCCATCGCGACCAGCGACCAGTCCTCGGGCAGCCGCCGGGCCACCGCGCCCCAGGCCATGAGTGAGGCGGTGATGCCGTGCACCGCGATGATCACACGCGGGCCTGACCCTGCTCTGCCGATGCGCAGGCCGTCGAGGTCGTCGAATTCGAAGCTCATAGGCGGAGCTTAAGGACAACTGGGGATGGATGGCTCGGCCTGGTGGGCTGGCGGGCAAAGGTTTTCGTCGGTGTCGCGCTGTGGCCACGAGTGGTTCAGGCCCGGCGGTGCCCGCAGGTGGCTACAGGCGGCAAAGGTGGTGGGGGTGGCGCG
>NZ_VCKX01000493.1 GCF_005889725.1 Nonomuraea zeae
CCCCTGACCACGCCCATGACCGGCCCCCGGGCCCGCCCACACCCAGGGCGAGCACGACGGCGGCCACCGCGAGCATGTCGACGTGGGCGTTGTTCACCGCCTCCATGGGCACGGCCGGGCACCAGGCCCAGTAGGCGACCGGCCGGGCGTCGCGCCGGCGCCGCAGGAACAGCAGCACGCCGGTGGTGCCCGCCGCCAGCAGCGCTCCGGAGACCTGGAGCGGCTTGTGCCGCGCCCCGCCGGGCGAGAGCCGGTCCACCAGCAGGAAGTACGCCTCGGCCAGCGGCGGGTAGACGGTGTGCGCGGTGGGCCGGTTGATCCGCGTGCACGTGCCCTCGCCTGCCGGGTAGAAGTGCCCCTGCGCGCATCCGGGGAAGAGCCAGGGATCGCGCAGGGAGGCGAGCGCGGGGTCGGCCGGGGCGTGGTCGTAGGGAGACAGGCCGGCGGACTGGACGCGACCGTCCCAGGCGTACCGGTAGGAGTCGGTGCTGGTGCCGGGCGGGCCGAGCAGGCCGGTGGCGATCACCGCCAGGCCGCCGCAGAGCACCAACCGGCCCGCGGCGCCTCCCGGCACACCCCGCAACGCCCGTACGGCGGCCCCGAACAGCCCCCAGGCGGCCGCGTACCACCAGAACAGGCCACCGGGACCCAGGCGGAAGATCGCCGCCAGGACGGCCACCTGAGCGGCGACTAGGGCGGCGGCGAGCACCGCCCGGCCACGCCAGGGCGCGGTGCCGGGGCGGCGCCGGGTGACGGCGGCGGTGCGGGCGCTCATGCCGGGCAGCGTCGCATCGCGGCGGCGCGCGTGGGCGGGTGCGGGCGCGGCCGTCAGCACTTCGTAAGGGTCAGTCCGGGGTCAGGCGGTGGCCGTCCTGGGCGGCGGCCGGCTCGGCGGCGATGTCGGGGGCGCGGTGCTCGTACGGCGTGCTGAGCACCACCGTGGTGCGCGTCGAGACGTTGGCCGAGGCGCGGATCTGCTGCAGCAGATCCTCCAGCGCCACCGGCGAGGCCACCCGCACCTTGAGAATGTAGCTCTCGTCGCCCGCCACGCTGTGGCACGCCTCGATGGCCGCCAGGTGGGCCAGCCGGTCGGGCGCGTCGTCGGGCGCGGCGGGATCGATCGGCTTGATCGACACGAACGCGGTCAGCGGCAACCCCACGGCGTCATGGTCGACGATCGCGGCGTATCCGCGCACGACCCCCCGCTTCTCCAGGCGGCGTACGCGCTGATGCACCGCTGAGACCGACAGCCCGGTCTCCCGGGCGAGGTCGGTGAAACTCATGCGGCCGTCGTGGGCCAGCAACGTGACGATCCGGCGGTCGATCTCCTCCATCGGTCAAAAGTAGCCGGTGATGGTCACGACATGGTCCCGACCGGGCTGGCACCCATGCGCATCGCGTGCTCCACCAGCGTGATGAGCACCTCGCGGCCCGAATCGCGCTTGCGGGCGTCGCAGCGCACGATGGGGATGTCCGGCTCCAGGCCGATCGCCGTGCGCACCTCGCCGACCGTGAAGGGCCTGGTGCCCTCGAAGCAGTTGAGCGCCACGATGAACGGCTGCTCGCGCTTCTCGAAGTAGTCGACGGCGGGGAAGCAGTCGTCCAGGCGGCGCGTGTCGGCCAGCACCACGGCGCCCAGCGCGCCCATGGCCAGCTCGTCCCACACGAACCAGAACCGCTCCTGGCCCGGCGTCCCGAACAGATACAGCATGTAGTCGTCACGGATCGTGATGCGGCCGAAATCCATGGCCACGGTCGTGGTCAGCTTGGCCTCCACGCCCGACAGATCGTCGACGCCCGTTCCTACCTGGGTGAGAGCCTCTTCCGTGCGTAGTGGCCGGGTCTCGGAGACGGCCCCGACCATGGTGGTCTTGCCCGCGCCGAACCCTCCGGCGATCAAGATCTTGATCGCTGTCGGCAGCCGCCAGCGGTCAAAGCGACCGAATTCCATCCAGCACCGCCTGTACATCTCCCGCGCAATGCACAACCCTGCCCTGAGATGCCGGGGTCAGTGGTATCTGTCAAGGCTCGTTGCGAACACTGATCCACATGCCTGGCATCGAGACACCCTAGCAACGCCACATTTTCCACTCAAGCCGCAAACTTTTACAAGAAACAGAATGTCACGGTTTGTCGTTCCAAGCCCCCTTATTCGCCTGGCTAACACCCCGAGAGTCAAGCAAACTTGTCATGGAATCCGACAGGGCCCTTACGCTGTCGGGCGGAGGGCCGAAATTCCCACGAAACCGGCGTTGAATCCGATCTGTCGTCGCAGGTAGACGGCCGTGCGGGGGCTGCTCGCGCGTACCGGCTCGATCAGGCCGGGCGCCTGCCCGGCCAGCGCCGCCATCGCGCCCGTCACCTCGGCGCGGCTGACACCGAGCGCGAGGACGTTCAGGTCGCCCCAGCTGACGTCCCTGCGGTAGGAGGCGACGTCCCCCAGCAGATGCAGATAACGCTGTACGTGCCGGCTGACCCCCCGCAGCTCCTCCAGATGCGCCCGCGTCCAGCCGTCGCCCGCGTAGATCCAGTGCGAGACGTCCACGAAGCACGAGCCGCGGCTGTCGGCGTTGTCGAGGTAACGGGCCAGCGTGGGCGCGGCGCCCGTGTCGCGCCAGACCCAGGCCCTGGTCATGCCCGCCAGCGTCCTGGCGAGCTGGTCGCGCCAGAGCCGCCGGGCCTCCTCGAACTCCTTGACGGTGGCCAGCTCGTCGCGCATGTCGGCCAGGAAGCGGGTGACCGCCGAGCGCGGCACCGCGCCGTCGGCCACGGACAGGCATTCGCGGGTCAGGCGGGTGACCTGCTCGCGGTTGGTGGCGGTGTGATCGACGAGCCGGTCCACGGCCAGGACCCACAGAGCGGCCCGGTTCACCATCTTCAGCCGGTCGGCCGTCGCCCAGGGGGCGCTGAAGGCCGTGGACAGGGTCAGCCCGCTGTAGAACTCGGCGTTGAAGGCGGCCACGGGGAACAGCCCGGCGTACATCTGGGCACAGCGCTGCAGATCCCTGCCGCACTCCGCGGCCAGCGCGCACGTCCTGCCGAGCTCGAACGCCTCGTCCAGCTCGTCGTCCGGCATCCTAGGACCGCTCGATGGGCTCGCGGATCATGGGCGACGACCCCCCAATACGCGGATATACACCTGTTGAAGAATTGTTTCATGATCACACAGGTGCGATCAAGGTATCAGCAGCGTGGCCGATCAGCCTGCTCCGATGCCTGCGGCCGACACCTCCGCCCGCGGGCTGAGGCGCCGACACGCCTACACGCCGTCGCCCCGTCACCACGTCGCCCCGTCATGCCGTCTGGCCGCAGGCGGCGAGCTTGGCGGCGAGCGCGACCCGGGAGCCGATCCCGAGCTTGGTGTAGATCTTGCCGATGTGGTACTCGACGGTCTTGACGCTGATGAGCAGCTCCCTGGCGATCTGGCGGTTGGTCAGGCCGCTGGCCACCAGCGTGGCGGTGCTGAGCTCCTGGGGCGTCAGCCCGAGCCGTACCGTGGCGGGGGGCTCCAGACCGCAGGCGGCCAGCTCGTGCGCGCACCGGTCCACGAGCGGGCAGGCGCCCAGCCGCTCGAAGATCGCGCGGGCGGCCTCCAGCCGCTCGGCGGCGGCCTTGCGCCGGCCCGTACGCCGCAGCAGCCGGCCGAGGTCGAGCAGCACCCGGGCCTCCTGCAGCGGGGACACCTCCCGCTCCACCAGCGCGAGCGCGCGGGAGAAGCCCTCTTCCGCCGCCTCTGGAACGTTCCTGGCGGCCTGCAGGAGCGCCTCCAGCCTGATCCGCTCGGACTGCCCGCGCGGCCCGGCCCGCCTGGACCGCCCGCACTCGCCGAACGCGGCCAGCGCCCCCTCGGCCTCCTCCAGCCGCCCGTCGGCGATCAGCGCCTCGATCCGGCCCGGCCGGGGGTCGGGCACGAACGCGTCACCGCCCTCGGGCGGCTCGGCCCCGGCCGTCAGCAGCGCCGTCGCGAGGTCCGCCTGCCGCTCCCCCAGCACGTGGCGCAGCCCGCGGGCGGTGCTCCGTGCTCCCGCGACGTGCGCCAGCGCCCGATCGAGCCGGCCCCTGGCCGCCAGCGGCGCCGCGCACACCACTTCCAGGCACGGCAGCAGCCACCGCTGGCCCAGCGCGGCCGCCTCGGCCAGCGCGCGGCCCGCCCGGGTGGCGGCCTCCTCCCAGCGCGCGGCCTCGTGCTCGGCGACGGCGAGCAGCGCGGTGGCCAGCAGCCGGTGGTGCGGCAGTCCCGCCTTCCGCTCGGCCGCGACGACCCGTCTGAGCATCGCGCCCGCCTGCTCGGCCGCGTCCTGCTCCAGCAGCGCGACGGCCGCGGCGAGGCTGTCGGAGGGGGCGCCGGCGCTGGGTGCCCCGCCCAGCGCCAGCACGTCGTACGGCCTGGCGACCGCGCCCCTGATGGGCTGCTCGATCGCCCGGCGGGCCCACTCCACCGCCGCCGCCCGCTGTCCGGTGACCAGTTTCAGCCAGGCCAGCTGCTCGGCCACGTCGGCGGCGAATGCGGGCTCTCTGTGCCGCCACGCCTCGGTCAGCAGCTCCGACGCCTCCTCGAAGCGTCCGGACGCCAGCGCGAGCCGTCCCAGCACGTACCGGCGTACCGGGCGCGGGTCGGCGTTACGCGCGGCGGCGAGTTCGGTGGCGAGCCCTGTGGAGGATCCTGTAGCGAACTCGGTGGCGAGCCCTGTCGCGAGCTCGGTGGCCCGGAGCACGTCGCCCCCGATGAGGACGTGCTCCAGGACCGCCGTGCGCAGCTCGTCGCGCCGCGCCGCCGACTCGGTGAGCCCGGCGGCCAGGTCCAGGTGGGCGGCGGACTCCTGCCACTGCCCGTGCTGCACGGCCTTGGCGGCGTATCCGACCAGCTCTTCGGCCAGCAGCTCGTCCGGCCCGCCGGCCGCGGCGGCCCGGTGGCGCAGCGCCGCGCCGGGGTCGTCGATCACCCGGGCCGCGGCCAGGTGGAGCCGTGCCCGCCCGCCCGCGCCCAGCCCGTCGTAGGCGGCGGCCCGCGCCAGGGGCTCAGGGAAATCGATCATGCGGCCGGGCAGCTCGCGGAGCAGCCCGGCGGCGGCGGCCTCTTCTAGCGCGGTCAGCGGCTCGCCGAGCTCGGTGGCGACGGCGGCGGCCAGGTGCAGCGGGCAGGGCCCGCCCAGCACCGCGCAAGCCGCGGCCAGCCGCCGGGCGGCCGGAGTGGCAGCGTGCCGGCGGCGGGCGAAGAGCCGCAGGTACGTGCTGGGGACGGGCAGGGGCAGGCTGGAGTCGGCCAGGACCGGCAGCGGCACGTTCGCCAGCAGGGCGCGGGCGTGCAGCGGATTGCCCAGGGTGTGCTCGCGCAGCCGGGCGGCCGCTCGTTCGGCCACGTTCGGCACCCCGTCGGCGGGCCC
>NZ_VCKX01000494.1 GCF_005889725.1 Nonomuraea zeae
AGATGTGTATAAGAGAAAGGGCGGACGGGGCGGGGGCGGCGGAATGGCCGGGACGGACCGGAATGGCGATTTCGGTAGGCTGACAGGTATGACAACGCCAGCGGAACGCTACGCGGCCTTCCGTCAGAAGCACGGGGACGACGAGGCCGCTCTCAGATCGTTCCGAGGTCTGTACGACTTCGCGCTGGACGACTTCCAGCTCGACGCCTGCCGCGCGCTGGAGGCGGGCGACGGCGTCCTGGTGGCGGCGCCCACGGGCTCGGGCAAGACGGTCGTCGGCGAGTTCGCCGTCCACCTGGCCCTGGAGCAGGGCCGTAAGTGCTTCTACACCACCCCCATCAAGGCGCTGTCCAACCAGAAGTACAACGACCTGGTCAAGCGCTACGGCACTGCCAAGGTGGGCCTGCTGACCGGCGACAACAGCGTCAACGGCGAGGCCCCCATCGTGGTCATGACCACCGAGGTGCTGCGCAACATGCTCTACGCCGGCTCGGCCACGCTGGCCGGGCTCGGGTTCGTCGTCATGGACGAGGTCCACTACCTGGCCGACCGCTTCCGTGGCGCGGTGTGGGAAGAGGTCATCATCCACCTGCCCGAGTCGGTGCGGCTGGTGGCGCTGTCGGCGACCGTCAGCAACGCCGAGGAGTTCGGCGAGTGGATGGGCGAGGTGCGCGGCGAGACCACGGTGATCGTCGACGAGCACCGCCCGGTGCCGCTCTGGCAGCACATGATGGTCGGCAACCGGATCTACGACATGTTCATGGCCGACGACCTGACGCCGCGCATCAACCCCACGCTGATGCGGGTGACGCGCGACGCCGAGCGGCTGACCGCCGGGCGGGGCCGGCGCGGCTACGGCAGGCCCCAGCGCTCAAGGCCGCCGGACCGGGTGCAGGTGATCGAGAAGCTCGACTCCGAGGGGCTGCTGCCCGCGATCACGTTCATCTTCTCCCGCGCGGGCTGCCAGGCGGCGGTGCAGCAGTGCCTGTACGCCGGCATCCGGCTCACCACCGACCGCGAGCGCCACGAGATCAGGCAGCTCGTCGACGAGCGCACCGCCCATCTGCCCGACGAGGACCTGGCGGTCCTGGGCTACCTGGAGTGGCGCGACTGCCTGGAGCGCGGCCTGGCGGCCCACCACGCGGGCATGCTGCCGGCCTTCAAGGAGGTCGTGGAGGAGCTGTTCACGCGCGGGCTGGTCAAGGCAGTGTTCGCCACCGAGACGCTCGCGCTGGGCATCAACATGCCGGCCCGCAGCGTGGTGATCGAGAAGCTCGACAAGTGGAACGGCGAGACCCACGCCGACCTGACCCCGGGCGAGTACACCCAGCTCACCGGGCGGGCGGGGCGGCGCGGGATCGACGTCGAAGGCCACGCGGTGGTGCTGTGGCAGGTGGGGATGGACCCGCTGTCGGTGGCGGGCCTGGCGGGCACCCGTACATATCCGCTGCGTTCCAGCTTCCAGCCGTCGTACAACATGGCGGTCAACCTCGTCGGCCAGTTCGGCCGGGAACGCGCCAGGACGCTGCTGGAGGAGTCGTTCGCGCAGTTCCAGGCCGATCGGGCGGTCGTGGGGCTGGCCAAGCAGTTGCGCAAGCACGAGGAGGCGCTGGAGGGCTACCAGGAGGCCATGACGTGCCACCTGGGCGACTTCCCCGAATACGCGGCGCTGCGCCGGCGGCTGACCGACCGGGAGGCGGAGCTGTCCAAGCAGCGCGGGGCCGCCAGGCGGGCCGCCGCCGTACGGTCGCTGGAGGCGCTGGAGCCCGGTGACGTCATCCGGGTGCCGGGCGGGCGCAGGGCGGGCCTGGCGATCGTGCTGGACCCGGGCCGCAACCCGCGCGGGCGCGGGGCGGGCGCGGGGCCGAGCCCGCTCGTGCTGACGGTCGGCAAGCAGGTCAAGAAGCTCGACCCGGCCGACTTCCCCGTCCCGGTGGAGCCGCTGGAGAAGCTGCGCATCCCGAAGAACTTCAACGGCCGCTCGCCCAAGGAGCGTGCCAACCTGGTCTCCACGCTGCTGGCCAAGATGGGCGATCGCGACCTGGGCAAGCCGGCCAGGGCGCGCGACCACGCGGTGGAGGACGACGAGGTCAACGACCTGCGCCGGCAGATCCGCCAGCACCCCTGCCACGGCTGCGACGAGCGCGAGGACCACGCCCGGTGGGCCGAGCGCTACTACAAGCTGCTGCGCGAGACCGAGGGGCTGCGCCGCCGGGTCGAAGGCCGCTCGCACGTCATCTCGCGGACGTTCGACCGCATCTGCTCCGTGCTGGAGCAGCTCGGCTACCTCGACGACGAGACCGTCACCGACGAGGGCCGCCGCCTGGGCCGCCTCTACACCGAGCTCGACCTGCTCACCGCCGAGTGCCTGCGGGGCGGGCTGTGGGAGGAGCTGGACCCGGCCGAGCTGGCGGCGTGCGTGTCGGCGCTGGTGTTCGAGTCGCGGGCGGCCGACGACGCGCGCCGGCCGAAGATCCCCGCGGGCAAGGCCCAGGACGCGCTGACGTCGATGATGCGGCTGTGGGGCGAGCTGGAGGGCATCGAGTCCGACCACGGGCTGTCCACGATCAGGGAGCCCGATCTGGGGTTCGCCTGGGCGGCTTTCCGGTGGGCCAAGGGCCACAGCCTGGACGCCGTCCTCATGGAGGGCGTCAACGGCAACGAGCTGGCCGCCGGTGACTTCGTACGGTGGATCAAGCAGCTCATGGACCTGCTGGGGCAGCTCGGGAACGCCGCGCCGCAGGGCAGCAAGATCAAGGCGACGGCGGGCAAGGCCATGGACGCCATGCGGCGCGGTGTGGTGGCCTACTCCTCGCTGACCTGACGCTCGCGGGCGCGCCGGGGGTCACGACTTCTCCTCGGCGCGCGCGCCGGTCACCGTCACCACGAGGCCGAGCAGGCCCACGGCGGCGCTCACGGCGGTCAGCGTGCCGCCGTCGAGCCACAGGTGCAGCAGGCCGAAGCTCCTGTCGAAGAACTGGTCGGCGATGAGGCCGCCGAAGCCCTGGATCATGAGCAGAACACCGAGAATCACCATGGATCCATCGTGGCAGCGGGGGCCGCGCGGGCCATCGAACCAAAGTATCGGGTGACATACACCTTGGAACCAGCTCCGAGTAGCATCTTTGGCGATCGCCTGACCTTCGTGAGTGCTTTTACTCGTTGGCTTTCGTTTTAACGAGCGGGCGGGATCGCCTTTCTGTGCGGGATTCACCGGTCAAGTCTTTTTGAAATCGAAGAATATCTCGTGCTTTATCCCATTTCGGGTGCTAGCGTCCGAATTGTGCATGTATCCACCAACGGGGGAGGAATCATGGCAAGCACGCAGCTAGCGCAGACTGGGTTCCAGGCAGGATGGGGCTGCCGCCGTCGCCGTAGGTGCAGGCGGCGCTGGTCCGGCTGCGCCCGCCGTCGGTGGTGGGGGTGCTAGATAAGCCCCGTGAGAGCCGGCGGCCTGGCCGCCGGCTCTCATTGCCTATCTCCGGCCGTGAACTCGCGCCGGCGATTTCCATTCGCCGGACATTCCGCGAGTTCTGGCCGGACACTCGCGGATTGCGGCGGCTATTCGCGGCCGGAGTGGTGTTCGCCGTTCTGGCCGCGCTGTGCGAGGTGGCCGCGATCCGCCTGTTCGGCCACATCACCGACGAAGTGCTCACCACGCGGAACCTGTCGGCGTTCTGGACGCCCGCGCTCATCTGGCTGGGGCTGGCCGCGATCGCCGGGGTGACCTCCTTCGCCGGCGCGTACGCCACCGCGCTCGGCGCGGAACGGTTCCTGCTCACGCTGCGGGACCGGGTGTTCGCGCATCTGCAGACGCTCGCGCCGGACTTCTCGGAGAAGCGCCGGCTGGGCGACCTGATGGCCAGGCTGACCGACGACATCGAGGCCATCGAGGAGCTCGTCGGCTCGGGGCTCGTCAAGGCGTTCACCACGGTCGCCAGCGTGCTGTTCTTCGCCGGGGCGGCCTTCTTCGTCCGGTGGGACCTCGCGCTGCTCACGATGGCGCTGATCCCGGCATTCCTTGTGGTCTCGAAGCTGTTCGCGAGCCGGTTCAGGACCGCGGCGGCGCGCGAGCGCTACAGCAACGGGGCCATGAACAGCGTCCTGGAGGAGGGGCTGGCCAACCAGCCGCTCGTGCAGGCGTACAACCGGCAGGGGGCCGAGTCGCGTCGCCTGCACGGGGAGGGGCGCGGGTGGCTGCGCGCCAACATGACGCAGGCGTGGCTGTCGGGCCTGTACGGTCCCGCCGTGCAGGTCATCGAGACCGTGTGCCTCATCATCGTCCTCGGGGTGGGGGCGTGGGAGATCGCCGCCGGCCGGTTGACGCTCGGCGGCCTGCTGTCCTTCGCCGCGTACCTGGCCCTGCTGTACCCGGCCGTGCAGGGCCTGGGCGAGCTGGCCATGACGGTGTCGGAGGCCGCGGCCGGGTCCGACCGGGTCATCGAGATCCTGCGGGCCAGGCCCCTCGTCACCGACGCGCCCGACGCCGCGCCCGCGGGCAGGAGCCGGGGGAGCGTGGCGTTCGAGCGGGTCGGGTTCGCCTATCCGGGACGGAGCCGGCCGGTGCTGCGCGACCTGTCGTTCACCGCGGAGCCCGGCGAGGTGGTCGTCTTCACCGGTCCCAGCGGGGCCGGCAAGTCCACGATGGCCAAGCTGCTGCTGCGCTTCTACGACCCGGACGCGGGGCGCGTCCTGCTGGACGGGGCCGACCTGCGCGGGTTGACGAGGGAGTCGGTGCGCGCGAACATCACGATCCTGCACCAGGAGACGCTGCTGTTCTCGGGGTCCGTACGCGACAACATCGCCTACGGGCGGCCCGAGGCCAGCCTGGACGAGGTCATCAGGGCCGCCGAGGTGGCCGGGGTGCACGACTTCGTCAAGCTGCTGCCCCAGGGGTACGACTCCCCGGTCGGGCAGCGGGGGCGGCTTCTGTCGGGAGGCCAGCGGCAGCGGATCGGGATCGCCAGGGCGCTGCTCAGGGACGCGCCCGTGCTGGTGCTCGACGAGCCCATGAACGGGCTGGACGACGCCATGGCCGCACAGGTCATGAAGCCGCTACGGCGGCTGATGGCCGGGCGGACGACGCTGCTCATCACGCACGACCTGCGGCACGTGCCGGAGGGGGCGCGGACGGTGGAGCTGGAGCCGGTGCCGAGGGAGGAGCGGATCCGGCTCAAGCGGGTCGGCGTCCAGGCCCGCGCGCCCCGGCTGCCGGCGCCTCCGTGAGCCGCCTCCGGGCCGGCCCGGCAC
>NZ_VCKX01000495.1 GCF_005889725.1 Nonomuraea zeae
CGAGACAGCGGTGCTGCTGTCGAGCGGGGGCGCCGGCTGGAGCTTCGGGAGCGCGGCGGTGGCGGCCCTGCTCGCCGCACTCTTCGCCACCATTTACGGCGATTTTTCACGAAAAGAAATGGCATGACGGACGAACAGCGACATGTCGTCTGGGGAGACGAGCTGGTCAAGCTGCACGACGGCTTCCGGCGGGACCTGGCCGCCCTCCGCTCCCATGGAGGCACGCTCGAAGCGGGCGGCGTCGGTGGAGCGGTGGGAGCTGGCGGCGGTGCTGGACCGGATGACCACCCTCCCGGACGATGTCTGACCCGGCTCAGCCCGGAGCGGGGCCGCCGCGCCTCCTGTGCGACATCGGCATCGCGGTGCCGGGCCTGCGCGACTACGCCTCCTCGGCGGCCTCGCCATCGTCCGGGCAACGATCTCTCAGGGGCGGGTGGTCGAGCGGGGGCCCGGGTCCAGGGCGGCGTAGGCGTCGTGGACCCAGTCCGTCAGGGCCGGGCGCGTCTCCGCCGGGTCGATGATGTCCTCCACCAGGAACGCCTCCGCCGTGCGGAACGGCGACCTGACGGCCTCCAGACGCTCGGCGATCTCCGCCTTGAGCGTGGCCGCCTCCTCGCCCGCCTCCGCCAGCAGGCGCTTGAACGCCACCTCCAGCCCGCCCTCGATCGGCAGCGAGCCCCAGTCGCCCGAGGGCCAGGCCACGCGCAGGCCGTACCTGTCGTGGGGCCGGTGCGCCGCGCCCGCCACGCCGAAGACGCGGCGCACCAGCACCGAGGCCCACGGGACCGTGGACTGGTAGACGGCGGCCAGGGCGCGGGCGCCCCTCCTGATCGTGCCCGCCCGCTCCGCCGCCGTGCCGATGACGAAGCCCGGCTGGTCGACCAGGTGCACGATCGGCAGGTGGAAGGTCTCCGCCAGGTCGATGAAGCGGGCCGTCTTGTCCGAGCCCTGGGCCGTCAGGCCGCCGCCGTAGACGAGCGGGTCCGAGGCCAGCACGGCGACGGGGTGACCGTCCAGGCGGGCCAGGGCGGTGATCGTGGAAGGGGCGAACCTGCGGCCGAGCTCCAGGACGCTGCCGGTGTCGAAGGTCAGCTCCAGGATCCTGCGCATGTCGTACGGCCGGCGGCGGTCCCGGGGGACGATGGCGCGCAGCTCGTCCGCGGTCCGGTCCGGGTCGTCCGCCGGGGCCGCGACCGGCGGGGTCCGCCAGGCGCTCTGCGGCAGGTACGACAGCACCCGCCGGGTCAGCTCGAACGCCTCCTGCTCCGAGCCGGCGACCAGGTCCACGGTGCCCGCCGCCGAGACCGTGCGCCAGCCGCCCAGCTCCTCCTTGCCCACGCTCTCCCCCATGCCCGCCTCGACCACGGCGGGTCCCGCGATGAACACCTGCGAGAGCTCCCGCACCATGATCGAGACGTGCGAGGTGACCAGGCGGGCCGCGCCGAGCCCGGCGACCGGGCCGAGGGCGAGGGCGATCACCGGGATCCGGCCCAGGTTCGCCACCACCTGGTCCCAGCCGGGGTTGTAGGGCACGTACGTCCGCCCGAACTCCTCCAGCTGCTTGACGCTGCCGCCGCCCCCGGTGCCGTCGATCAGCCGGACGAGCGGCACCCGCAGCTCGCCGGCCATGCGCTCGGCCAGGATCTGCTTCTCGTGGTTGAAGCGCTCCCCACGGCTAAAGCCGGGGGATTCCAGCCAGCTCGGGCTCCGTCTACGCGGTGGCCTGAGCTGCTGTTGCTTGGCGGTTTGCCTTCCGGCCCACGCGGTTGCGTGGTTTGCGCGCCCCAGCTCGCGCACCCGGTCTGGGTTGCGCGAACTCCGCCCTCCCGGCGGTGAGGATGTTGTTGGCGGCGTGCACGTCGGCGTGCTCGGTGTGTCCGCAGGAGGTGCACCGGAAGACCGCTTGGCTCTCGCGGGACTTCGGGGCCACCACGCTGCACACGCGGCACGTGATGCTCGTGTACGCCGGGTTGACGGTGATGACGTGGCTCCCGGTGTAGCGGGCCTTGCTGCGGGCGGTCAGTTCGATGCGGTGCCAGCCCTTGTCCAAGATGGCCTTGTTGAGGCCGGACTTGGCCGCCGCCCCGTTGGGCAGGTAGCTGCCCGGCTGGTCGGCATCCGGCTTGGGTTTCGCGGTGGCGGTCATGTTGCGGGTGGCGAGCTTCTCGAAGACGATCAGCTCGAAGCTGGTGGCCAGCACGCACGCGATCTTGGCGGCGAAGTCGGCGCGGCGTCGCCGGACCTTGGCCAACGCCCTGCCCAGCGTAGCGGCGGCCTTCTTGCGGCGGGCCGATCCCTTACGGGTGCGGGCCAGGCGCCGCTGCAGGACAGCGGCGTGCTCGACTTCCCGGTCGGTGGCGAACACCTGATGGTGGAACACTCCGTCCGAGCGGGTGACGACCTTGACCACGCCCCGGTCGATCCCGGCCGCGCTCCCCGGATAGGCGTGCCGCTCGGGCGGGCTGATGTCGTCCTCGACGAGGAAGCTGATGTGCCAGTGCGCGCCGTCGCGGCTGACGGTGGCGTTCTTCACCTTCCCGCCCAGCGGTCGGGTGATCCGGAACCGCACCCAGCCGAGTTTCGGCAGTTTGGCCCGCGCCCAGCGCCGGTTGAGTCGCTCGATGGTGATTTTGCCGCCTTCGGGGAACCGGAACGACGGCGCGGTGCGTGCCCGCGACTTCCAGCGGACTTTCCACGTGCCGTGCCGCGAGCAGGCTTGGTCCAGGTCAATGAGGGTCTGTTGGAGGCAGTGGCCAGGCACTTCGGCCAGCCAACCGAACTCGGTTTTGGCCTCGACCAGTTGCTGTGCCTGCTCGTGGTAGCCGATCCAAGCATCCCGCCTGCGGTAGGTGCGGCGTTATTCCAGGGCGGTGTTCCACACGCTGCGGCACGCGCCGCCGATTCGTTCGGCGAACGCGGTCTGCTCGGCGGTCAGGTCCAGGCGGTACTTACGTCCGGTCAGCATGGCCGCTCACCGGTTCTTCTGGTTCTCGACATACCGCTTGACCACGTCCAGTGGCGCACCGCCGACGGTGGCGACAAAGTAGGAGTTGGTCCACAGGGTCGGCAGTTTCGAGGTCAAGCTGGGGAACTCCTGCCGCAGCACCCGCGAGGAGCGGCCCTTGATGGCTTTGACCAGACGGTGGATGCCGTACTGGGGGTCCACCTCGACCAGCAGGTGGACGTGGTCGGGCATGACCTCCAGCTCGATCAGCCACGCCTGCTTCTCGGTGATCACCTCGCGGATCAGTTCCTTCAGCCGCGTCTCGATCCGTCCGCCGAGAACTCGCCGCCGCTACTTGGGGCACCACACGACGTGGAACGCGCACTGGAACGCGATGTTACTGTTCGTGCGGAGGGTCACGGCCACAACGATCATTATACAGCTTTTCGCTGTCTACCGCTCAAAGATTCGAGAGAAGGGCTTACCCCCATGGCTGAAACCAGGGGTCCGCGCCCTAGATCTCCGATCGCGGCGTCGGCCGCCCCGCCGCGTACGGTGAAGTCGTCGCCCGCCACCACGACCCGCCGCCCGTCGATCCGCGCCCGGCCGATGATCACGTTGGCCGGGGTGAACGCCTCGTCGGTGGCGCGGCCGGTCAGCGCCCCCACTTCCCGCCAGGTGTCCGTGAGCGCCGCGAGGCGTTCGCGGATGGTCAGGCGGCCGGTGGCGTGCTGGCGCGCCACGCGTTCCGTCCCTCCCATGAGCTCGGCCAGCTCCTTGCGGCGCTTCAGCTCGGCGAGTTCGGGGTCCCACACGATGCGCTCCTCTGCGGCGGCGACGTACCGGCTGGTCGGTACGTTACTTCAATGCCCCGCTCAGATCAGCACTCCCGGATTGAGGATGCCGCTGGGGTCCAGGGCCGCCTTGGCGGCTCTGAGCGCGAGCGCGAACGGGTCGGGCCGCTGCCGGTCGTAGTAGGGCCGGTGGTCGCGCCCCACCGCGTGGTGGTGGGTGATCGTGCCGCCCATCCGGAGCACGACGTCGGAGACGCGCTGCTTGAGCTCGTCCCACTGCTCGACCTCAGCGCCCTTCACGGCGGGGGCGAGGATCGTGTAGTAGGGCGCGGGCCCGTCGGGATAGGCGTAGGCCAGGCGGCACGTCGCCGTCCCGGCCTCCTCGGCCATGGCCGCCATGACGGCCTCGTGCAGGGCGGGGAAGCGGTCCCAGGTCACCGCCGTCTCGACGGTCTCGGCGAGCACGCCCATCCCCGGGTAGGCGTTGCGCACGTACGGCATGCGGGTGAACGCGCCCTTCCACGCCTGGTCCTGCCGGGCCTCCCCCGCCACGCCGCCGTGCGCGCCGACGATCTCCAGCGCCCGTGACGCCCAGGCGTCCACGGGGTGGTCGCCGGACTCGAAGCCGACGATGAGCACGGCGTGCCGCCCGTCGCCGCCGGAGGTGAGCGCGGCCTCCCGGGCGTCCAGCAGGCGGCAGTTGGACGGGTACAGGCCGGACTGGGCGAGATCGTGCACGGCGGCCACCGCGGCCGGCCACTCGGCGAACCTGACCGGCACCGACACCTTGTGCGTCGGCCGCTCGTGCACCCGCAGCCAGGCCCGGGTGATCACGCCCAGCGCCCCCTCGGAGCCGAGCAGCCAGCGGTCGGGTGACGGCCCCGCGCCCGAGCCCGGCAGCCTGCGCGACTCCCACACCCCGGCGGGCGAGATGGCGCGCACGGATTCGACGAGGTCGTCGATGTGGGTGTGGAAGGTGGCGAAATGGCCGCCCGCCCTGGTGGCGATCCAGCCGCCGACGGTCGAGAACTCGTACGACTGCGGGAAGAACCTCAGCTGCAGCCCCTCGGGCAGGCTCTCGTTGACCGCGGGGCCGCAGGCGCCCGCCTCGACCAGGGCGGCCCTGGAGACCGGGTCCACCTCCAGGACCCGGTTCATCCGGCTGAGGTCCAGGCAGAGCGAAGGGCCGTCGAAACGGGCCTCCACGCCGCCGACGACGCTCGTCCCGCCGCCGCGCGGCACGACCGGCACCCCTTCGCCGGCGGCCCACTCCAGCACCTGGGCGACCTCGTCCTCGTCGCACGGGAGCGCCACCAGGTCGGGGGCGTTGGCGAAGTCCCCCCGGTAGGCGCGGATCAGGTCGCGGTAGGCCTGCCCGTAAGTGCGCACGGCCCGCTCGTACGAGCGTCGTCGGCGGCGTGGAGGCCCGTTTCGACGGCCCTTCGCTCTGCCTGGACCTCAGCCGGATGAACCGGGTCCTGGAGGTGGACCCGGTCTCCA
>NZ_VCKX01000496.1 GCF_005889725.1 Nonomuraea zeae
TCGTCTCCAATCCCCCGCATCCTGCATATATCCGGCCGAAAAACCAACAAACCGGAATTGCCAGTTTTTGCCCGACACCAGGCCCGCCCATGACAATCACCCGGCCCGCCATCACATATAAGCCCGCCACTGGAGTGCGGTCGGAAACGCAGTTAGGACCCCACCGGACCGGCGGGGCCCTCACTAGAAGATGCCGCGAGAGAATGAAAATGTGGCGACGGCGTCGGTTGTAGCCGCAGCGGCGGTGGCGGCGGTGCTCGCTGGAGCACCCACCCCCGCCAAGGTGGACGCTGTCGAAGAGTCATCCGATAAGTGTCATTACCGAGGTTATGGCGAACAAAACAGGAATGAACCCATTTTGCAGTGCATTAACGATGTTATTGCTTGCCTTAAGTGTGCATTCCGTGAAATATTATGAATTGTCCCGATATGTCCCATTCGATGATCGCCGGAACGAGGAACCGCGGGTGCAACCGCGCGGCCGATCAGCCCGTGGTGGATATGGCTCGGGTGCGGAATGACGTGCGGTCGCTCATGACGCAGACGCGACAACTCGGGGGTGGCGAGAAGGGCGGGGCTGACGGTCTCCGGCCCAGGAGGCATCCCGCGATCGTCGGCAATCCGCGAAGCGTCAGGTGCACGTGGACGATCCGTGCCAGGCCCGTGCGCGGGCCATGCGAATAACCGAAGAGGAGGGTTCCTCGGGCGGCGACGGCGAGGCCGGTCGGAGAACGAGGCCGGCCAAGTGACAAGGCCCATCTGATGACGAGGACCGACGGGCGATGCGGCCCTACGGCGGATGCGGCCCGACAGGGAACGCGGCCCCGTCGAAAGCACGGCTACAGGAAGCCCAGCCCCACCGGAAGCACGGCGACAGGGAGCGCCGCCCGTCGGGGAGCGAGCGAGGTCAGGCGGACTTGCGGGTCTTGCGCTTCGGCTGCGCCTTTTCCTGAGCCTTCTCGTCGGCCTTCTCGTCGGCCTTCTCGTCGGCCTTGTCCGCAGCCTTGACCCCGTTCTTGGACTTGCCGCCCGCCGCCTTCTTCTGCTTGGCCGGCCCGCCCTCGCGCTCCCGCTTGGCGGCCTCGACGCTCGCCCGCAGCGCGGCCATGAGGTCCACCGCCGGTCGCGCTTCCTCCTCCTCGGAGGGCGCGATGACCTCCTTGCCCGCCACCTTCGCCTCGATCACCTGCTGCAGCGCCTCGCGGTAGGTGTCGTGGTACTCGCTCGGGTCGAAGTCCGACTCCATCGTGGTGATCAGGGACTCGGCCATCTTGAGCTCCTGAGCGCGTACCTCGATGTCCTCTTCCAGGAAACCGAAGTCGGGCGCCCGGATCTCGTCGGGCCAGAGCATCGTCTCCAGGACGAAGACGCCGTCGCGCACCCGCAGCGTGGCCAGGGACTCGCGTTGCCGCAGCGCCACCTTGACCACCGCCACCTGGCCCGAGCTCTCCAGGGCGTTGCGCAGCAGCACGTACGGCTTCGCGCCCTGCGCGTCGGGCTCCAGGTAGTACGACTTGGCGAAGTAGATGGGATCGATCTGTTCGGCCGGAGTGAACTGGAGGACGTCGATCCGGCGCGACGTGCTCAGGGGCAGGTCCTCGAAATCCTCGTCGGTGAGCACGACGATCTCGCCCGTGGCCAGCTCGTAGCCCTTGGCGATGTCCGCGTACGGGACCTCTTCGCCGTCCTGCGTGCACACGCGCTTGTAGCGGATCCGCCCGCCGTCCTTGCGGTGCACCTGGTGGAACGACACGTCCTTCTGCTCGGTCGCCGAGTAGAGCTTGACCGGGATGGTGACCAGCCCAAAGGAGATCGCACCCTTCCAGATGCTGCGCATGAGCACTCCTCAGCTCTCAACGGCTCGCCAATGGGCACATACCCGTCATGGGGCAACCAATGCCATACCCGATCGAACCAATGCTGGCTGTACCTGGGGAACTACCCTCCGATCGCGACCAGTACGGCCTCGAGGTCAAGTGGGACGGCATCCGCGCCCTCGTCAATCTGGACGGCGGGCTGAAGGTGACGGGACGGCATGGAGTGGAGTACACCCGGCGATATCCCGAAATTTCAGGGTTCGGGGTGAAGAACGCGATCATCGACGGCGAGGTCGTGGCGCTCGACCCGCGCGGCAGGCCCAGTTTCGAACGCCTGCAACACCGGATGCACCTGACCGATCCCGAGCCGGCGATGCTGCGGCTCTACCCGGTCACGTACATCCCCTTCGACCTGCTCTATCTCGACGGCATGCCGCTGTTCGACCTGTCGTACCGCGATCGCCGCGCCCTGCTCGACGAGCTGGACATCGGGGCGCCCCCGTACTTCCCCGGCGCCTCCGACCTGCTCACCGCCACGCACGAGCAGGGGCTGGAAGGCGTGGTCGCCAAGCGGATGGACTCCCCCTACCGGGCGGGCACGCGCTCGCCCTGGTGGGTCAAGGTGAAGAACCTGAGCACCAGGGAGGTCGTGATCGGCGGCTGGAAACCGGGCAAGGGGCGGCGGGCGGGCGGGATCGGATCGTTGATCATGGGGGTGTTCACCGACACAGGGCTGACGTACGTGGGGCACGTCGGCACCGGGTTCACCGATGCCGCGCTGGACGACATCTACCGGATGCTGCGGCCGCTGGAGATCCCCCGCAGCCCGTTCCGTAATGAGGTGCCGTGGCGGAATCGATGGGTTAGGCCGGATCTGGTCGGGGAGGTGGCCTACACGATGTGGACCGACGAGCAGCGGCTGCGGCACCCCGTGTGGCGGGGTTTGCGACCCGACAAGCTCCCCTCGGAGGTGACCCGATGAAGGTGCCGGTCAAGGTCGACGGGCGCGAGCTGACGCTGAGCAACCTGGACAAGGTGCTCTACCCCGACTACGGCTTCACCAAGGCCGAGGTCATCGACTACTACAGCCGCGTCGCGCCCGTGCTCCTGCCGCACCTCCAGGGCAGGCCCCTGACGGTCAAGCGCTACCCGAACGGCGTCACCGGCCAGTTCTTCTTCGAGAAGAACGCCCCGGAACACACCCCTGGCTGGGTCAGACGGGTGAACCTGCCCGTGCCCGGCAGCACCAAGAACCGCGAGAGCATCGACTTCGCCATCGTCGACGACCTGCCCACGCTCGTCTATTACGCGAACCTCGCCGCCCTTGAGCTCCACGTCCCCCAATGGCGGGTCGACGAGGACGGGCAGGCGCTCCCGCCGGACACGCTGGTGTTCGACCTCGACCCCGGCGCGCCCGCGAACATCGTCGAGTGCTGCCGGGTGGCGCTCATGCTGCGCGAGGTGCTGTCGGCGGAGGGGCTCACCGCCAGGCCCAAGACGAGCGGCAACAAGGGCATGCAGCTCTACGCGGACTGGGACTGCCGGGAGGAGCCCTCCGCATACGCCAAACGGCTCGCCCAGCTCCTGGAGAAGGAGCACCCGCAGGACGTCGTCAGCGTGATGGCGAAGAAGGCCAGGCCGGGCAAGGTCTTCATCGACTGGAGCCAGAACAACCCCGCCAAGACCACCATCGCGCCGTACTCCCTGCGGGCGAGGGAGCAGCCGACGGTTTCGACGCCGCTGCTGTGGAAGGAGGTGGAGGGCTGCGAACGGCCGGAGGACCTGGTGTTCACCGCGCAGGACATACTCGCCAGAGTGGAGAAACGCGGTGACCTTTTCGGCCGGGCGTAGGCTGGATCCGGCCGCACCAAGAGGGGGACCAAAGATGTCGGAAATGGACACGCGCGGGGACGACGGCACCTACGACGAGGAAGAGGAGGAGGAGCTCTCGATCGAGACGCCCGAGGCCGACGCGGCCGAGCAGCACCGCGAGCTTCGGCAGGGCGGTGGCAGGCTACGCCGTGAGGTGCCGCTCGACGTCGATCCCGCCGACGCGGCCGAGCAGGACCGCGTCGTGGAGCTCGACGATGACGACTACCGCTGAATTCTCGACGATGACGACTACCGCTGTATTGGCGTGATGACGACAGCCACACAGGCGACCGCAAGGACGACCGTACGGGCGACCGGGCGGGCGGCCGGGCCGACGACCGCGCAGCCGACCGGGCGGACGGCCGACGGGGAGGCCGGGACGTCGCGGATGACTGTCGGTGTGGCGTCGCCTACTCGCACGTAGGATGTCCGGACAGCCCGCTGAGAGACCTATGGAGACCCGCGTGACCGCAACCCCGGATGCCAAGCCCCGGGGCACCCGGCTGCCCCGACTCGCCCGCCGCCGGCAGCTGTTGAGCGCCGCGCAGGAAGTGTTCGTGGAGAACGGCTATCACGCGGCCGCCATGGACGAGATCGCCGATCGGGCCGGGGTCAGCAAGCCGGTGCTCTACCAGCACTTCCCCGGCAAGCTCGAGCTCTATCTGGCGCTGCTCGACCTGCACGTCGACGACATGGTCAACCGCTGCAGGGAAGCACTGGCCTCCACGAACGAGAACAAACTCCGCGTGCAGGCCACGTTCAGCGCATTCTTCGACTTCGTCTCCACACAGGGTGAGGCGTTCCGTCTCGTCTTCGAGTCCGACCTGCGTAACGTCGCGCCGGTGCGGCAGCGGGTGGAGCGTTCACTGCGCGAGTGCGCCGAGATGGTCTCGGCGGTCATCCAGGAGGACACCGGCTGCACCAGCGACGAGGCGCATCTGCTGGGCGTCGGGTTGGTGGGCATGGCGGAGGTGAGCGCCCGCTACTGGGTGACCACGCAGGGCTCGATCCCCAAAGACGCGGCCGAGCAGCTCATGGCGCGTCTCGCCTGGCGCGGCATCAGCGGTTTTCCGCGTACGGCATAACCCGTTCGCTCGGCGCGATCATTCACCCTTTCCTGGGTACGAGCGGCCACGATGGGATTGAGCTAGCCCCGTCGACTAGGGAGCCACGATGGAAGTCAAGATCGGCGTACGCTCCGTACACCGCGAACTCGTTGTCGAGACCGACCTGAGCGCTGAGCAGGTCGAAGAGGAGATCAGAAACGCACTGGCGGCCGATCGCGGCGGCGTCTTCGCCATCACCGACGCGAAGGGCCGGCGCGTGGTGGTGCCGGTGGCCTCGCTCGGGTTCGTCGAGATCGGCGAGGACGAGTCCCGGCCGGTCGGTTTCGGCGGCACGCTCTAGCGCTTGAGAGCCGGGGGTACGGCTTCGCGACGCCGTACCCCTGCACGGTCCTGCCACGCGCCGGCCCCCACCCGCCAAGGCCCGCCACCGCAACGC
>NZ_VCKX01000497.1 GCF_005889725.1 Nonomuraea zeae
ACACCACCGCGTGTCCATGACCGACGGCGCGCTGGTGGCCGGGCAGCCGATCGGCGCGCCCTCCTGGTTCCCGTGCAACGACCGGCCTGGGGACAAGGCGTCGTACCGGATCTCCGTGACGGCCGGGTCGGCGTACCGGGTCATCGCGAACGGCGTGCTCGCCGCCCAGCGCCGCGGGGCCGGCACCACGACGTGGATCTACGACCAGCCGGAGCCCATGGCGAGCTATCTGGCCAGCGTGCAGATCGGGCGCTACCAGCTCGCGGAGGTCGCGGGCACCCGGCTGGCCCACCCGGCGCGCCTGGGCACCCGCGTCCGCCACGACTTCGGGCGGCAGGGCGAGATGATGGCGGTGTTCTCCGACCTGTTCGGGCCCTACCCGTTCACCGGCTACGTCGCCGTCGTCGCCGACGACGAGCTGGACATCCCGGTCGAGGCCCAAGGCATGTCGATCTTCGGCAGGAACCACGTGGACGGGCGGCGCGGCTTCGAGCGGCTGGTCGCGCACGAGCTGGCGCACCAGTGGTTCGGCAACAGCCTCACAGTCTCCTGCTGGAGCGACATCTGGCTGCAGGAGGGGTTCGCCACCTACGCCGAGTGGCTCTGGTCGGAGGCGTCGGGCGGCCCGTCCGCCGCCGATCACGCCCGGCGCTGGCACCAGCGGCTCTCCGCACTCCCCCAGGACTTCGTGCTGGCAGATCCGGGGGTGGACCTGCTGTTCGACGACCGCGTGTACAAGCGGGGGGCCCTGACCGTGCACGCGCTGCGCCGGACGCTGGGGGACGAGGTCTTCTTCCCCGTGCTGCGCGGCTGGACGGCCGGGCGCCGGCACGCGAACGTCACCACACGAGACTTCGCCGGACACGTCCAGCGGGCCACCACGCGGCCGGTGGGGCCGCTGCTGTCGGCGTGGCTGCACGACAAGCCGCTGCCCCCGCTCCGCTGAGAAGGCGTCGAGCCCGGCACCGCGCACTCCCCTGCTCCATCCCCGATGCGGGTCCATGGCCCAACGATTTCATTTGCGATACCGTTATCAAGAATGAAAAAGCAGCGGCGTGAAGGAGGCGGCATGCGGGAGCTGCCGGGGCGGGCGGTGCCGGTGAACGGCCGGCACGTCTATGTCGAGGAGTCCGGCCAGGGGCCGGACTGGGTGGTCTTCGAGGCGGGCCAGGGCTGCGGCCGGACCTGCTGGGACCCGGTGCTGCCGCCGCTGGCCGGGCACGCGCGGCTGGTGACCTACGACCGCGCCGGGCGCGCGCTCAGCGGCCGCACCACCCAGCGGCTCGGCATCGAGGACATGGCCGCCGACCTGGTCGCGATGACCGAGGCCGTCGTCCCTGGCGCGTTCGTGCTCGTCGCGCACAGCATGGGCGGGCTGGTCGCCCGCCGCGCCGCCGAGCGCCTGGGATCGCGGCTGCGGGGGCTGCTGCTGGTCGATGTCCTGCCGGAGACCTCCCCCGTGTACGACACCTGGGACGAGACCACCAAGACGATCGACCGCTGGCTGGCCGTGGCGCAGAGGCTCAGCGGCTTCCGGCCCCTGGCACGGCTGTTCGGCGGCAATCTCCGGCGCCTGTTCTCCGCCGACACCCACCAGACCATGCTCGCCGAGGACTTCACTCCCGCCGGGACCGCCCAGACCCGCAAGGAGGTGCGGGCGGTGGCCGCCGCCATCCCGCAGTTCCGCGCCCGGCCGCCCCAGCTCCCCAAATGCCCGACGATCATGCTGTCCGCGGCCCACGCCGCCAAAGGACGGGAGCGCCAGAACGCCGCCATCCGCGAGCACCAGCGCCGCTACGCCGAGAGCCTGCCCGACGGGCGCTGGGAGGAGGTCGCCTCAGGGCACTTCATCCAGGCCGAGCAGCCGGACCTCGTCGCCGACCGGGTACGCCGCCTCCTCGGCTCCTGATCGCCGGGTCTTGTTGTCGATTCGGGCTGTTCTCGTTCGCCGGGTGCTGGCGCCCCAGTACGGAGTCTTTGTCTACATGCCGGCACCGGCCGACCCGATGAAGATCTCGCCCGAGTACGAAGCGGCGCTCGAACGGTACCCGGCGCAGGTCGAGGAGCTGGGCGGGCGCGGGGTCGCGGGGTACGCGCTGCAGCCCAGCACCACGGCCACGTCCGTACGCGACGGCGACCTCGTCACCGACGGCCCGTTCATCGAGGCCAAAGAGGTCGTCGCCGGATTCTTCGGCGGAGGCGCACTGTCGCGAGCGGGGCTTCGTGCTCGCCGCGACGGCGCGCCCGGCGCCTGGCTGGTGTCCGAGCCGACCATGGCGGCCCGGGTCACCCGCGCCAAGAAGAAGATCACCGCGGCGGCGATCCCGTACCGGGTCCCGGACGCCGACAAGCTGTCCGCGCCGATCTGGTGGACCGCGCGCTGGTCCTGGCCCGGATGCTCGTGGAGCTGATGCCCGACGAGGCGGAGGTCCGCGGGCTGCTCGCGCTGCTGCTCACCGACGCCCGGCGGACCACCCGGACCGACGCTCAGGGCCGGCTCGTGCTGCTGGAGGATCAGGACCGCGCCCAATGGGACCGGGCCGCCATCGAGGAGGGGCGCCGCCTGGTCGAGCGGGCGTTCCGTACCGGCCGGGCCGGCCGGTACGCGCTGCAGGCCGGCATCGCCTGCCTGCACGCCACGGCCGCCGGCTACGCGGCGACCGACTGGCGCCAGATCCTGTGGCTCTACGACGAGCTGCTGAAGGTCTGGCCCGCCCCGGTCGTCGCGCTCAACCGGGTCGTGGCGATCTCGATGGTGCACGGTCCCCTGGTCGCCCTTGCGGAGATCGACGCCCTGACGCGGGACGACCGGCTCGCCGCGTACCACTATCTTCCGGCCGTCCGAGCCGATCTGCTGCGCCGGCTCGACCGGCCCCGCGAGGCTGCCGTCGCCCACCACGCGGCGCTGGACCTCGCCGACAACGCGGTCGAACGCGAGTTCCTCGCCGCCCGCCTGGCCGAGGCGGCCAGTATGTTTTCCTAACCTATGTTATTTTGGACTAGTGTACTCCGACATAGTGATCCTGCGCGGCCTGCTCCGGGGCCCGAAGCACGGCTACGAGATCAAGAAGCTCGTCGAGCGGATCACCGGCGGGTTCCTGAACAACAACACGCTCTATCCCGCGCTGCGCAGGTTCGAGCAGCGCGGCGAGATCGAGAAGGTGGCGGAGGAGACCACTCCAGGCCGTCCGCCCCGCACCGTGTACCGCCTCACCGGCAGGGGGCGCGACCGCCTGCGCGAGCTCCTGCACAACGCCGACCCCGCCGTGCTGGTCAAGGATGAGGAGTTCCAGGTCCGCGTCGGCATGTTCGACCTGATGGACCCGGAGATGCGCCTGCGCGTCATCCAGGCGCGTCGCGCGAGCGTCGAGCACTCCCTGGCCTCCCAGGAGGAGCTCGTGGCCTCCTCCGAGCAGCACCCCTGGGGGCTGCGTGTTCTCCGATTCAACATCGATCGGCAGCGTCTCGAGCTGGCCTGGCTGGACGAGCTCGCCACCGCGCTGGAGGAACCTCCCGATGAATCCCCCCAAGACGACCACGGCCGCTGACCGCCCCGCCCTCCTGACCACCCTGGTGCTCATCGCGGGGCCCGTCCTCTCCATGATCGACACGTCGATCGTCAACGTGGCCGTGCCCGACCTGGTCCGCGAGCTCGACCGGCCGCTCGCCACGGTCCAGTGGGCCGTCAGCGGCTACCTGCTCGCCATGGCCGTCGGCCTGGCCGCCACCTCGTTCCTGGCCCGCCGCTTCGGCCTGCTCCCCACGTACGCGGCCAGCCTCGCCCTGTTCACCCTCACCTCCCTCGCCTGCGCGCTCGCGCAGGGCGCGAGCGCGCTGATCGTCTTCCGCGCGCTCCAGGGCCTGGCGGGCGCTCCCATGGTGCCGCTCGCCGTCGGGCTGCTGATCGGCGGCGGCGGCGCCGTCCGGGACACCAGGAAGATGCCGATCGCGGCGGCGCTGGCGTTCTTCGCCGCCCCGGCGCTCGGGGTCTCCGCGGGCGGGCTCCTGATCAGCGTGTACGGCTGGCGCGCGATCTTCCTCGTCAACCTGCCGATCGGCCTGCTCGCCCTGCCTGGCGTGATCGCCGCCTACCGGGCGGGCCTGGGGACCCGGCCGGATCCGCGCGCCCGCCTCGACCTGCCGGGCATGGCGCTGCTCGCCGCCGGCCTCGGCACGGTCACGTACGGCGTCGAGCAGGCGATGAGCCACGGCTGGGCCGACCCCTGGTGGCCGCTCGGCCTGATCCTGCTCGCCGGATACGTGATGTGGGCGCGTTCCCGCACGAATCCCGCTCTCGACCTCGGGCTCGTCCGGCACCGGGCCCGCGCGCTCACCCTCGCCCTGTGCGCGCTGTCGAGCGTGGTCCTGTTCGCCGTGCTGTTCCTGGCCCCGCTCCTGCTGCAGAACATCCAGCACCACTCGACCGCGATCGTCGGGCTGGCGCTCCTTCCGCAGGGCCTGGCGATGGGGCTGTCCGCGCCGCTCGGCACGCGGCTCGTGGAGCGCTGGTCGGTCAGGGTCGTGGTGCTGGCCGGGATGCTGTTCCTGGCGGTCATGACCGGGGCGATGGCCCTGCTGAGCGCCGACACTCCGGTGTGGGTCACCACGCTGGTGCTGTGCGGGCGCGGCGCGGCCATCGGGCTGACCAGCCAGCCTCTGGTGCTGGCCCTGCTCGGCGGCCTGCCGCAGGACCGCATCCCCGACGGCAACACGCTGTTCAGCGTGGTCCAGCGGCTGGCCGGGTCCTTCGGCATCGCGTTGCTGGCCACGCTCTTCGCCACCCGCTCCACGGCCACCGGCTCCGCCCTCACCGGTTTCCACCAGGCGGTCCTGGTCCTCGGCGGTGTGGCCCTGCTCGGCGCGGCGGCCGCGCTCCTGCTGCCGCGCCGGCTCCCGGTCCAGGCCGCCGGGTAGCCCCGTCACCGCCGCTCCGGTCAGAGCCCAGGCCAGCGTGTTGCTGCAGGCGATCCGGCGAGACCCGAAGCACCCACCCTAAGGGGCCTGCCTCGCCGTACGGTCAGGCCGCGCCGCGGGCTCCCACCGTGATGACGCCGGCCGTGTGCAGGCTGGTGAGCAAGGCCCAGTCGTCGGTGGGGTCGAGCCAGACCTGGAGGTCGGCCGGGCCTGAAGGTCTCGGCAGCGCTCCGGCGGGCTCGTAGAAGGCCGAGACCAGGA
>NZ_VCKX01000498.1 GCF_005889725.1 Nonomuraea zeae
CGGCCGCAACTGGGTGCCCACCCCGGGCCTCCCCGCCGACGGCGACGGCCACATCAAGCTCCTCGACCACGTGGCCGTCTGCGTCGAAGGAGGCAGGCTCGGCGAGTACGCCGACTACTACCGCGACGCCTACGGCTTCTCCCGCTACTCCTCCGAGTACGTCGACACCGGCGGCCAGGCCATGGACTCCATCGTCGTGCGCAGCTCATCGGAACGCGTCACGATCACCCTGGTCGCGCCCGACCCGGGCAAGGACGGCGGGCAGCTCGACGCGTTCCTCGAACGCAACGGCGGGCCCGGGGTGCAGCACCTGGCCTTTCTCGTGGAGGACATCATCGCGGCCGTACGCGACTGCCGCGAAGGCGGCGTGGAGTTCCTGACCACGCCCGCCGCCTACTACGAGCGGCTCGCCGACACCTTCCAGGAGGGCCGGTACGGCATCGCCGAGCTCCAGGAGGCGCAGGTGCTCGCCGACCACGACGAGTGGGGGCAACTGCTGCAGTTGTTCAGCCGCTCCCCGTACGAGCGCAACACGCTGTTCTACGAGCTCATCCAGCGTCTGGGCTCGCGCGGGTTCGGCAGCTCCAACATCCGCGCGCTGTACGAGGCCGTCCAGCGTGACCGCCTGAGCGCCGGATGATCACCCTCACGGACTACGCCGATGCGGCGCGCGAGCGGCTCGGCCCGGCCGTCTGGGACTTTGTCGAGGGCGGGGCCGGCGCCGAGCGCACGCTGGCCGCCAACCTCACGGCCTTCGAGCACGTACGGCTGCGGCCCCGCGTCCTGACCGGCCTCGGCCTGCCCCACACCAAGACCGAGGTTCTCGGCCGGGTGTGGGGCGCGCCGGTGGGTGTCGCGCCCATGGCGTACCACACGCTCGCCCACCCCGAAGGGGAGGTCGCCACCGCCCGCGCCGGCGTGCCGTTCGTGGTGAGCACCTTCGCCTCCCGCACCTTCGAGGACATCGCCGCGGCCGCCACCGCGCCGCTGTGGCTGCAGGTCTACTGCTTCCGCGACCGTACGAGCACCCGGCGGCTGGTCGAGCGGGCCGAGCGGGCCGGCTTCGAGGCCCTGGTGCTCACCGCCGACGCCCCCAGACTGGGCCGCCGGGTTCGTGACCTGCGCAACGGCTTCCTGCTGCCGCCAGGCGTCGAGCCGGCCAACCTCACGGGCACCGGCTTCTCCGCGCCGGGCGAGCACGCGCTCGCCGAGTTCGACGCCGCGCTCGACTGGTC
Source organism: Nonomuraea zeae (assembly GCF_005889725.1). Classification (GTDB taxonomy): domain Bacteria; phylum Actinomycetota; class Actinomycetes; order Streptosporangiales; family Streptosporangiaceae; genus Nonomuraea; species Nonomuraea zeae. Next base: position 1,236 of record NZ_VCKX01000498.1, read on the forward strand.
CGTCGTGGGGTGGCTGCGCTCGATCAGCTCCTTGCCGGTCCTGGTCAAGGGCGTGCTGACCGGCTCCGACGCGCTGCGGGCGCGGGAGGCCGGGGCCGACGGCGTCATCGTGTCCAACCACGGCGGGCGGCAGCTCGACGGCGCGCCGGCGACGTTCGACGTGCTGCCGGAGATCGCGGGCGCGGTGTCCGGGAGTTGCGCCGTGCTGATCGACGGCGGGGTCCGCCGCGGCGCCGACGTCCTGGCCTGCCTCGCCTCCGGCGCCGACGCCGTGCTCGTCGGGCGGCCCGTGCTGCACGGGCTGGCCGCGGGCGGGACCGACGGCGTGGCCGGGGTCCTCGGCGTCGTCACCGACGAACTGGCCGAGGCGATGCTGCTCACCGGCGTCCCCTCACCCAGCGACGCCGGCCCCGAACTGCTCACCCCCACGGAACCGGCTGCCGTGGTCGCCGAGGCCGTGGCGCGGCCGGGCGGGGTGTCGTTGCGCAGGCGGGACCTGCACGGCAGTCTCGCCGATCCGTTGCTCGACACCATGAACTTCCTCAACGAGATCACCCACCGCTACCCGGACGCGATCTCGTTCGCCCCCGGCCGTCCCCACGACGGCTTCTTCGCCACCGAGGACGTCTTCACCCACCTGCGCCGCTACGTCGATCATCTGGAGGAGAGCGGCGCCACGCCCGCCCAGGTCCGCTCCGCCCTCTTCCAGTACGGCCCCACCAACGGCCAGATCCGCGACCTCGTCGCCGCCTCGCTGCGCGCCGACGAGGGCATCGACGTGCCGCCGAGCTCCATCGTCGTGACCGTCGGCGCCCAGGAGGCGATGCTGCTCGCGGTCCGTGCCCTCATCGCGGGCCCCGACGACGTGCTCCTGGTCTCCAGCCCCTGCTACGTCGGCATCACCGGCGCGGCCCGCCTGCTCGACGTCACCACGGCCGTGGTCGAGGAGCACGCGGACGGGCTCCGCTGCGCCGACCTGGAGGCGGTCATCCTGGCCGAACGGGCTCGCGGGCGCCGCCCCCGCGCCTTCTACGTGGTGCCCGACCACTCCAACCCGTCCGGGGCCACCATGCCGCTGAGCACCCGCGAGGAACTGCTCGCCCTGTGCGCCCGGTACGACGTCCTGGTCCTGGAGGACAGCCCGTACCGGATGGTCAGTCCCGGCCCGCAGCTTCCGGCGCTCAAGGCCCTCGACCGCGAGCGCCGCGTCGTGCAGCTCGGCTCGTTCTCCAAGACGCTCTTCCCCGGCGCCCGCGTCGGATACGCCGTGGCCGACCAGCCGGTCGAGGGTGGCGGGCTGCTGGCCGACGAACTGTCCAAGATCAAGAGCATGGTGACGGTGAACACCTCGCCGGTGAGCCAAGCGGTCGTGGCCGGCATGCTGCTCGCCGCGCGGGGCCGTACGTCGGAGCTCAACACCGAGACGGCCGCCCACTACGGCGACGCGATGCGCACCACGCTGCGGGAGCTGGCCGCGTGCTTCCCCGACCGCGAGACGCTCGGCGTGAGCTGGAACGAGCCCAGCGGCGGCTTCTTCCTCACGCTCCGCGTACCGTTCCGCGCCGACAACGACGCCCTGACCCGTTGCGCGGAGGAGTACGGGGTCCTCTGGACGCCCATGTCGTACTTCTATCCGCAGGGCGGCGGCGACCACGCCATCCGGCTGTCCGTCAGCTACCTGCCCGGCGCCCTCATCCCGGAGGGCTGCGCCCGCCTGAGCCGCTTCGTCAGGGCCCAGGCCGGGTGATCGGTTCTCGGCGCCCCGGGAACCCTGTCGTCGGGGACTCGCTTCAGTTCTTGTCCAGGAACTCGATGATCGCGGCGTTCACCGCGTCGGGACGTTCCAGATTGCCCAGGTGACCGCAGCGGGGCAGCTCCACCAGGTCGCAGTCCGGGATGGCGTCGGCCACCTCGGCCACCAGGTGCGGCGGGCACACCAGGTCGTCGGCGAAGGCGATGGCCCGGCACGGCACGGTGACCCGCCGCAGCGCGGGCCGCCGGTCGCCGACCGTGTCCACGCCGAGCTGGCCGGCCGAGCCGCGGCCCGCGCCCGTCATCAGCTCGAAGATCTCCAGCCAGCCGGTGGCGGCCTCGTCGTCGTTCAGCGTCGCGGGGGACAGCATCTCGAGGACCGTGCGCATGGCCTGGTACGTGGCGGGCAGCTCGACCCCGCTCTCCCGCAACACCCGGTCCGCCCGCGCCAACGCCCGCCTGGCCGCGTCCGACCGTGACCGGGTGGCGATCAGCACCGCCGAACGCACCAGCTCGGGAGACGCCAGGGCCAGCTCCTGAGCGATCATCGCGCCCATGGACGTGCCCACGACGCGGCACGGCCCGATCCCCAGCGCTTCGATCAGCCCTCTGGTGTCGGCCACCATGTCCGCCAGCGTGTACTCACCGGGGGGCACGCTCGACGGCGCGATGCCCCGGTTGTCGAACACGATCGTCTCGTATCCGGCCGCGTTGAGCGCCGGCGTCTGGTGCATGGTCCAGACGTGGCCGGCGGCGTTCGAGCCCATGATGAGCAGGACGGGGTCGCCGCTGCCTGAACGCTGGTAGGAGAGCTGGATCCCGTTGGTGCTCACGAACGGCATGGGGCGCTCTCGATGACGGTCGGCGTGGGCACGATGCCTCCTGCTCATGGGTGTCGGGGGAGTGCGCCCGTGGGCGCGCGTTTCACCATGACATGGGACCCGTCAGGGCGTCGAACACCCGTCCAACTGGCGCGGGGCGGCACTTGAACGCGCTCGCCCGGCCGGGGGCGGGGCCCGCATACTCGCCCCCGGATGTGGCCGATCAGAGAGGTCTTCGCCATGAGCGCGTACAACGACTGGAAGCCGATGGAGATCCGACCCGACGGCGCCGGGGCCGGCGCGGACGGGCTGCGCCGCACGCTGGCGGCGCTGGGCGACTTCGGGGACGTGCTCACCCAGGCCAAGGTCGTGGTCTTCCGCGGCTTCCAGGTGGGCGAGCACGAGCTCGACGAGGTCATGGACCTGCTGCTGCCGAACCGGCTGGCCTACACGCACGGTACGTCGCCGCGGACGAAGGTCGCCGCCGGCAACGTCTACACCTCCACCGAGTACCCGAGCGAGCAGACCATCGCGATGCACAACGAGCTGTCCTACAGCCACAAGTGGCCCGCCCGGCTGCTGTTCTACTGCGCCACGACACCGGGGTCCGGCGGCGCCACGCCCGTCGTCGATGGCGCGCTGTGGCTGGAGTCCCTCGACGAGAAGGTACGGGACGCATTCGCCGGCGGCGTCCGCTACTCGCAGAACCTGCACGACGGGTTCGGCCTGGGGCGGAGCTGGAAGCAGACGTTCGAGACCGGCGACCGCGCGCAGGTGGAGGCGTTCCTCGAAGAGGGGCGGTTCGACTGGAAATGGACCTCTGACGGCGGGCTGCGCATGGTGAGCCCCGTTCGTCCCGCCTCGATCCGGCATCCGGTCACCGGATCCACGGTCTGGTTCAACCAGGCCGACCACTTCCATCCGGCCGCGCTCGGCGACGACGTCGCCCGCGAGCTGGCCCAGATCCTGCCGCCCGAGGAACTGCCGCAGTCCGTCACGTTCGCCGACGGCAGCCCCATCCCCGACGAGTACGTCATCCACGTCCACGACCGCGGGCTGGAGATGGCCGTGGACGTCGACTGGCAGCAGGGCGACCTCATGGTCATCGACAACGTCGCCGTAGGACACGGCCGCCGCCCCTACACGGGCGACCGCCGCGTCCTGGTCGCCATGTCGGACTGACCCCGGCCCGCCGGACCGGCGACGCGGGCTAGCGGCAATGCCGGTTAGTTAGGGCGCCTGGGCGGTTGTCAATTCGGGGCCGGAGAGGACGGCGATGGCGATGGCCGCTCGGTGGTTGGTTCGGTCGGCTTGACCCTTGGCTCGGTGCTTGGAGATGGCGCG
>NZ_VCKX01000499.1 GCF_005889725.1 Nonomuraea zeae
AGAGGTGTATAAGAGACAGCCATGAGCGCGACCGCCGCCAGGAGGCCGCCGTTGCCGGGCAGGTAGGCGGGCAGGGCGGCGCTCTGCCTGTTGTGGCCGTTCGGCAGGTGCGTGTTCTTGGCCACCGGCATCAGCAGGGCCGCGAGTGCGGTCTCCGGCTCGCCCAGCCTGGTGGCGGTCATGGCGATGGCCGGGAAGTCCCAGCCCCAGGTGGTCTCCCACGGCCAGGTGGCCAGGACGTCGTGCAGGGTGGCCCGCATGGTCGCCGGGTCGATGAGCCGGGTCGGCGGCACGAGGCCCAGCGCGTACAGCATCGACGGGTGGTCGTCCCGCACCGTGTACGGCGGGGCGTCCATCGCGGCGTAGACCCCGTCCCGCACGCGGGGGCGGGCCATCCCTGCGGACACCTCCGACCAGGACGGCTCGGGCGGCAGGCCGAGCAGGCGCCGCCACCGCTGCGCCACCTCCAGCGCCCACGACCAGTAGGCCAGCTCGAACGTCGGGTTCCAGGCCGCGGCCCGCACCTCCGCGTACGACTCCTGGGCCGGCACCAGCGGGGGCCCGAGCGCGTACCCGTCCCGGCCCTTGACCGCGTGGGCGGCCATGAACGCGGCCGTGTCCATGACGACGTCGGCGTAGCGCTCCAGCGCGTGCTCGGTGCCGCTCGCGCGGCGCACCAGCTCGGCCAGGTGGATCGGGTGCGGCTGCTGCCAGAGCAGGAAGGGGCCGATCGGGCTCGGGCTCTCCCGTCCGTCGGGGCCGGTCTGCTTGGGCCAGCGGGCCCCCGGGCAGCCCTGGTCCCGGGCCGTCGCGCGGGCGCGCGGGAGGATGGCGGCGTACCAGCCGAGGCCGCGTTCGAGCAGCTCGGCCCGTCCCCAGAGGGGGAAGTGCGCGGCGTGCCACCAGTGCATCTCCAGGTGGAAGCGGCCGCGCCAGCTGTTGGCCATGAGGCCGGTCTCCGCCGGGGGCAGCGAGCCCGCGCAGTGGATCGCCGTGAGGTACTGCGACAGCACCACGCGGCGTTCCAGCTCGGGGGCGCGGTCGTCGCGGGCGGCCGACAGGTCCACCGCGCCGCCCGTGCTCCAGAACCGGCTCCAGTGGCGGCCGGACGCCGCCACGACCTCGCCGAAGGCGGGCAGCCGGCCGGCTGCCGCCGGGTGGAAGGCGATCACCAGCTCGGCGGCGGGCTCCCGGAACGTGACCAGAAATTCGTGCGGCCCGCTCGCCACCGCCGCTCCCCCGCCGCTCAGCGCCACCACCACGTCATAGGCGGCGCCGTCCAGCACCCGCGCCACCGTGAAACCGCGCTCCGAGCGCCGCAGCGCCGACGAGTGGGCCGACGGGCGCGTCCAATCCGCCGCGTTCCCCCAGTCCTGCGACCCGTACGGGAACGCCAGCCGCACCCCCAGACCACCCGCGAGCAGCGGCGACTCGACGCGCAGGGCCAGCACGTCGCGTGACGGGTGGCAGGCGGTCGTCACCAGGACCGGCGCGCCGCGCAGCCGGTAGCGGCTGGTGATCGTGCCGGTCCACAGGTCGAGCCGCTGGTGGACGCCGCTCAGGTCGGCGGGCGACAGCGGCGCTCCCCCGGTCGCGGCCAGCCCGATCCGGCCCAGGTCGAGCCGGTGCGGGTTGGCGCGCAGCCACGACTCCGCGGCGGAGGCGGGCCGCTCGCCGGTGCCGCTCAGGTCGCCGCGCATGTCCACGTACGGGACCGGCCCGCGCGGCGTCGGGTACGTGCGGGTCGTCTCGGCCAGCGCGTACGAGCCGGGCACGCTGTGCCAGCCCCATGACGACATGGTGGCCAGCAGCGTCCCCGGCACGCCTCCCGTGCGCTCCTCGACCGGATGGCTGCCGGGGAAGGTCTGCAGCCCGGTGACGTCCACCGTGTAGCAGAGCTCGCCGTTGCCCACCGACAGCGGCGACTCCGGCACGATGCCCGTCACCTCGACCGCGTGCCGGTCGACGAGCGCGCGGCGGTCGATGGGGGCGCGGCGGTCGATGGGGGCCGTGCTCACTGCTTGATCGCCGTCCCGACCTGCTTGACGAAGTCCGCCGCCGCGGCGGCCGGCTGCTGCCGGTCGAACAGCACCTCGGCGTTGACCCGGTCCAGGATCTTCGGCGTGTCGGTGGACCCGGTCGGGCCGATGACCAGCGGCGGGCCGGCCTTCGGGGTCAGCTCGTCGATGAACGCGGCCTGCACCTTCTCCCCCTCCCCGAGCACGCCCTGGATGGCCGCGCGGACGTCGGAGTTCGCCGGGATGCCGCGGTCGGCGAGAATGATCTTGCCGGCGTCGGGGCTGTTGACCAGGAAGTCCACGAACAGGGCCGCCTCCCGCGGGTGCTCGGACTTGGCGTTGATGCTGTAGATCTGCGACGCCTGGAGCCACATGCCGGCCTGGGTCGCGCCGGTCTCCCCGGGCACCCTGATCAGCTTCAGCGGCTGGCCGGCCGCCTTGCTGAGCGCGCCGACCTGGTTGCTCCAGTCGAACTGCATCGCGGCCAGGCCCCGGCCCATCAGCGACTGCTCGGGCGCGGGCTGCGTGATGAGCTCGGCCGTCTGCGAGGCCGGCGGGGTGGCCCCGACGTCCCGCAGCTCACGCGTCATGGTCCACCAGTCCACGAGCGTCTTCTCGCTGATGCCGACCTTGCCGTCCGCGGTGTAGAGCGCCTCGCCGCGCTGGCGCGAGTAGACGTCCAGCATGTCGGTCCTGGTGGGGTCGGCCAGGGCGAACGTGCCCTCCGGCACCTTGGCGGCCAGGTCCTTGGCGATCCGCCGGAAGTCGTCCCAGGTCCACGTGTCGCCGTCGGGCAGCGGCACGCCCGCCTGGTCGAACACGGCCTCGTTGACCACCATGGCGATGGCGTTCACGCCGGTCGGGACGCCGTACTGGACGCCGCCGAACTTGCCGTTGTCCAGCGCCGCGGCGCCGATCCGGCCCGTCTTGAGCCCCGACTTGGCCAGGTCGAGCAGGGCGCCGCGGTCGCCGTACTCGCGCGGGTAGGCGCCGCCGAGCGTGATCACGTCCGGCGCGCGCCCGCCGGCCACCTCGGTGGCCAGGCGGTCGAAGTAGGAGTTGAAGTCCGTGTACGAGCCCTTGACCGTGATGCCGGGGTTCTTGGCCTGGAACGCCTCGATGACGCGCTGGGTGGCGGCGGCGCGGTCGTTGTTGCCCCACCAGCCGAAGCGCAGCTCGACGCCGCCGTCACCGTCGCCGGACGAGCCGCCGCAGGCGGAGGCCGCCAGCAGGACGCCGGCCGCGCAGAGTGCCGCAAGGCCCCTGGATGTTCTCGACATGGCCCCTCCTCTAAGGGGTGTAGAACGTTTTAACCGCAGGCGTGCGCGGATCACTTGAAGCCGGTGGTCGCGATGCCCTGTGTCAGATAGCGCTGACCGGCGAGGAAGAATCCGAAGATCGGCACCAGCCCGACGATCGACATCGCGAAGAGCTGGCCCCAGGCCGTCTCGCCCTGGCCGTCCATGAACGAGCGCAGCGCCACCGGCATGGTCCACAGCTCGGGGTCGGTCAGGAAGATGAGCTGGCCGAAGAAGTCGTTCCAGGTCCAGATGAAGGTGAACAGCGCCGAGGTGGCCAGCGCCGGCACCGAGAGCGGGATGACGATCCGCCAGTAGATCCTGATGTGCCCGCAGCCGTCGATGCGCGCGGCCTCGTCCAGCTCGCGCGGCAGGCCGCGGATGAACTGCACCATGAGGAAGATGAAGAACGCGTCGTGCGCCAGGAACTTGGGCACGACCAGCGGCAGGTTCGTGTTGATCCAGTCGAGCTGGGAGAACAGCACGTACTGCGGGACGATGAGCACGTGGATGGGCAGCATCAGCGTCGCCAGCATCGCGGCGAAGAAGATCTTCCTGCCCCTGAACTCGAGCCTGGCGAAGGCGTAGGCCGCCAGCGAGCACGACAGCAGGTTGCCGGCCACCGCCAGGATCGCGATCACGGCGGAGTTCAGCAGGTAGTAGTGGAAGGGGTGCTCCAGCGCCGTCCAGCCCTGGACGTAGTTGCCGAGGTCCAGCTCGGTGGGCCAGATCGACGGGTCACGGAAGATCGTCTCCGTCGGCTTGACGGAGCTCGACACCATCCAGAGCAGCGGGTAGAGCATCACCACGCCGGAGCCGGCCAGCAGCACGTGCTTCGACAGCCGCCTAGCTCTCATAGAACACCCACCGCCTGGCGAGGAGGAAGTTGAGGCCGGTCAGAGCGGCGATGATGGCCAGCAGGACCCACGCCATCGCGGAGGCGTAACCCATGTCGAACGAGCCGAAGCCGCGCTCGTACAGGTAGAGCGTGTAGAGCAGGGTGGCGTCGGACGGCCCGCCCCGGCCACCGCTGATCACGAACGCCTGGGTGAAGCTCTGGAAGGCGCCGATCAGCTGCAGCACCAGGTTGAAGAAGATGATCGGGGTCAGCAGCGGCAGCGTGATGCGGAAGAACCGCGGCACCGGCCCGGCCCCGTCCACCATCGCGGCCTCGTAGTAGGAGGCGGGGATCTGGCGCAGCCCGGCCAGGAAGATCACCATGGGCGCGCCGAACGTCCACGCGTTGAGCACCACGAGCGTGCCCAGCGCGAAGTCCGGGTGGGCCACCCAGCTCACGCCCTCGATGCCGGCCATCGCCAGCACCTGGTTGACCAGGCCGTCCTTGCCGAAGATCTGCCGCCACAGGATCGCGATGGACACGCTGCCGGCCAGCAGGGACGGCAGGTAGTAGACGGAGCGGTAGAAGCTCAGCCCGCGTACGCCGCGGTTGAGCAGGAGCGCCAGCGCCAGGGCCAGGACGAGCTGGACGGGCACCGACACGAACACGTAGACGAACGTGACCCCCAGCGACTTGTGCAGCCGCGGGTCCGCCACCATCTCGCGGTAGTTGTCCAGCCCGAGCCATTCGGGCGGCTTGAGCAGGGTGTACTCGGTGAACGACAGGTAGAGGGAGGCGAGGATCGGGCCGACGGTGAACAGGGCCATGCCGACGAACCAGGGCGTGAGGAAGAGGTAGCCGATGCGGTCTTCCGGCGGCCCGCCCGAGCGCGTACGCGGGCGAGGCCTGTCTGCGGCGGGGGGCGGCTCTCTGGGGG
>NZ_VCKX01000049.1 GCF_005889725.1 Nonomuraea zeae
GGGCAGGGCGGGCAGCGCCTCGACGGCGCCCTCCTGGATCGGCGCGCTCTGCGCCTCCTCGGGCACCTTGCCCTCGGGCAGGGCCTCGGTCTTGAGCGGACCCTCGTCGGGCCCGAACCGCGTCACCTTGCCGTCAGGGGAGACGACCACGCCACCCTTGGCCTTGCCGGCCACGGCCTTGCCGGGCAGGGCCTCGGCGGGCAGGGCCTCGGCGAGCTCGATGGTCTTCCCGTCGGAGGTGACACAGGTCACCTTCGCACCTGCGGTCGGGGAGGGGGTCTCGTCGGCCATCGCGGAGCCGGCCAGGCCGGTGACGGCGAGTACGGCGGCCGCGCCGAGCACCGCGAGACGTCGCTTGAACATGGATTCTCCTCAACGGGGTGGATTCACTGGGGACGAACGCCTCCGACAATGGCCCCCCGGACCTGAAGTGATCCTGAAGAGGGCCTAAATGATCTTCAGGTTGGCTTTAGGTGGCCTGAGGCACCCTGGTCGTGTGCGAGTGCTACTGGTGGAGGACGAGGAGCGGCTGGCCGATCTGGTCAAGGGCGGCCTGGCGAGCGAGGGCTTCGCCGTGGACGTGGCCCACGACGGGCGCGACGGCCTGTGGATGGCCACCGAGAACACCTACGACGTGATCGTCCTGGACGTGATGCTGCCCAGGATGAACGGGTACGCCGTCTGCTCCAAGCTGCGCGAGGCGGGCGACTGGACGCCCATCATGATGCTCACCGCCAAGGACGGCATCTACGACGAGGCCGAGGCGCTCGACAACGGGGCCGACGACTACCTGGCCAAGCCCTTCTCGTACGTGGTGCTGCTGGCCAGGCTGCGCGCGCTGGTGCGGCGGGGCGGGCACGAGCGGCCGGTGTCGATCACGGTGGGCGACCTGGTGATCGATCCGGCGGGATTACGGTGCCGCAGGGGCGAGGCGGCGATCTCGCTGACGCCGAAGGAGTTCGCGGTGCTGCACGCGCTCGCGCGCCGGGCGGGCGAGGTGGTCTCCAAGAGCGAGCTGCTGGCCCAGGCGTGGGACTTCTCCTATGACGGCGACCCGAACATCGTCGAGGTCTACATCAGCGCGCTCCGGCGCAAGATCGACGGGCCCTTCGGCAGGACGTCGCTCATGACGGTCCGCGGAGCGGGCTACCGGCTGGAGGCGGCATGAGCGGGCTGTGGTCCGCGGCCCTGAGCCGCGCGCGACGACTGCGGCCGGCGCGCCGGCGCGGGTCGGGCGAGCTCGGGCTGGGCGAGCTCGGGTCGGGTGGAGGTGCGGCGAGCTGGGGGCGGGTGACCGCCGGGCTGTCCTCCGTGCGGTTGCGGGCGACCGCGGCGGCGACGCTCGTGGTGGCCCTGGCGCTGGGCCTGGCGGCTCTGGTGCTGGTGGTGGCGCTGCGCGGGAGCCTGGCGAACAGCGCCGACGCCGAGGCCGTCAGGAAGGCCACGGCCGCGGCCCCGTTCGCCCAGACCCTGGAGATCACGGCAGCCGAGCGGCTCCCCGGCGCGCCTCCCGACGAGCAGCCCGACCAGCAGCCCAACCAGCAGCCCGACGAGCAGCCCGGTAAGCAGCCCGCCGAGGCGCGCCCCACGGCGAGCGTGGAGCTCAAGAAGATCCTCTCGGAGGGCGAGGCCGAGAAGGCGCCCACGGGGATCGGGCGCAAGGCCGTCGCGGTGGAGAACAAGGGCGGGATGGTCTACATGCGCGACGGGACGATCGCCCGGGTCGCGGATCCCGACGTCATGCTGACCAGCGAGAAGGCCGCCTCGACCGCCGGGTGGGCCGAGCCGAGCCGGTACGCCGTCGCCGGGGTGCAGGTGAACACCGTCAGCGGCCCCGCCATGGTCTGGTCGCGGGTCCCGCTGTCCGGCGCGGAGCAGGCGCTGCGGACGCTGTACGGCGCGCTGCTGCCCGGCGTGCCCGCGGTGCTGCTCGTGGTGGCGCTGATGACGTGGTACTCCGTGGGCCGAGCGCTGGCTCCCGTCGCCGCGATCAGGGTGAAGGTGGCCGACATCACCGCCCGTGACCTGCACCAGCGGGTCCCGGTGCCGGGCTCCAAGGACGAGGTCGCCGCGCTGGCCACCACCGTGAACGGCACGCTCGACCGCCTGGAGACCGCCGTGGAGACGCACAAGCGGTTCGTCGCGGACGCGGCGCACGAGCTGCGCAGCCCCATCGCCACCCTGCGCGCCCGCCTGGAGCTGGCCGAGCAGAGCGAGCTCACCAAGGAGGCCCTGGCCGACGTCGAACGCCTCCAGTCCCTGGCCGCCGACCTGCTCATCCTGGCCAAGCTGGACGCGGGCGAGCCGCTGCGGGCCAGCGAGCTGGATCTCGGCCAGGTGGCGGCCGAGGAGTCGCTGCGGGCCCGGCGGCGGCCCGAGGTGCGGGTGGAGCTGGACATCGAGCCGGACGTGGTGATGAAGGGCTCCCGCGCGCACCTCGACCGCCTGGTGACCAACCTGGCCGACAACGCGGTACGCCATGCCGCCTCGGCCGTACGGGTGCGGGTGCACGCCGAGGACGGCCAGGCGGTCCTGCACGTCCAGGACGACGGCCCGGGGATCCCGCCCGAGCAGCGCGAGGCGGTGTTCGACCGGTTCACCAGGCTGGATGAGGCCCGGGCCAGGGACGCGGGCGGCGCGGGGCTCGGGCTGCCGATCGCGCGGGACATCGCGGTTTTGCACGAGGGCACCCTCGTGTACGCCGATTCAGGATTCGTCGCGAAATTTCCCTTGAAACGCATCTGAACCACTCGGTGATCCACGGACGTGTGGATGGTTGAAGGAGGCAACCATGCTCACACGCCGTGCATTGATCACCCGAGGTGGCGCCGCGGGCGCAGCAGTCGTGTTCCTGTGGCCGAGCCAGGCCGCGGACGCGGAGGCAGCGGCAGAGGCAGAGGCAAGAGCAGAGGCCGGGTCGGAGTCGGTGGCGGCCGGGCCCGTGCTCGCCACGACCAAGAGCATCCCGCTCGGCGGCGGCAAGATCATCAAGAACAAGTACGTGATCACCCATCCGAAGAAGGGCGTCTACAAGTGCTTCACCGCCAAGTGCACCCACCAGGGCTGCACGGTGGCGAGCGTGAGCCGGGGCACGATCAACTGCCCGTGCCACGGCAGCAAGTTCAGTGCCACGACGGGAGCGGTGGTGAACGGCCCCGCCAAGCGGCCGCTCACCCGCAAGAAGATCAAGATCTCGAAGGGGAAGATCAGGCTGGCGTGATCGGCCGGGAGTAGCACGTGTTACGCCTGGTGATCTCGAAGCCGGCGCGGGAGTAGACGCTGACGGCCCCCGTGGGGTTGTCGGCGTCGACGCCGAGCCCGGCGCTCTCGTACCCCTGAGAGGCGAAGGCGGCGAGGGCGTGCGCGATCAGCGCGCTCGCCACGCCCTTGCCGCGGCACTCCTTCAGCGTGCCGATGATCTGGATCCACGCCTGGCGCTCGCCGAGGCTCTCGGCCTTGGCGTCGAAGAAGTGGGTGATCAGCACGCCCACCGCGCGATCGCCGTCCAGGGCCACGAACGAGGCGTCAGGACGGAAGTTCCGCGACCCGGTCGTGAAGCTCGCCCAGCTCTCCGCCGTGTGCGACACGCTGCCCCAGTGGTCGCGGAACGACTCGTTGCGCACGTGGCGAGCCCCCTCGTTCACCTCCGGCGTCCAGGCGACGATGGACATGCCGTCCGGTGTCCTGGTCGCGGGCAGGTCGCCGGACAGGCTCCGCTCCATGCGGGCGAACCAGCGCACGGCCTCGAACCCGGACGCCTCCGCCAGCGCGACCAGCCCCGCCTGGCTGTCGAGGACGTCGAGCTGGAGCTCCAGAGGGCGGCCGGGGAAGGCCTTCCCGCTCAGCTCCGGCGCCGTCCGAGCGGCCCAGTCCACGAGCCGCCGGCCGAGCCCGCGCCGCCGGTGGTCCGGGTGCACCCCGCCCCACATGCGCATGAGGTGCACGTCGTCGGCGGTCTGCCGGACCGGGAGGTATCCCACGGCCACGATCCGGTCGCCCTCCCTGGCCGCGAGCGTGCCCGTGGGCAGATCGACCAGGGGATGGGACAGTTGCTCCGCGACGTCGCCGGGAGCGTAGATCACGCCGGTCCGGTCCGCGACCTCGATCGCGGCCCAGAGCTCGGCCAGCGGCTGGACGTCCTGCCTGGTCAGCGGTCCCCATTCCATGGACCGCAGCCTAGGCGAGCCCGGCGAAGCACCTCAAACCGCTAAGCGTCCAGCTGCAGGAACGCCCGGGCGATGGCCTGCCTGGACACGTCCTCCGGGTACGGGAAGAGCTTGATCACATCGCGCAGCCCCTCCACGTGGGCCCGTTTGGCCAGCTCGGCCATCAGCTCCAGCTCGGCGTGCTGCGCCTGGGCGAAGGCCCGGTCCACGACCGCGCCGTGCCCCGGCACGATCACCTGCTCGGGCATCTCCGCCAGCATCGCCGCCGTGGTGGCCGGCCAGTCGAGCGGGTAGGAGTCGCTGAACGCCGGGGGCGCGCCCTCCTCGACCAGGTCGCCGGCGAACACCACGCCCGCGTCGGGGACGTGCACGACGATGTCGTTGCTGCTGTGCCCGAGCCCGAAGTGTCGCAGGTTGACGATGCGCCCGCCGATGTCGAGGCCGGCCGTGACGGTGAAGGTGTGATCGGGCGGCACGATCGTCACCTCCTCCAGCTCCGCGCGCAGGTCCGGGCGGCTGTCCATGACGGTCGCGCGCTGCTGCTCGCCGTACAGCTCGATCTCCTCGGCGCACCTGGCGTGGCCCCAGATCTCGGCGGGGCGGAAGAGCGCGTTGCCGAAGTAGTGGTCGAAGTGGGAGTGGGTGTTGACCACCGTCCACGGGCTCGTGGTGATCCGCCTGATCGCCGCGATCAGGTCCGCCGCCTCCTTGTGCGAGGTCCGGGTGTCGAGCACCAGGCAGTGCCCATCCCCTACGACCAGGCCCACGTTCATGTCGAAGGACTCATGACGCCGGACGTAGACCCGGTCGCCGACCTCCTGCCACTCGTTCATGCCGACTGACTCTACTTACACCGCTACTTTTAGGATCAGTACATGGCATATGACTTCCAAGTCGTCATCGACACGAGCGATCCGCATCCGCTCGCCGACTGGTGGGCCGACGCGCTCGGATGGCGGGTGGAGCCGCAGGACGAGACGTTCATCCGCGGGATGATCGAAAAGGGCTACGCCACCGACGACGACACGACCCGGCACAACGGCGCGCTGGTGTGGAAGTCGGGCACCGCCATCCGGCACCCCGACGGCCTCGAACGCGCCCCCCGCGTGCTGTTCCAGCTCGTGCCCGAGCCCAAGACGGTCAAGAACCGCGTGCACCTCGACATCAGGGCGGGGGCCGACAACATCGAGTCCGAGGTGGAGCGGCTGACCGCGAAGGGCGCGACCGTGCTGCACCGTGGCCGCCAGGGGCCCAACTGGTGGGTCACCATCGCCGACCCCGAGGGCAACGAGCTCTGCATCACCTGATCAAGCCCGCAGGTACGCCAGCACCGCCAGCACCCTCCGGTGACCGTCGGCGGCCGGCGGGAGGTCGAGCTTGGCGAAGATGTTCGCGATGTGCTTGGCCACGGCCGCCTCGGTGACCACCAGCTCCCTGCCGATCGACGCGTTGGAGCGCCCCTCGGCGATCAGCCCCAGCACCTCCCGCTCGCGCGGGGTCAGCCGGGCCAGCGGGTCGCGCCGCCGCCGGAGGAGCTGGCGCACCACCTCCGGGTCGACGACCGTGCCGCCCGCCGCCACGCGGTCGAGCGCGCCGGCGAACTCGCGTATGTCGCCGATGCGGTCCTTCAGCAGGTAGCCGACGCCCGCGCCGTCGCCCGAGGCCAGCAGCTCGGCCGCGTAGGTCTGCTCGACGTACTGGCTGAGCACCAGCACGGCCGGCTCGGGACGGCGACCACGCAGCTCCAGCGCGGCCCTGAGCCCCTCGTCGGTGAAGCCAGGCGGCATCCGCACGTCGGTCACCACGACGTCGGGCCGGTGCTCGGCTACGGCGGCGAGCAGCGCGGGAGCGTCGCCGACGGCGGCGAGCACGGTGTGGCCGAAGCGTTCGAGCAGCCCGGCCAGCCCTTCCCGCAGGAGCACGGAGTCCTCCGCGATCACGACGCGCACGGTATCTCCACTCGCACCAGGGTCGGCCCGCCCGGCGGGCTGGACAGGGACAGTCTTCCGCCCACCACGGCCAGCCGGTCGGCCAGGCCCGTCAGCCCCGACCCCCTGGCCGGGTCCGCGCCGCCCGTCCCGTCGTCGCGGACCTCGACGACCAGCGTGCCGCGCTCGACCCGGCCGGTCACGGAGGCCCTGGTGGCCCCGCTGTGCTTGGCCAGGTTCGCGAGGGTTTCGCTGACCACGTAGTACGCGGTGACCTCCACCGGCGCGGGAAGCCGGCCGGGCAGCTCGACGTCCACGTCCACGGGCACCGGCGAGCGACCGGCCACGTCGTCGGCCGCCGCGGCCAGCCCGCGGTCGGTGAGCACCTGCGAGTGCACGCCCCTGATCAGCTCGCGCAGCTCGGCCAGCGCCTCCTTGGCCTCCTCGTGGGCCAGGTCGACGATCCTGGCCGCGGGCGAGTCGTCCGGCAGGTCGAGCCGCGCCAGGCCGAGCCGCATCGACAGGGAGACCAGCCGCTGCTGCGCGCCGTCGTGCAGGTCCCGCTCGATCCTGCGGCGCTCCAGCTCGTACGCCTCCACCAGCCGCGCCCGCGACCGCAGCACCTCGCTGAGCTCGGAGCCCTGCGGCGCGAGCATCGCCCTGACCATGACGCCCCTGGCGCCGGCCCAGGCGGTGATCGTGTACGCGGTGACGGGCAGCAGCAGCACTCCCGCGACGCCGGCGGCCCCGGCGAGCAGCGGCTCCCCCGCCGGCTGGACGGCGGGCGAGAGCATGAGGAGCAGCGGGCCGCCGATGGTGAACGCCACCAGCACCAGGTCGATCCACCACATCGCGAGCACCGTCATGACGGCCAGCCCGAGCTCCCGCCGGCGCCGGTCCGGCACGCGGGGCAACGGCACGCCGTCCACCAGCCGCAGCCGGCGGCGCTCGAACCCGGCGAGCGGCGGGAGCGCCAGCGCCAGGACGACCGGCCCGGCGAGCGCGCTCAGCGGCGTCACCTCGAACGCGACGCCCGCGGCCACGATGACGCCCGTCACGACCGCACCGGGCAGGGCACTGGCCAGCAGGTACGCCGCACACCGCCATGGCCAGGCCGATCCGAGGAAAGCCAGCGGCCGCTGGGTGAGCGCCTCCAGCGCTGTCCTGTTGAGCACCTTGTGACGGTATCCGGGGGTGGACGGCCGGGCAGTAGTGCTGGGTCTACCCTTCCGCGGCCTGACGCCGCCCGGCGGGCTCGCCGGTCATCCTGGCGCAGGGCAGGACGCCTATCTGGAAGGTGTCCTCGTAGATGATCGTGCCGGGGTCAGGTGAGCGTACGACGTCGCACGGGACGACGGTCGTCGCCTTGGGGCGGGGGCTTCCGGCTTCCATTCGTCACATGGCGCGTTTTACCCGGGCGGATCACCGCGCGCACCGCACCCGGGGAAACGGTGTTCGCACGCCCGGGTCAGGATCCCGTCAGCTCGCGACGGCCGGGAGCAGGAGCGGCTCGGCGGCGGCGCGCAGCTCCGAGCTGAACGGCGCGGGGCGGAACGTGGCGGGGTCGAGGTTGACGTTCACCCGGTAGCCCTCGGCGTGCACGATCGACCGGTCGGGCGACAGGACGCGGAAGCCGTAGACGCCGCTGGTGCGGCCCATGCGGTCCATCCAGAAGTCGACCAGCACCTCGCCGGCCCCGACGATGGGGGCGTTGTAGGTGATCTTGAACTCGCGTACGGCGAGGTAGATGTCCTTGAAGCGGGAGAGCGCAGGGTCGAAGCTCCACCCCTGCTCCGCCCAGAAGGCGGAGATGGCGCGCTCGACCAGCAGGGCGTAGCGCGAGTTGTGCAGCAGGCCCATGGCGTCGAGATCGTCGAAGTGGACCTGGGCGGGGCGGGTTTCGGGCAACGTTCAGTCCTCCGGGAGAAGCGTGGGGTCGGTGGTCAGGTCGCGCAGCCGCGTGAGCACGGCACGGCGGGCCCGGTCGTATGCGGTGGTGCCGTGGCCGAGGAGGCGGGCGTGCGTGATCGCGGTCTCGCCGAGCGCGTCGATCTCGTACGCGAGCTGGGCGGCGTCGGTGCCGTCGGGCAGCTCGCCGAGCTCGACGGCCTCGCGAACGAGCCGCTCGATGAGCCGGAGCCAGTCGCCCAGGGCCTGGGCTACGCGCTCGCGCACCGGCCCGGGACGGTCGTCGAACTCGACCTGGGCGGCGAAGAAGAAGCAGCCGCCCGGGAGGATCTTGGCGGCGTAGAAGCGCAGGCGGGCCTCGTGCAGGGCCAGGAGGCGGCGCACGCCGGCCGGGCTCTGGAGCGCGGGCTTGACGATCTCGTCGACCCACTGGCGGCCGGCCCACTCGATGGCGTCGAGCTGCAGCTCCTCCTTGTCGCGCCAGTGCGCGAAAAAGCCTGATTTGCTGACGCCGGCGGCCGTGGCCAGCCGGCCCAGGGTCAGGCCGTCGAGCCCTTGCACCGAGGCCAGCGCGACCGCCTGCGCGAGGATCGCCTCCCGGCTGCGCCGGCCCCGCACCAGGCGGCCGTCTTCTCTGGTGTCCGTCACACCGCGAGTCTACATTAACGACCGATCGGTCATGTAGCTACGTCCCGGTGTCCTCAGGCCGGCGTCTCCGTGCGGCGACCGAACCGGTCGGCCACGGCGTCGAACATCGCCACGGCGGGCTCGCGGTCGGCGATCTCCGCGAGCGGCCGGCCGAGCTGCGGGTCGAAGCACTCCAGCCCGGACTCGCGCTCGACGATCGACGCCAGCCGGTAGAGCAGGTCGAGCGCCTGCCGCGCGTCGTCACCATGGGTCCGGTACGGGACGCTCATCTCCCAGTCGCCCTCCCAGTGGTTCACCGAGATGCCGGTCGCCTCGTGGTCAAGCTCCCAGTTGGGCGGGTATTCGACGGTCCGCACCTCGCCGAGCAGCTCCCGGGCGCGCGCGACCACGCGGTCCCAGGCCGCCGGGTCGGCGGGCGGCGGCTCCTCCCGCGCGTCGAGTGCCTCCAGCACCTGATCCCAGGATTGGCCGGGCTCCCGGCGCGCGAAATAAAGGTCGTAGCTCATGCTGGACGAAAATACTATTCAGCGCCCTGTTTCCCGGTTTTCCGAGTTTTCCGGACTTCCCGGGTCGTGACGGCTTCTGCGAAACTCCAGCCCGTCGAACGCCTTGGACGTCCGCCACTCGTCGATGTAGGCGAAGTACGCCATCGCCCCTTGCGGGTGCCCGACGTTGAGCCGGCCGCGCGGGCCGGGGTCCTGCCCCTCGTTGTTGTAGTAGCCGGGCGTGCAGTCCGGCGAGCCCAGGAGCATGCCGGGGCCGGACAGCAGCAGGTCCACCCACGCGTCCTCGGCCTCCTCGGTGACCTCGATCTCGTCGAACCCGTGGTCGAGGGCGTGCTTGACGATGACGGCGATGGTCCGTCCCGCCTCCGTCAGGTTGTGCGGGATGTTGGAGATCAGGTTCGCGCCCTGCGTGGGCTGGACGAGGAAGGCGTTCGGGAAGCCGTGCGCGTGGATGCCGTGCAGCGTGCGCATGCCCTCGGACCAGTGCTCCGACAGCCGGACGCCGCCGCGGCCGACCAGGTCGTAGCCCGCCCGGCGGGTGTAGTCGGTGCCGACCTCGAAGCCGGAGGCGTAGATGACGCAGTCGACCGGGTACTCGCGGCCGGCGACGACGACTCCCCGCTCGGTGATCCGCTCCACGCCCTTGCCGTCGGTGTCGATCAGGTGCGTGCCGGGGACGTTGTAGGCCTGCAGATATTCGTCGTGGAAGCACGGGCGCTTGCAGAGCTGGCGGTACCAGGCCTTGAGATTGTGCGCCGTCTCCGGGTCCGCGACCACGGCGTCCACGCGGGCGCGGATCTCCTCCATCTTCTCGAAGTCGGAGTCCTCGTAGGCGGCCTGCATCTTCTCCGGGGTGAAGTCCTCCGGCGGGAGCGCCATGATCCTGGAGCGCACCCGGGTGGCGAGGTCGGTCCAGCCGTCCATCACCAGGTCGTCCTCCACCAGGGCGCCGGTCTGGTTGGCGGTGAAGTTCTCCAGCCAGCGCTGCTGCCAGCCCGGCGTCGCCATGCCGGCGAACCACTCGGGATCGGTCGGCCGGTTGTCCCGCACGTCCACCGACGACGGCGTGCGCTGGAACACGTACAGCTCCCCGCATGCCCGCGCCAGGTGCGGCACGCACTGCACGGCCGTCGCGCCCGTGCCGATGAGGGCCACCCGCTTGCCGGCCAGCCGGTCCATGGGCGCGCCCGAGGGGTCGCCGCCCGTGTAGGCGTAGTCCCAGCGGCTGGTGTGGAAGCTGTGGCCGCCGAACTCCTCGATGCCCGGGATGCCGGGCAGCTTGGGCACGTGGAGGGGGCCGATGCCCATGGCGACGAACTGGGCGGTGAAGGCGTCGCCGCGGTCGGTGCGCACGATCCAGCGGGAGCGCGCCTCGTCCCATTCCAGGCTCTGGACCCCGGTGTGGAGCAGCGCGTTGTCGTACAGGCCGAAGTGCTTGCCGATCCGGCGGCAGTGCTCCAGGATCTCCGGCGCGTGCGCGTACTTCTCGGTCGGCATGTGGCCGGTCTCTTCGAGCAGCGGCATGTACACGAACGAGGCCGTGTCGCACTGCGCGCCCGGATAGCGGTTCCAGTACCAGGTGCCGCCGAAGTCGCCGCCCTTCTCCACGATGCGCACGTCCTCGACCCCGGCCTCCTTCAGCCGCGCGCCCGTGACGAGCCCGGCGAAGCCGCCGCCGACGAACGCTACCGTCACGTGGTCGGTCTTCGGCTCCCGCTCGGTCACCGGCGTGTACGGGTCCTCGGCGTAGTGCGCGAAGCGGCCGGTCAGGCGCAGGTACTGGTCGTTGCCGTCCGGGCGGAGCCGCTTGTCGCGCTCTTCACGATATTTCGCGCGAAGGGACTCTTTGTCGATGGCAGGGCGATCGGCGGTGGTCATGCACCCTCCGTAGAGACGCTTGAACCCGAGCTCAATTTCAGAATGTCATTCGGTTGTGAGCTCCGGCAAGCCTGCCCTGGCGTTGATGACCCGAGCGCCGGGCACCGGCACTATGGTGAAATGCCGGACACACGAGGAAGCTGAAGCACATTGGCTCATCGCGCCCTGGTCATCGCCATGCTGCCCGCGATCGGGCTGCGTGTGCTCGCCGTGCTCGGGTTCCCGCCCGCGCTGCTCTTCTACGGCGACTCGTTCGCCTTCCTGCGCGAAGAGCTCTCCCCCGGCACGTCCAGGCCGTCGGGCTACTCCCTGTTCCTCGCCCTGCTGCGGCCCGCGCACAGCCTCACGCTGGTCACGGTCCTGCAGCACCTGCTGGGGCTGGCGCTCGCGGTGGCCGTGTACGCCCTGCTGAGGCGGCGCGGCCTGCCCGGCTGGGGCGCCACGCTGCTGGTGACCCCGCTGCTGTTCGACGAGTTCCTGGTGCTGCTGGAGCACATGATCATGGCCGACGCGGTCTTCGTCGTGCTGGTCACGGGCGCGATCGTGCTCATCGTGTGGCGCGTCAGTCCGGCCACGGCCGCGATCGGCGGCCTGCTGCTCGGGCTGGCCGGGATCACCAGGACGGTCGGGCTGCCGCTGCTGATCCTGACCGCCGCGTACCTGCTGATCAGGCGCCACGGCTGGCGTCCGCTGCTGGCGCTGCTGGTGGCCGGGGCGATCCCCCTGGGCGCGTACGCGACGTGGACGAAGGTGGAGAAGGGCAAGTTCGCGCTGACCGAGGCGGACGGGAACTTCCTGTGGTCCAGGACCATGAGCTTCGCCGACTGCGCGGTGATCAAACCTCCCGAGCGGCTGGCGGTGCTCTGCCCGACGATGCCGGTCGCCGAGCGGCCGTATCCGCCGCACTGGCTGTGGGAGAGCTTCTCGCCGCTGCTGAAGGTGCCGGGGGCGGCCAATCGCAACAAGCTGGCCGGGGAGTTCGCCAGGGAGGCCATCCTGGCGCAACCCGGGGCGTACCTGGGCTCGGTGGCGACCGATCTCGGGCAGCTGCTGCGCTGGGAGCGTACGGGGGTGTCCGAGAAGACGCCGTACAAGCTGCCCGCGGCCGAGCGCCCGCTGACGGAGTCCGTGCGCGGCGTCGCCGAGTCCTACGAGCAGGGGCCGGCCGCCACGCGGGTCGTCGAGCCGTTCGCCGGCTGGCTGCGCGCCTACCAGCGCTTCGGCTACGTCCCGTTCCCGCTGCTCATGCTGGCACTGGGCGGCGCGCTGGTGACCGCGCCGGTCCGGCGGCGGTGGGACGCGCTGCTGCCCGGGGTCGCGGCGCTCGCGCTGGTCGTCTCGCCGCCCTTCCTGGCCGCCTTTGACGTGCGCTACGTGATCCCGGCGATCCCGCTGGTCTTCCTGTCGCTGGGGCTGGCGCTCGCCGCCCGCTCGCCGTCCCGGCGGGAGCCGGCCGAGCCCGAGCGGGAAGCGCTCAACGTCGGCTGAGAGGTTGCTTGTTCTCTACCTAGCCCCTAGGTAGAGTTAGACCATGGGTGCGAATCCGCGCATGACCTTGCCGACGCAGCTGGTCCTCCGTGCACTCCTCGAAAACCCCACGCGCGAGATGTACGGGCTGGAGATCTGCGATGCCGCCGGCCTGGCCAGCGGCACGATTCACCCCATACTCGCCCGATTCGAGGGCATCGGCTGGCTCCAGTCGAGGTTCGAAGACATCGATCCGAGCGAAGAGGGCCGTCCCCGCCGTCGCTACTACCGGCTGACAGCGGACGGTGCCGAGCTTGCGCGCGAAGCGCTCGCCAAGGCACACACCAAGATCGGCAGACTGCCGGTCGTGCGGCCCGGCTTCGCGGATGGTGCGGTGTGAGCGATTTACGCAGTGAAACGGACATTCTGCAGAGTACCGGGGTACTCGACCTCACCCGGGTCCTGGAGCGCGCCCGCGCCCACGCCGGCGAGCTCCTGATCGATCTGGAGCGCTGCCGCGACCTGGCGTACTCGCGCGAGGCCGTCCTGCTGCTCGACCGTGCCCGCAGGCGTGCGCTCCGGCTGGCCGGCACTCTGGAGGACGCCCGCATCCCCGACCTCACCACGACCCCGCTCGCCGCGCTCGACCGTGGCCTCGACCAGGCCAGGATCCTGTCGCGCGGGCTCGCGGACGAGCGCGTCATCGGCGGCGCGCGCCGGCGCGCACGCGCGCTCACGGCGGCGCGCGCGTGCGACCGGATCCTGCGGCCCGCGCTTACGCTCGCGACCACGCTCGGCGACGTCCAGCTCCGTGCCCGCGAGCTCGACCGCGACCTCGGTAAGGCCGTGCGGCTGGTGTACGAGCTGTCCAAGTGGCTCTACCACCAGGAGCCCGCGCACGTCATCGCCAGGCGGCACAACGTCGCCCGCTCGGCCGAGCTGCTGGTCGAGGCCATGACCCGGCTGCTGCCCGCCATGCACCGCAGCCGGTACGCCGAGGAGCTGCACGCCGAGCTGTACGAGCTGGCCACGGCCAAGGCCAGCTCGTCCACGCAGCTCAGGTACTCGGTGCACCAGTTGCGTCACGTGCTCCAGCTCCGGCTGGCGCTGTCGGGACGGGGCCGGTTCTACCGCGTACGGCGTACCGCCTCGTGGGTGCTCGCCTCGGAGTGGCGGACGTGGAGCCTGCTCGGGCCGTCGATGATCGCGGCGGCGTACAACGTCTATCTGGCGCAGGGGTGGGGATCGGCGTTCTACACGCTGCCCGGGATGGTGGGGTTCTACGCGGGGGTCGAGTGGCTGCGCAAGCGCTGGCACGTGCCGATGAAGCGGCGGCGCCGGCCACCGAGGCTGTGACCGGGCTCAGAGCCCGAATGCGCCGCCTTCGACGAGGATGAGCAGGCCGATCCCGATCAGGACGACCGGCAGCAGGAGGTGGCCCCAGCGGCGCAGCGCCCTGGCGACGGGCGGCCGGGTGGCGACGTACCTGCCCGCCAGGCACCAGACGGCGACCAGGACGAGGAAGACGGCGGCGTAGACGCTCATGCCCGCGACGCCGGACGTGGCGAAGACCGGGACGTAGACCCCGATGTTGTCCCCGCCGTTGGCGAAGGTGACGGCCGCGACGGCCGTCGCCGTGGGCGCGCCCGGCGCGACGTCGTCGTCCCCCTGGCTCCGCCAGGACTGCCAGGCGGCCTTGAGCCCCAGCGCCAGGGGCAGCAGGCCGAGGTACGGGATGACGGACTCGGGCAGGAACGTGGCCCCGGCCGCGGCGGCCACGGCGACGGCGAGGATCGCGGAGAAGCCGAGATACTGGCCGAGGACGATGCGCGGGGTCGTGTGGCGGTGGCCGGCTCCCTGGGCGAAGAACAGCGCCAGGAGCACGATGTCGTCGATGTTCGTGACGGCGAACAGACCGGCGGCTTGCCCAATGATGCCCGCGTTCACGGAAGAGCGACCCTTTCTGCGGCGATGGGGCCCCAGCGTAGTGCGAGAAGGCTCCGTGCCGGCTACGCGGGCTCCGGGGCGAGCGGCGGGCCGTCGGGGAGCTCCGGGGGCTCGCACCAGGTGCCGAGGAACGCCGCCGCCAGCTCCGCCGCGCCGGCGAAGGGGCCGTCAGGGTGCTCCAGGCTGGCCGCGGTCAGGCGGCTGACCCGCTCGTCCACCAGCGCGCCGGTCGATTCGGCGTCGGTCACCTCGCCGGCCCGTTCCGCGAGGTAGCCGATGGTGGCGCCGGCGCCGCACACGAAGTCCGCGAGCGGGACGACGCCGCGCGCCAGGAGCGTGCGCAGGCCGCCGGCGGTGTAGGGGACGTTGGCCGCGGGCGCGACGACTCCGGCGCGCACCTCCGCCGCGCGGCCCGGGTGCAGGACGCCGGTCCGCGCGCCGGGGACCATGACGTCGGCGGCGACCTCGTACAGGCTCTCGGGAGGCAGGACGGGCCGGCCGAGCCGCAGGACGCAGGCGTCGCCGTGCTCCGCGCGCAGCTCGAACAAGGCGGCGACGTCCAGCCCCGACTCGTCCACCACGCAGCCGTGGATCGTGGACAGCGCGACCAGCCGCCCGCCGCGCCGCGCCAGCTCGCGCACGACGCCGCCGCCCACCTTGCCGAAGCCTTCCACGGCGAACGTGCGGCCGGCCGACCCGCCGAGCGCCGTGTCCGCGGCGGCGACCACGCCGAGGCCGGTGACGACGGTGTCCACCAGCTCGCCGTCGATCTCCTGATGCATGATCGAGTCCGGCCGGTAGTCGGGCAGTGAGGCGAAGTCCTGCGTGCGCGTGCCGAGATCGGAGGCGGTGAGGAACGACCCGCTCGCCACGAGCGGCCCGATCTCCGCGCAGTACCTCGCCACCAGGGCGGCCCGCTCCTCCGCCCCGCCCCGCAGCACCGCCTTCGCGCCGCCGATCCGCTGGCCGAGCACGGCGAGCTTGTACGTCATCGCCCGCGCCAGCAGCCGCGCCTCCTCCGGCGTGACGTCGGGGGCGAGCCGCGTCCCGCCCGCGCTCGTCGCGCAGTCCATGTCGAAGGCCACGAAGCCGTCGACCGAAGTGAGTTCCACGACCTTCATGTGCGTCCCCTGGAGTCGTCGCCTGCGCCCAGTACGCCATGCCGTGCCCGCTCACCACAACCGTCTGCCGCCTCCTTTCGGACGGTCTGGCATGGATGGTGACGCGGTGAGACGCTGGTGGTACTTCTGCCACCTTGAGATCGCCGACGCGCCGGCCAAGGCTGAGCCGCGGGCGGCGACCCGGCGTGCTGATCGGGAGGCGAATGGTGAACCCCTTCGCCATTCGCCGCTTCCTCCCGCACCGCAGCTCCTTGGGGGCGAACGCCTGGCGCGTGTCCATCGCCGGCTGCCTCAGCGCCGTGGGTGACGGCGTACGCCTCGTCGCACTGCCGCTCTCGGCGGTGGCGACGACGGCGGACCCGGTCCAGATCACCGCCGTGGTGGCGGCCACCCGCCTGCCGTGGATCCTGGCCCCGGTGATCGGGGCGGCGGTGGACCGGCTCAGCCGGCACCGGGTGATGGTGGTGGCGGACCTGACCCGCGCCGCCGTCATGCTCCTGCTCGCGGGGGTGACGCTGCTCCGATGGCGGGAGATCGCGATCTTGCTGGTGGTCGCGCTGACGGCGGGCGTGGCCGAGGTGTTCTTCGAGACCGCCGGCCACGCGCTGGCGCCGTCGCTGGTGACCGACCGCGACTTCGAGCGGGTGAACGCGCGGCTGGTGACGGTGCAGGCCGTCGGGCTGACGCTGGTCGGCCCGCCGCTCGGGTTGCTGCTCTGGACGATGTGGACCCCTGCGGCGTTCCTGCTGGACGCCGCCAGCTTCCTGGCCTCGGCCGCGATCATCTCCAGAGTCACCGTCGGTACGGCGGCGGGCCCGGTGTCGGCGGGGCTGCTCAGATCGACGCTGGCGGGCTTGCGCTACCTGGTCCGCCATCGGACCCTGCGCGTGCTGATCGTCCTGATGTCGGCCACCTGCTTCGCCAACCAGGGTGCGTTCTCGCTGCTCGTCCTCTACACCTCGGCCGTGCTCGGCCTGCCCGGCCACTCCTACGGCTGGCTGCTGATCGCCGGCGGCGTGGGCAGCCTGGTCGCCGCGAACACCGCCCCCGCCCTGCTGCGCCTGCTGGGCCACCGCGTCGCGCTGATTTCCTCCATCGCGGCCCTCTCGGCCACCTGCCTGGGCCTGGCCTTCGTGACCTGGTGGCCGCTGGCGGCGGGCCTGATCACCCTGAACAGCGCCGCCACAGCCGTGCTGAACGTGATCATCCTCAGCGCCCGCCAGCGCCTTTCCCCGCCGCAGCTGCTGGGCCGGGTCACCGCCGGCGCCCGATCGGTCGCCCGCGGGGCCACGGCGCTCGGCGCCACGATGGCCGGCCTCGCCGCCGGGGCGGTCGGCATCCCGCTGACGTGGATCCTCGCGAGCGTCGTCCTGGCCGCCTCGGTTTCCCTGGCGGTGTTACTCAGCACCTCTCTAACCTTTTCGCATGGATCACGATGAATGGACTGTCGAGCGGCATTTGCAAGGTAAGCCGGAGAAGGTAATCGCCCTCTACGACCGCTTCATCGAGCTGGCCGGCAGATGCGGCCCCTTCACTTACTCGGTGGCGAAGTCGGCGATCGTGCTGAAGGGCGAGCGCCGCGGGTTCGCGGGCGTGGCGCTGTCCGCGGCCGGCATCCACGGCCATCTTGACCTGCAACGCACGATCGAGGATCGGCGGATAGTCCGGTCCTACCCGTACACCAAGCGGCTGTTCGTGCTGCACTGGCAGGCCGGCTCGCCCGAGGACCTGGACGACGAGTTCGCCGGCTGGCTGCGGGAGGCGTACGCGGTGGGCGGGGGAGCGCACCTTTCGGGACCGCCGCTCCGGTGAGCCGCATCCCGGCCCGCGGCCGAAGGGGTGCTCGCCCTCAGCAGAAGTCTTCCTTTCCTCTGCTGGGCGAGGTCGTCCACCAACCCTGGGAGTTCATCGCGTTGAGCGCGCCTCCGAGATATACGCGCTTGTAGGCCGAGCAGGTCGCCCACTCGTTGAACCGGACCCTCTTGGGCGCTATCTTCGCCGAAATGCGGAAGGGCTGCCCATCGTTGTCGATGGTCTGTGTCTCGGGTTTGCTGTCGACCAGCAGCTCCAGTTTGAACGCGTATTCACAATAGTGCTTGTACGTCCTGGTCGTGAGGCGGAAGGTTGCCTGCTCGCCCGGCTTCAACTCGTACTTGCGATCGGCGAAGTAGTCGCCGGAGAACTGCGTCGGCAGGCCGGGGCCCTGCTCGTGCTCCTTGGCGTACTGGGCGATCGGGTAAGGGCGGTCCAGGTCGAAACCGATCTTGACCGTCGGGAGATCGCCTTGTGGCGGTGAGAAGAACAGCGTGTCGGTCAACGGCGCGCGGCAGTCGGCATCCAGCTTCATGCCGGTGATGCGTACCGGCTTCTGGCGGTTGCCTTCCAGCTCCAGCTCGATGGTGGACTCCGTGGTCTCCACACCGCCCAATGCCCGCATGGCAGCCGTCGCCGCCTCAGGGTCTTCTTCCGGTTCGAATACCGAATTGAGCTTATGAACGACGTCCGGTGCCACGAGCCCGGGAACGACGTACGTATTATCGTTCACCTTCGGCACGAAGGTAATTTTGTTGACCTTGACCGCCGCTCCGGACGGTTGCGCTGACGCGGTCGGGGACGGGCTACGGGTTTGACCCGTCCCCTTGTCCTCGCTCCAGCCCAACGCCCTTTCCCCACCCTTGGAAGCCAGGCTGGCAATCACCGTCACCACAATCGGGACGAGCAGCGCAGTCCCTGCCCATTTAGCCGCGGGCCTTCTCCACCACGACGATCGCCTGGTTGACGATGATCTGGCACGAGGCCTTTTCGGGCGCGGCCTTCGCTCACCCCTGGTGGGCATCGATCCTCTTTCTCACCAACGCTGGGATGACCATTATTCGTGATGGGAGAGGCGTTGATGGGATTTTCAACCAGCCCGCCCTGACCCGACCCGAGATCCACCGCCACCGCCGGCGCGTCCGCCGCGAGCGCCGCGAGCGCCGCCTGCCAGGTCCCCTGCCGCCCGAGCCTGGCCAGCCCCCAGCCCAGGTGGGGACGATCCTGGCGTAAGCTTGCATCATTCATTATCTTGTATCATTCGTGTTTATGTGGCTAAGTTGGACACCATGACCGCATCCAGGACTCCGACCACCGCCGAGGAGCTGCGCGGCGCCGGCCTCCGGGTGACCGCCGCGCGCGTCGCGCTGCTCGAAACCGTCCGGGACGGCGACCATCTCGGCGTCGAGGCACTCGCCTCCGGAGTGCGGGATCGCGTGGGCCACATCTCCCTGCAAGCCGTGTACGAGGCACTCAACGCCCTCACCGCGGCCGGGCTCGTACGCCGCATCGAGCCCGCCGGCAGCCCGGCGCGCTTCGAGGGACGCGTGGGCGACAACCACCACCACATCGTGTGCCGGTCGTGTGGTGCCGTCGCCGACGTCGACTGCGCGGTCGGTCATGCCCCTTGCCTGCATGCGTCCGAAGACCACGGCTTCACGATCGACGAGGCCGAGGTCATCTACTGGGGCCTGTGCCCCGGCTGTTCCACCGCCCGTAGCTCCTGAGGGCCGTATCCCCTTAGTTCGGAAGGATTCTCATGTCTGAGAACCATGATGCAATCGTCACAGACCCGAAGTCGGAGGGCGCGGATGGCTGCCCTGTCGCGCACGAGCGCGCGCTTCACCCGACTCAGGGCGGTGGCAACCGCCAGTGGTGGCCTGAGCGGCTCAACCTGAAGATCCTCGCCAAGAACCCCGCCGTGGCGAACCCCCTCGGCGACGGGTTCGACTATGCCGAGGCCTTCAAGTCCCTCGATCTCCCGGCCGTCAAGCGGGACATCGCGGAGGTCCTGACGACCTCGCAGGACTGGTGGCCGGCCGACTTCGGGCACTATGGCCCGTTCATCATCCGGATGGCCTGGCACAGCGCGGGCACGTACCGGATCAGTGACGGCCGCGGCGGCGCCGGCGCCGGCCAGCAGCGCTTCGCCCCGCTCAACAGCTGGCCGGACAACGGCAACCTCGACAAGGCGCGCCGCCTGCTGTGGCCGGTCAAGAAGAAGTACGGCAAGTCGCTCTCGTGGGCCGACCTCATGATCCTGGCCGGCAACGTCGCCCTGGAGTCGATGGGCTTCAAGACCTTCGGCTTCGCCGGCGGCCGCGCGGACGTCTGGGAGCCCGACGAGGACGTCTACTGGGGCCCCGAGTCCACCTGGCTCGGCGACGAGCGCTACACCGGCGACCGGGAGCTCGAAAGCCCCCTCGGCGCGGTGCAGATGGGCCTCATCTACGTCAACCCGGAGGGCCCGAACGGCAACCCGGACCCGCTCGCCGCGGCTCGCGACATCCGCGAGACGTTCCGCCGGATGGCGATGAACGACGAGGAGACGGTCGCCCTGATCGCGGGCGGTCACACCTTCGGCAAGACCCACGGCGCGGGCCCGGCCGATCACGTCGGCGCCGACCCCGAGGCCGCCCCGATCGAGGACCAGGGCTTCGGCTGGAAGAACACCTTCGGCACCGGCAAGGGTGGCGACACGATCACCAGCGGCCTTGAGGGCATCTGGACGAACACCCCGATCACCTGGGACAACAGCTTCTTCGAGATCCTGTTCGGCTACGAGTGGGAGCTGTTCAAGAGCCCCGCGGGCGCGCACCAGTGGCGGCCGAAGGACGGCGCAGGGGCGGGCACCGTTCCCGACGCCCACGACCCGTCGAAGAGCCACGCCCCGACGATGCTCACGACCGACCTCTCGCTCCGCGTGGACCCGATCTACAACGAGATCTCGCGGCGCTTCTACGAGAACCCCGCCGAGTTCGCGGACGCCTTCGCCCGCGCGTGGTTCAAGCTGACCCACCGCGACATGGGCCCGGTCGTGCGCTACCTCGGCCCGGAGGTCCCGGCCGAGACCCTGCTGTGGCAGGACCCGCTCCCCGCGGTGACGCACGAGCTCATCGACGCCGGCGACGTCGCGGCGCTCAAGGCCCAGGTCCTCGCCTCCGGCCTGTCGGTGCCCCAGCTCGTGTCCGCGGCGTGGGCGTCGGCCTCGTCCTTCCGCGGCAGCGACAAGCGCGGCGGCGCCAACGGCGCGCGTGTCCGCCTCCAGCCGCAGAGCGGGTGGGAGGTCAACGACCCCGACCAGCTCGCGACGGTGCTGCGCACGCTGGAGGGGATCCAGCAGTCCTTCAACGCCGCCCAGAGCGGTGGCAAGCAGGTCTCGCTGGCCGACCTGATCGTGCTCGCCGGTGGCGCGGCGGTCGAGCAGGCCGCCAAGGAGGGCGGCTTCGACGTCGTGGTCCCCTTCACGCCGGGCCGTGCGGACGCCTCCCAGGAGCAGACGGACGTGGAGTCGTTCGCCGCGCTGGAGCCGACCGCCGACGGGTTCCGCAACTACCTCGGGAAGGGCAACCGGCTGCCGGCCGAGTACCTGCTGCTCGACCGGGCGAACCTGCTCACCCTGACCGCCCCCGAGATGACCGTCCTCGTCGGCGGCCTCCGGGTCCTGGGCGCGAACCACCAGCAGTCGGCGCTCGGCGTCCTGACCGCGAACCCCGGGACGCTGACCAACGACTTCTTCGTCAACCTGCTCGACCTGGGCACGACGTGGAAGTCCACGGCCGAGGACGCTAACACGTTCGAGGCGCGCGACGCCGCCGGAGCGGTCAAGTGGACCGGCAGCCGGGTCGACCTCGTCTTCGGGTCGAACTCGGAGCTGCGGGCGCTGGCGGAGGTCTACGCGAGCGATGACGCGAAGGAGAAGTTCGTGCGGGACTTCGTCGCGGCGTGGACCAAGGTGATGGAGCTCGACCGGTTCGACCTCGCCTGATCAGGTCTGCCGAATAACGTCCAGGCTGGTCCACATGGACCGGCCTGGACGTTTCGTTTTCCGGCTCAATAAGGACAGCTCCTGCGCGGATAATATGTCGCGACAAATGCGAGCGGTTTTCTCCGGGGTGCGGCGGAATATGAGCCCCTCTTGCGCTTTTGTCCCATACGACGGATCATTTCGAAAGATCGTCCACGACGCTCCCTTCCTGCCCCTACGGCCACCCCATCCGCCGGCCCCGCTCCCCCAGGAGACCGCACAGGGCTGCCTGCCGGGTCGCGGGGCTCGGGTACACCCCCTGCTCCACGCTCGGAAAGGACTGTTGATGATCCGTCGTGCACTCATCGCCGCCGCCCTGGCCGCGACGGCCCTCGTCGCCTTCCCCGCCGGTCCCGCGCAGGCCAGGGCCTGTGCGCTCGGCTACCAGTGCGTCACCACGTACTACTCCGACAACACCGCCACCCAGGTGGTCGGCGGCCGCTTCGAGGGTTGCGACGGCTCCTACGACGAGTGGGGCGTGCGCACCGTGTACAAGGACTGGACCGAGACCCCCTGCAGCTGACGCTCAGCGTTTCCCCCGCGATCGAGGAAGGACCCTTCATGATCCGTCGCGTACTGGCCGTCGTGGCCCTGACCACCGCCGCGCTCGCCACCGTCCCGGCCGGCGCGCAGGCCGCCCCCTCCTGCCAGGCCGGCTACCTGTGCAACACCCAGTACTTCTCCGACTCCGCCCGCACCATCCTGGTCGGGGTCAAGACGGAATTCTGCAGCGGCGAGGTCTCGACCTGGGGCCGGGTCACCGGCTACCTCAAGTGGTCCGCGAGCCCCTGCTCGTCTTCCCGCTGAGCGTGCCGGCGGCCGCCGTCGCGCGGCCGCCGTCACCTGTCCGATCACGCTTCTTCGAGCGCGCCGACCTCGAGCCAGTAACGCCGGGCCGGGCCGAGCTCGGTGTCCTGGATGCTCTCCAGGACACCGCCGTTGCGCTCGATCGTCCGCGCCGAGGCCACGTTGCCGGCCGCGCAGACGGCCAGCACCCGCCGCATGCCGAGCGCCCGCGCCTCGTCGAGCATCCGGCTCAGCGCCCAGGTCGCCAGTCCGCGCCCGCGCGCGGACGGCCGGACGCCGTAGCCGATGTGGCCGGCCCATTGCACGTACTGGCTGAGCCCGTGCCTCAGGGCGATCCCGCCGAGCACCTGATCGTCCTCGACGATCCACCGGTACGTGCACAGCACCCCGCCATCCCCGGCCGCCCTGGCCCGGTCCGACTCCCCGGCCAGCCGCGCCACCCAGGCCGCGAACCCGGCCGGCGACTCGACCGCGTCGGTCGGCAGCAGCCCGAACCCGTCCTCGTGGACGCCGGGCCCCCACTCGGCATGCGCCTCCAGCCAGGCGGCGTACAGACGCGCGGTGGGCTCGATCAGGTCAGGCATGATGCGACCCTATCTGCCCGCCATGCGCCTCCGCCCTGGTTGACCTTCACATGATGTGACGCCCTAACGTCACGGGTTGTCGCGATCCGAAAGGGCGAAAATGAGCATCGACGCCACCGGCGTTCTCGTCGAGCTGATGGACGGCTGGCAGCGGGCCTTCAGCGGACACCGGTTGACCGAGCTGGTCTCCATGTTCAGCCCGGACGCGCTGTTCCAGGGCGTCGACCCGCGGTTGCGCGTGGGTCACGCGGAGATCCGCGAGTACTACACCGGCGTCGTCCCCGGTACGACCGCCGTGGCCGAGGTGCTGCGTGCCACCCGGCCGGGCCCGGCGATCGTGGGCGGGTTCGCCGACGTGACCTTCACCGCGCCGACCGGCGGGATCCGCCGGGTGCGCCTGTCCGTCGTGGCCGGCCGGACGCCGGGAGGCGGCTGGCTCATCGAGCAGTACCACGCCACGGAGCAGCACCTGCCCGGTCCCGATCAGTGAGATCAGGGCAGATCGCGCCGGCCCGTCACCGCGATGGCCGCGATCAGCACGGCCTCCCCCGCGTTGCCCAGGATGGGCCACACCACGGCGGCGCCCGCGGTCACCAGGAGGACGGCCGCGCCGGCGAAGAGCCAGGGCGTGCGCCGGCGTGCCCACAGCGTGACCCCGGCGGCCAGCAGGATCACGGTGGTGACCAGCGCCGCGACCGGCGGCCCCGACGGATCCGCGGAGGCGTAGCGCAAGACGTCGGCCCACCACCGGGGCTCCAGCCGCAGGCTCGCCAGGCCCACGGCGTCGAGGACGACCAGCGCCCCGGCCAGCACCCAGGCCGGTACGACGAGCCCGCGGCGCACGAGGACGGCCGCGTGCACGATGAGCAGCGGGGTGAGGACGGCGTGGGCGGCGAAGCGGCCGGTGCTGAGCGCTTCGAGTGCCGGCCCCTCGCCGATCAGCCGCCCGGCTCCGACGACCGCCGAGTCGTAGGCGACGCCGACCGCGACCACGCACGGGATCCATAACCCCGGGCGCGCCAGTCGTACGGCCAGGACCGCCTGGATCAGGGCGAGCCCGCCGTACAGGACCGAGATCACGAGTGACGGCCGGCGACGAGCGGGGGCAGGTCTCCGGCCGCCGGGACCTCCTGAGATCCGGAGCACCTCATCAGCACCATCGCCTCCTCGGCATCCGCGCAAGCCACCGGGGCGTTCCCGTGGAAACGCCGTTTCTTCAGGCGTAACCAGAGTGACTCAGACCTTTGGCATTTGCCTAGTCCCCGCGGCGCACTGTTGCCATAGGGGAATCACTGTTTCCACAATCCGGGTGACAGTCGCCTCGCGTGAAAGCTGGTGAAGCATCATGCGCTCCTGGTCGATCAGGATCTGCGCGGCCCTCCTGATCCCGTTGCTGTTCCTCACGGCCGCCCCCGCGGGGGCCGCCGCCGCCGACCTCTCCGCGCCGGGTTCGTACGCCGTCGGATACGCCGACGTCAGCGTCTCCGCCTCCGGCCGCTCGTTCAGCGCCCGGGTCTACTATCCGGCGACCTCGGCGGGAAGCGGCACCGCCGTCGCCGCCGGGCAGTTTCCGGTGACGGCCTTCGGCCACGGGTTCTTCCAGAGCATCAGCAAGTACGCCTCCCTGGGCGGTCACTGGGCCTCCTGGGGCACCATCACGATCCTGCCGACCTCACAGGGCGGCCTGTTCCCCAGCCACAGCGCCTTCGCCGACGACCTGAACGCCGCGCTGACCTGGATGGTCGCGCAGAACACCACCGCCGGGTCGCGGTTCAACGCCCACGTGCGCACCAACCGGCTGGGGCTGTCAGGTCACTCGATGGGCGGCGGCGCCAGCGTCCTGGCCGCCGCGCGCAACTCCTCGGTGCGGACGGTGACGAACCTCGCCGCCGCCGAGACCAACCCGTCGGCCAAGGCCGCCGCGGCGACCACCTCCGTCCCCATGCAGCTGGTGGCCGGCTCGGCGGACACCGTCGCGGGCCCGTCCGGCAACCAGATCCCCATCTACAACGCCAAGCTCGCCCCCAAGCAGCTGCGCACGATCGTCGGCGGCTTCCACTGCGGCTTCACCGACTCCGGCGGCCTCGGCTGCGACAGCGGCTCGATCACCCGGGCCGCCCAGCAGGCGATCACCCGCCGCGTGACCACCGCCTGGCTGCTGTACTACCTCCACGACGACACCACCCAGTACGACGCCGTCTGGGGCACCTCCGCCCAGACCGACCCGGCCGTCCAGTTCCTCGGCGTGCAGTGACCCCTACTCCGGCGCACCCGTCCCCGCCGGGGGCGGGTGCAGGGCCGGCGGCCACACGCCGGGCACGAACAGGCCCAGCACGAACGCCCGCCCGGCCAGCGCCGACCGGCTCTCCGCGCCGAGCTTGGCGCGCAGCCGTACCAGGTGATAGTCCACCGCCTGCCGGGTCAGGTACAGCCGCCGGGCGATCTGCGCGTTGGACGCGCCCGCGGCGACCAGCCGCAGCACCTCTCCCTGGAGCGAGCCCAGCGCGGGCGCCACGGAGGACATCTCGTCCAGCACCGCCACGGCCCGCCACGGCAGGCCGTCCGCCCGGTGTTCGACGGAGGCGCTGACCCGGGCGCAGATCACGGCACCGTCCCCGCGGACGAGCCGCACCCGGGTCCGGTAGACCGCCAGCTGCCCGAAGGCCAGCATCCGCCAGTAGGGCCGCTGAGTGTCGATCTCGCCGGGCGCGAGCAGCTCTTCCGCCAGGATGCCGCCCAGCTCCTCGGCCGTACGGGCCATCGCCGCGTGGAAGGCGGGATTGCTCTCCCTGATCCGGCCGAGCCCGTCCACCGCCGCGATGGGGATCCGGGCGCGTTCGAAGTACACCTGGTACGAGCCCTTCATGACCGCACCATAATCTGCCCCGGACGTTCCATCCATGGCCTGGGGAAGATCGGACGCCCCGCGGATCAGCAGCCCCTACTCCTCCTCGGCGAACACCACCTCGCGGCGCCTGCGGATCGCCGGGAGGGCGGCGACGACGAGCGCCGCCACGGCCAGGGCCAGGAGCACCGCCGAGATCGGCCGGGTCAGGAAGACCGAGGCGTCGCCGCGGGAGATGATGAGCGCCCGCCGCAGGTTCTCCTCCAGCAGGGGGCCGAGCACGAAGCCGAGCAGCAGCGGCGCCGGCTCGCAGCCGCACTTGATCAGGATGTAGCCCAGGATCCCGAAGAACACGATCGCGTAGACGTCGAACGCGTTGAACCCCAGGGAGTAGGTGCCGATCGCCGCGAACAGGATGATCATCGGGAACAGCACCTGGTACGGGATGCGCAGCATGCGCACCCAGACGCCGATCAGCGGCAGGTTCAGCAGCACGAGCAGCACGTTGCCGATCCACATCGACGCGATCAGGCCCCAGAACAGCTCCGGCTCGTCGGTGATGACGTTCGGCCCCGGGGTGATGCCGTGCACGATGAACGCCCCGACCATCAGCGCCATGACCGGGTGGGCCGGCAGGCCCAGGGTCAGCAGCGGGATGAAGGACGTCTGCGCGGCGGCGTTGTTCGCCGACTCGGGGCCGGCGACGCCCTCGATCGCGCCGTGGCCGAATTCCTGCTGCCGTTTCGAGACCCGCTTCTCGACGGCGTACGAGGTGAAGGAGGCCAGCACGTGGCCGCCGCCGGGCAGGACGCCGAGCGCGGCGCCCAGGCCGGTGCCCCGCAGGATCGGGCCGACCATCCGGCGCCGGTCCTCGCGGGTGGGCCAGAGGTTCTTGACCCTGCTGATGACCGCCGTGCGGGTGTGCTCGTTCTCCAGGTTGCGCAGGATCTCGGCCACCCCGAACATGCCGACCGCGACCGACACGAAGTCGATGCCGCCGTACAGCTCGCGCTGGTCGAACACGAAGCGGGGCGTGCCGGTGTAGATGTCCTGGCCGACCGTCCCGAGCAGCACGCCGAGCGCGATCATCGCCAGCGCCTTGAGCGCCGTGCCGCGCGCCAGCGCGATCGACACGATCAGGCCGACCAGCACCAGCGAGAAGTATTCGGCCGGCCCGAACTGCAACGCGACCCGGGCCAGCGGCGGAGCGGCGACCGCCAGCACGACGGTGGACACCGTACCGGCGATGAAGGACCCGATCGCGGCGGCGGCCAGCGCCGCGCCGGCCCGCCCCTGCCGGGCCATCTCGTGCCCGTCCAGCGCGGTGACCGCGGCCGACGACTCGCCGGGCAGGTTGATCAGGATGGCGGTCGTCGAGCCGCCGTACTGTGCGCCGTAATAGATGCCGGCCAGCATGATCAGCGCCGTCACCGGCTCGAAGTTGAACGTGATCGGCAGCAGCATCGCCACCGTGGCCGTCGGCCCGATGCCGGGCAGCACGCCGACCATCGTCCCGAGCAGCACTCCGACGAAGCAGTAGAGGACGTTCTGGATGAGCAGGGCGGTGGAGAAGCCCAGGGCGAGGTTGTCGAGTAGTTCCATGCCTCAATCCGGGGTGCCGCGTCAGAACCCCAGCCAGGGGCCCCATAACGGGATCCGCAGCTGAAGTCCGACGACGAAGATGAGCGTGCTGGCGAGGGTCAGCCCGGCCGCCACGGCCAGGGCCGTGAGCGGCCGTACGCGCGTGCTGGCCAGCGTGGTGAGCAGGGCGGTCACCGCCGACGTCGGCACGAAGCCGAGGCCGCGCACGGTGAATCCGAAGAACAGGACCGCGAGCACGATGACGCCGACCGCCCGCCAGGGGATCGGCCCGAACGAGATCACCTCACCGGCGATGAGCCCCTTGATGACGATCGCCAGGCCCATGGCGGCCACCAGCACGCCGACCAGCAGCGGGAAGGCGCCGGGGCCCATCCGCAGCGGGGTGCCCAGCTCGTAGCCGAGCGCCCCCACCACGAATGCGCCACCGATCAGGATGAAGATCCCCCCGGCCAGGACGTCCGGGAAGGACCGGCGGCGCTCCACCTCAGGAGGCCTTGACGCCGGCGTCGGCGATGACCTTCGCCCAGGTGCCGAGCTGCTCTTCGAGCTTGGTCCGGTGCGCCTGCGGGGTCGCGTCCCCGGCCGGGACCGGCGCGGTGCCGAGCTTGGCCATCTGGTCGATGACCTTCTGGTCGGCCAGTGCCGTCTTCAGCGCCTCGGACAGTTTCTGGACGACGTCCTGCGGCGTGCCCTTCGGGACGTAGAGACCGTGCCAGACGCTGACCTGGAGCTTGGGCAGCCCGGCCTCGGCCGTGGTGGGCAGGTCGGGCAGGCTCTTCACCCGCTCCGGCGTGGTGACCGCGTACGCCTTCACCTCGCCCGCGGAGATCTGGCCGCTGGTGTTGGTCGTCTGGTCGCACATGAAGTCGACCTGGCCGCCGACGAGGTCGGTCAGCGCGGGGCCGGTGCCCTCGTACGGGACCTCCTGGAGCTTGACCCCGGCCGCGGTCTGGAACAGCAGCCCGCACAGGTGGGAGGCGGCGCCGATGCCGGCGTTGGCGAGCGTGACCTTGTTCGCGTTCGCCTTCACGTAGGTGACGAGCTCCTGGAGCGTCTTGGGCTCGAAGTCCTTGCGGGCGACGATCGTCATCGGCACCTCGGTGACGAGCCCGACCATCTCGAAGCTCTCAAGCGGCTTGTAGCCCAGGTTCTGGTACAGGGCGGGGGCCGTCGACATGCCGATGTGGTGCATGAGGACGGTGTAGCCGTCCGGATCGGCCCGCGCGACCTCGCCGGCGCCGACCGTGCCGCCCGCGCCCTCGACGTTCTGTACGACGATCTTGGTGCCGAGCTTGGCGGCCATCGGCTCGGCGATCATGCGGGTGACGGTGTCCGTCGGGCCGCCCGCGCTGAACGGGACGACGAACG
Source organism: Nonomuraea zeae (assembly GCF_005889725.1). GTDB lineage: Bacteria > Actinomycetota > Actinomycetes > Streptosporangiales > Streptosporangiaceae > Nonomuraea > Nonomuraea zeae. The sequence continues at coordinate 28,615 of NZ_VCKX01000049.1, forward strand.
TGATGTTCTGCTCCGGGTAACCACCGGTGGCGCCGCCGCTGGAGGTGGCTCCGCCGGTGGTGCCCGAGTTGCCGGAACACGCGGCGGCGAGCGAAACGACGCCGATCGCGGCGATCATCCGCGCGGCGGCCCGGTACCGGCTGGTCGTTCTCATATCGCAGCCTCCTCCTCAGCGCATGCGCATCCGTCGGTGAGTGCGCGGCCTCAGTCTCGGACAGCGGGGGCGCGGATGGTGTCAGAGGAATCCCAAGAACTGAAGGGCTGACACGAGCGGCGATCCGGGCTTTACAATCCGGTATGCGGATCACCATCATCGAGGATGACGACCGCGTCGCGCGGGGCCTGGTGACCGTCCTGGCCCAGGCGGGGTTCGAGGTGCACCGCATCGCCACCGCCGCCGAGGCCGTATGCGCCGCCCCATCCGATGTGGTCCTGGTCGACCTGGGGCTGCCCGACGGCGACGGGCTCGACGTGATCCGCAAGCTGCGTGACCGCCCCGAGACCGCCGTCATCGCCGTGACGGCGCGGTCGGAGGAGCACGAGCGGGTCCGCGGCTTACGCGCCGGCGCCGACGACTACATCGTGAAGCCGTTCGGCATCCCGGAGCTGCTGGCCCGGATCGACGCCGTCCTGCGGCGCACCCGGATGGCACGGGCCCTCAGCCATCCCGACGAGCCGCTCGTCCTCGGCCCGATGCGGATCGGCGTCGGCACCCGCGAGGTCACCGTCGACGACGCGTCCGTGGCGCTGACCCGCAAGGAGTTCGAGCTGCTCCTGCTGCTGGCCCGCCGCGCCCCGAACGTGGTGAGCCGCGACGTCATCCTCGACCAGATCTGGGCCGCCACCTGGGAGTCGGCAAGCCGCACCCTCGACACCCACATCGCGGCGTTACGGCACAAGCTCGGGCCGGCCGTCCTCATCCGCACGATCCACGGGGTCGGCTATCGGCTCCTGGCCGACCGGCCGGAGCTGTTCGGCTGACGCGCCGTGCACCGCCGCCTGCTCGTCGTCCTGGTGCCGCTGGCGGTGCTGCTCGTCGCGGCGCTCGGGGTGCCGCTCAGTGTCAGCGTGGCCGAGCGGGAGATGCAGGAGACGTACGTCGACCGGCTCAACGACGTCGGCCGGTTCGCGTCGCTGGCCGAGACCGCGCTGTCGGCCGGGCGGACCGAGGCGCTGCAGCAGGAGCTGGTGCGCTACCACGAGCTGTACGGCATCGCGGTCGCGGTGATCGACACCTCGGGCACGGTGCTGCTCGGACCGGCCGGCGCCTACCGGGAGGCGGCGCGGGCCGAGCCGGCGTTGCCCCGGATCGTGACCGCGGCCCTGGCCGGGACGAGACCCGAGCCGTCCGGGGACTGGGCTCCGTGGGACGACTCCGCCCTCGTGGTCGCGGAGCCGGTGGGCCGTGACAGCGAGGTCGTCGGCGCCGTCGTGACGATCTCCGACCTGTCGAAGACGCACTGGCGCATCCTCGTGCGATGGGCCCAGCTCGCCGGGCTCGGGCTGCTGCCGCTGATCGCGCTGGTCGCCGTCGCCTGGCCGGTGTCGGCGTGGGTGCTGCGGCCGGTGCGGGAGCTGGACGCGGCGAGCTCGCGGATCTCGCGGGGCGACCTCACGATCCGGGCGGACGCCGAGGCCGGGCCGGTCGAGCTGCGGCGGCTGGCGGAGTCGTTCAACACCATGATGGACGCGGTCGAGAACGCCGTGCAGCGGCAGCGGGCGTTCGTGTCCGACGCCTCGCACCAGCTGCGCAATCCGCTGACCAGCCTCCGGCTCGCCGTGGAGAGCCTCGAACCGCACCTGCGCGCGGCGGGGGGCGGGCGTCAGGTGTACGACGTCGCCGTCGACGAGCTGAAGGCGATGCAGCGGCTGCTGAACTCGTTGCAGGCCAGCGCGCGGATGGAGAGCATACGGACGTCGTCGCCGGTGGATCTCGACGCGGTGCTGGCGACCCGGGTGGACCGGTGGCGGGCGCTGACGGCGACGGCGGGGCAGGCGCTGACGGTCGACGTGCCGCCGGGGCTGCGGCTGCTGGAGCCGACGGGCGGGCTGGGCAGCATCCTGGACGAGCTGATCAGCAACGCGTTGCGGCTGTCGGGCGCCCAGGTGGTGGAGGTGAGCGCCCGGGTCGTCCCCGCCGGCGGGAGCAATGATGACGCCGCGGCGGGCGGCGGGGGCACTGATGCTTTCGCGGCCGGCGGCGTGGTCACGATCGCGGTCCGTGACGACGGCCAGGGGATCGACGCGTCCGAGCGGGCACAGGCGCTACGGCGGTTCTGGCGGTCGCCGCGGCATCAGAACGTGTCCGGGACCGGCCTGGGGCTGGCGATCTGCGCCGACCTGGTCGGGGCGGCCGGCGGCGAGCTGCGGCTGGAGGACGGCCTGCCGCGGCCGGACGGGTCCGGGCACGGGTTCGCCGCGGTGGTCGCGCTGCCCGTCGTTCCGCGCACGGCCTCATCATCATCATCGTCGTCGTCCGATCCGGACCCACCCGGCCGGGCGTCCTGACTTCGGGTGTCCCGAGTCAGCGCTTGCGGTCGCGGAACCAGGCGGCCGCGCCGGGATGCAGCGGGATGGACGCCGTGGAGATCCCGGTCCGCACATTGATCTGCCACGCTTCCGGAACGGCCTCCGCGTCGTCGCGACCGCCGGAGGTGATCGTGCCGGTGTGCGTGAAGATCGTGTCGGTGATGGCGTGGACCAGGTCGCCGGGCAGGTCGTCGCGTACGAGAAGCACGTTCGGGACGGCGACGGTGCGGGTGGCCGGGACGCCGGGGTAGGCGGTCGTGGGGATCATGGCCGGGGTGTAGGGGCCGGGGAACGCCGTGAAGAGCGCGTCCGCCTGCGCGTCCAGCGGGATCAGCCGGATCGGGTGCCGCTGCGCCAGCTCGGTGATGGCGGGGGTCGGGACGCCGGTCAGGGAGAACATCGCGTCGATCTCGCCGTCCCGCAGTGCCGCCGCCGACTCGGCCTGGCTGAGATACCGGCCGTCGGCCTTCACCCGGCCGAGCTCCAGAACCCGTAACGACGTGAACTCGGTGCCGGAGTCGCGGGCTCCGAGCGATATGCGCTTTCCCGCCAGGTCCCGGAACTCGTCGATCGCCGAACCGGCCATGACCACGAGATGCAGGTGACTGTCGTACAGCCGGCAGATCGCCGAGAGCCCGTCCGGCACGCTGCCGTCGGTCGTGATCAGCGCGTCCAGGCTCGTCAGCCCGAGGTGCACCTCGCCGGCCCGCAGCATCCGGATGTTGTCGGTGGACGCCCCGCTCGGGACGGTGCTCACCGTGGCACCCGGCACCTGCTCGGAGATGTGCACGGCCAGCGCGCCGCCGATGCGCCGGTACACCGCCCCCGCCGGCCCGGTGGCCAGCCGCAGGTGGACCTTGCCGACCTCGGGCTCCCGGGAACAACCGGCGAGCAACCCTCCGGCGGCCAGGAGCACCACCCGCCGGCCGAGCCGCGGCTCCCGGTTCAGCACCATGCCGAGATGATACGGACGGCGCTACTGGATGAGCAGCACGCTGGGCCGCTGTGAAGCGTGCCGAGCGTTGAGAAAGGGATCTCGGCGAGGGCACACCCGAAAGCTGCCCGGCAGTCGCGATCTCAGCACCGGCCTCGGGCTTCGAGCCGCCGTACATGCCTCGCCCGGCACGACGGCCATGCCCGCGGCTACAGCTGGCGGCGGATCGCGTCGATCGTCGTCTCTGGCGAGGTGTTGAAGCAGAACCGGATCCCGGGCGCCGCGGTGGCCAGTACGTTGATCAGCCGTTCGAAGAGCAGGGTGTGCTCGGGGATCGTCCGTACGCCCGCTCCGATCATGGCCACGCCGAAGGACGGCTCGGACCGCAGCCATTCGCGCACGGTCTTCTCCGCTGCTTCCGGGTCAGCCTCGACCAGACAGGACGTCACGTCGAGACCTGCCGCTCGCAGGGCCGCGTCGCCCTGCTCGATGCGGGCCGCGAGAGTCTGCTCGTCGAGCCCGGGAAGCCCGGTGTAGTCGATCGCACTCGGGTGCAGGCCAATAGAAATGATCTTGGTCATGTCGTCTCCTACCAAGGGATCGGGCCGTCGCTGCCGAAGAAGCCGCCGGTCGGCCCGTCCGGGTCCAGGGTCGCCAACCGGACGACCACCTCCGCGGCCTCGGCCACGGTGTGGATGCCAGTGTGATGGTTCATGTCGGTGGCGGGGTTGCCCGGGTCCGCGGCATTGATCCTGAACGTGGGCAGCGCCCGGGCGTACTGGGACACGATCATATTGAGCGCCGTCTTGGACGAGGCGTAGTCCAAGGCCAGGAAACCGTGCTCAGGGCGGGCGGGGTCGGCGGCGTTGGCGAGGGAGGCCAGAGCGCTGGAAACCATGACGACCCGGGGGTGCTCCGACCGGCGGAGCAGGGGAAGGAACGCGTGCGTCACCCGTACCGGACCGAACACGTTGGCTTCGTACAAAGGCCGCAGCATGCCGGCGTCCATGTCGGCCGGACTCATGAGCGGGCCGCCGACTCCCGCGTTGTTGACCAGGACATCCAGGCGGTCCACCTGCTCGGTCACCGCCTTCACGGCCGTCGCGGTGGAATCGTCCGAGGTGACGTCCAGCTCGACGAACGCGACGTCGAGGCCCTCGCGCGCCAGTGAGTCCGCAGCCTGCCTGCCCCGTTCCGGGTCGCGGGCGGTCAGGAAGACGCGCCAGCCGCGGCTCGACAGGTGGCGTACCGTCTCCAGGCCCAGCCCCTTGTTCGCCCCGGTCACCAGGGCCACCGTTCTCAGGTCTGCTGTCATGGGTTCGATCATGGGGCAGCCCCGCGTGGCCTGCCAGGACCGGTGTGGCCTGGGACTCGCCGTACCACCCGGCCGGGCCGGACGCTGAGGCATGATCGAGGTATGAACCGAGCCGAACTCGCCGCAGTGCTCCGTACGGCTCGATCGCGCCTGCGTCCTCAGGACGTCGGGCTGTCGACGGGACCGCGTCGCCAGGTGCGGGGTCTGCGCCGGGAGGAGGTGGCCATGCTCGCGGGCCTGAGTGTCGACTACGTCGTACGCCTGGAGCAGGGCCGCGGTCCCCGGCCGTCGAGTCAGGTCGTCGCCGCGCTGGCCCAGGCGCTGCGGCTCGACGACGACGACCGCGACCTGGTGTTCCGGCTGGCCGGACACGAGCCGCCCCAGTCCGGGCGCATCCAGATGGTCGTCCGGCCGAGCGTGCTGCGGCTGCTGGATCGCATGTCGGACCTGCCCGTACTGGTGCTGTCCGCCAAGGGCGACGTACTGGCCTGGAATCCGCTGGCGGCGGCGCTGCAGGGTGACATGTCCGCCTGGCCCCGCCACCGGCGCAACCTCATCTGGCAGCGATTCCTCGGCAGCAGCCGCTGCCAGGCCGCTTTGAGCGCGAGCGATGACGACGCCGCCGCCCGCGCCTCGGTCGGCACCCTGCGTGCCGCCCAGGCCCGCTATCCCCAGGACCCGGACCTCACCCGGATGATCGATGAGCTGCGGCTCAGAAGCAAGCCCTTCGACGAGCTCTGGCAGGAGGGACGCTCTGCTGCATGGCGTTCGGCGGCCAAGAGCATCAACCATCCGGCGCTCGGTACGATCACACTCGACTGCGACACCCTCCTGCTCCCCGACGACAACCAGACGGTGCTGATGTACTCCGCCGAACCGGGTTCTTCCGAAGCGGCAGCGCTCGATCTCCTGCGGGTGACCGGATTACAGCGGTTCTGAGTCGCCACACTCGTACCGCCCTTGAGTCGAACACGAGCGTGGCGGCGGTCAAGCGGCTGCCACGGGAGTTCGCGCTGATTGGTAGCGGCTTCCGGGTTTTCGGGGGGCGTCGATCGATCGGACGGCCCACCATGGTCCGCAAAGATGATGTCTGCTCGGGAGCCGGCGGAAACGTCACTCTCGGCCAGGATGCGCGGCCACGGCGTTCCGCAGCCGGCCGTCTGGGAGACACCGCCAGCGGCTGTCGCGTACTGCGCTACGACCTGATCGGCCGGGGCGCCTCAGCCGCGCCGCGCATCTCCTACGACGCCGACGCCTGCCACGACGTCCGCCGGCTTCACGTTCTCAAGGCAGAGAAACACATACCATCCGAACCCAACCAGCCCTGCCTGAATGGTGACGAGACTCAACACTTCCCGGACAGTGGGCGTTCTTGTAATCCGCAGGTTTCCGACACGGCTTTCCGCCGGCGACCACGTCATTCGGGCTTTGCGCCGATAGGTGTGAGAGACATGATGTCCTGCGGGAAAAGTCGATCGAGCGTAGTCTGGTCACGGCGTAGAGAGGGATCAGCATGTCTATCTGCATTCAATTCGATGGCAGCGGTTCCGAACAGGAGCTACGCTCCTTCCGCGGGTGGCTGATGGATGACCCGGAGGTACGCACGCATGCAAAGATCCGGCTGAGCGCGGCTCCCATCGAAGACGGGGAGATGGGCTCCGCGCTGGAAGTGATCGAGCTGATCACGAACAGCGGCTTTCAAGCGCTCACCTTTGCGCTCGCCTATGTTTCCTGGCGTTCAACCCGCCCGGCAAAGCCATCCGTCACCATTGAGCACAACGGGATGAAGATCGTCTTATCGGATAGCGATCCTGAGGCAGTCGAAAAGATCGTCCGCATGCTTGAATCAGGTCAATCATGAATGTGGTTCCGGATCCCAGCCGATCTCGGGTCGCGCTGATCGGGACGGCTCGCTATGACCTCCTTCCCGCTCTGGCCTCGGTGGAGGACAACCTGTTGTCCCTCGCCGAAGTCTTGACCGCGCATGAGGTCTGGGGGCTTCCCGCCGCACATGTGGCGATCGTTCCTGATCCGTTGACGAGCGCAGACCTGCTGGATCCGGTTGTGCGCGCGGCGGACGAGGCCACCGACACCGTGGTCCTCTACTACGCGGGTCACGGACTGATCGATCATCTGCGTGGAGACCTGCACCTGGCCTTGGTGGGGTCCGATTCTCAGCGCATGTACACGGCCGTGGCCTATGCTCACATCAGAGACGCACTGCTGGGGAGCCGTGCTACCCGCCGCATCGTCATCTTGGACTGCTGCTACAGCGGGCGGGCGTTGGGAACGATGGCCGACCCCATCACTGCCGCCGTCGATGAGGCCAGCGCCGAGGGCACCTACGTTCTGGCCGCAACGGCAGAGAATCAGAAGGCGCTCGCACCCGCGGGCGAGTCCCATACCGCTTTCACCGCCGAACTACTGCGAATCTTCCAGAACGGGATTGACGGGCGAGGCCCACTGCTGGACCTGGACACCATCTACAACCACGTCCGCGCGGTCATGCGCGGCAAGGGACGTCCGATACCGCAAAAGCGCGATCGCAACACCGCAGGGCAATTGACTCTGATCCGGAACAGAGCCTACGCGTCGCACAGCGCTCCCGTTCTTCCGCAGCAACCGCCTCCGGTCACCTCGGCACAGCTGAGGACAGGTCCATCGAGCCCCCCTTTGATCAGGTCGAGGCCCAGGCCGAGTACTTCTCCCGCCACGAACGATCAGGGCCTGGAGCGCGAATTCCACGCGGCCATGGTCGAGGTCTACAAGCGCGCCAAAAAGGAGGCAGGATATCCCGCGACCTATTTCCTCAAAATGATCTCCGAGCGTGGCGGGCTCGCCAGCGCACGCCACTTGCTGTGCGCATCCAGCGTCTCCGATGGATTCACCGCGCTATGGGAGCGCAACCGTCTTGACCTCAGTGTGGAAGCTGTCGTCCTGCAGAGCAGGTTCGCATCGCTGTTCACCGAGGACGAGCGAGAACAGGCGCGGGCACGTCTTGAAGAGTATGGCTACGTGCCGCCTGATCCGCCGAGGACCGAAGCCGCCGTGAAATCACAGCTGGTTCAGGAGCGCGACTTCGACGCCGCCTATCACGTGGGCGGCCCGCGGGCAGCCGAGGCGAAGTGTTCCTGGCATGGAAGCACTTGCGACGATGAAGTTGTGGCCAGTGTCCTGGTTCGTGATCGGGGTGGAGAGACCTGGCACGCCGTGTGCCAGCGCGCCCTCCACAAGCTCCGCGCTTCCCGAGCGGACGAGGCTTCTGTCCGATCGAGCGAGCCTTGATGAGAAGGCGATCCGGACTCCTGAGCCCCGCGAGGTGGACCCCGGCGACTGGTCCGGAAGAGTCCTGCAGCCACTGGGCGAGGGCGTGGCCAGTTGATGCCGGTGAAGGAGCACGAGCGGCGGCACGCCGGTGCCCGAGAGTTTCGCAGTCTCGTCGCCCCATCTTTCTGGGGGGGGGGGAGAGCCGGTCGCCGCGTTCCGGCGGCACGCCGAGGCGGCGGAGGACGCGATCGGTGTTGCTGACAGCGTCAACATCCCTGGCCCGATCGGCCCCTGGTACGAGCGGTCGCCGGATTGAGGGCCCCTTTCCTGCGCCGGCACCGGCCCGGTGCCGAATTACTTCGAGAACCCGCCGGACCTGCGCCACACCAGCGTGGAGGACCCGCGTCGGAAGGTGATCTCCGTCCCGTCCTCGCCCGCCGAGACCCGCTCCCAGCCGTCGAAGCTTCTCCTCAGGTTGAGGTCCCAGGAGCGCAGGTTCCCTGCGGCCACGGCCGCGACGGACTCCATCGGTGGCTCGCCGTCCGAGCAGTACTGGCCGAAGTCCGCGATGGCCGCAACGGTCCCGCCGAAGGCCCGCAGGTGGATTCCCTGGCACGCCTCGGTCTTCGTGCCGTAGATCAGGCGCGGCTCCGTCCACCCGCCGGCCTGCCCGCTGGAGTGCTGCTCGTAGAGACCCTTGCCGCGCCGGTAGTGCATGGCCACCCGTCGCCCGTCGTCCAGCCCGACCACGGCGTTGTACGGGTCTCCGGAGCCGGGCCATGGAATGTCGCTCTTGCGTAGCTCGTACGAATAGCCCTTCGCAGTCGGAGTGGTGGTCGGCTCGGCTGCCGATGGGGTGGGATCCGTCCGCGTGATCGCCGGATCCTGACCGCCGCACCCCGCGACTGCCGTCAACAGCAGCATTCCGGCCAGCGCCAGCGGATACTTCAGGCTCATGCCGGGCTTCCTCCGCGCTGTAGACCGGCGCTGTGGCTTCGCGCCGTCCCAGTTCTATCAGCCGGGTACGCCCTTTCGGCAGGCATCAGGACTCGGGGTAGCCATGGGCGACCAGCCAGGTGCCGAACTGTTCGGGAGTGCGGACTCCGTCGTCGATCACGGCGGTGTAGATCTGCAGGCCGCCGATCCGGTCCGGGTAGCCGGGCAGCCGGTGCCACACGTCCTTGATCCGCAGGACGGCGCTGCGCTGGCCGGCGGTGATGGTGTCGCGCAGGGTCTCGTGCCAGGCCGGCAGGTTGGTGTGCGGGTCGTTGAGCCACAGGGTCAGGTCGATACGCCAGTCCCGGCCGTTGCGGGCGAAGGCGATGGGGACGTGGTAGCGCTCGTCACGAGTGGTCCCGGTCGGCGACCGTGGGCCGCGTTCGTCACGGTAGTCGAACCCGACCACGCCGGGATGCTCGACGATGCGCTGCAGCAACCGCAGCACATCGTCCGGGGCGAACCCGGCGCCCGCGTGCACCATGACGTCCACCTCGGGCCAGCACATCAGGTGAGAGACGTAGCTGCCGGTGAACAGCATCGGGCCGGTGCCGGCCACGAGCGCGGCCAGGTCGAGCTCGGCGAGCGCTTCGGCCGCCTCGGCCCGCAGGGCCGCCTGCCGGGCCGACAGCTCCTCGTCGGATGCGGGCGAGGTCACCCCATCAGTGAAACACGCCGCACGAGCGGGCCGGGAGCGATGTCAGGTCGCGGGGCAGAACACCGACTTGAGTGCGTTGGTGATGCGTGACGGCGTGCTGGCGCGCTCGGCATCGTCCATGGCCAGCGTCAGGGACACGGCGAACTGCAGGCGGCCGTCGGAGGAGGTGATGGTCGCGGCGGTGAAGCCGGGGGCGCTGCCCCCACCTCCTGCGGCGAACTCGGGGTTGCCGGCGCACGGGCCGCCCGACGGCGGCGGCGACTGGCCGGGCGGCGGGTCGGTGATCAGTTTGCTCAGGGACTGCGGCAGGAGCCTGCCCTGGCGGAAGGCGCGCTGGAAGGCGCTGACGTCGTGCAGGGTGGAGACCACGCCGCCGGCGCCGAGCATGGTGGTGGCGTTGAGCTGGTCGGCGTCGCGCATCGTGCCCGACGCGTCCGGGGCGTAGCCGTGCCCGTGCGGGCCCTTGATGCCCTCGGTCGCCTTGGTAGGAAGGTAGGTGGCGCGCATTCCGAGCGGGGCGAAGAGCCGGCGGTCGAGCTCGGCCGCCAGTGACCGGCCGGACAGCTTCTCGACGATCATGCCGAGCAGGATGTAGTTGGTGTTGGAGTAGTTGAAGGTCCCGACCTCCACGGGCCGGGGGTTCCTGCGCGAGGCCGCCAGCAGGTCGGCCGGTCGGTAGTCACGCGTGGGGCTGCTGGTGTCCGGGCCGAGGTAGTCGGGGATGCCCGAGGTCAGCTGGATCAGGTTGCGTACCGTGATCTCGTCGGCCCGCTCCACCAGGTCCTTTTCCGCCACCTCCGGCAGGACCGCGCTGAGCTTGTCGTCCACGCTCAGCTTGCCCTCCCTGACCAGTTGCAGCACCGCGGTGGCGGTCATGGCCTTGGTCTGCGAGCCGATCCGGTAGCGGGCGGTCGGTGGGATCGCGCCGCCCTTGCCGCCCAGCAGGCGGGACCCGGCCGATCCCGTTTTGATCCGCTTGCCGTCCACGTACACCGCGCCGATGGCGCCCACCACGTGGCCCGTCTTCACCAGGGCCTCCAGCGCCTGCTGCACGTCTCCCACCTTGACGTTGGCAGCGGTGGCGGGCGTGGCCGCGCTCAGGACCAGCGCCGCGCACGCCAGCGAGGCCACGCCAGTCGATGTCACTCGACGCAGAATCACGAATTCTCCCTCTTCGAAGTCCGAATGCTCGGCTGTCGGACCACAAGTTCTAGCGAGGGCGGTGTTTCCGCACCGTTTCCGCGGCCTAGCCCCTGAGACGGCTTCCGGCTCCGGGCATGGCCCACGGAGGCGGCTACCGGCTCCGGGCCTGGCCCCGAAGGCGACTTCCCGGCTCCCGGCAACCGGTGAAACCGGCTGAGGGCACCGTGAAACCGGCACCCCCGAAAGTGGAGCCATGAGTATCACAGAACTCGGACGTCTCGGGGGCGGCCCGCCCTCCGACGGGGGCACCGACCTGGCCGTACATGCGGAAGGGCTGGTGAAGACGTTCAGCGGGCACCGGGCCGTGGACGGGATCGACCTGCACGTACGCCCTGGTGAGATCTTCGGCGTCCTCGGCCCGAACGGCGCGGGCAAGACCACCACCCTGAGAATGCTGGCCACCCTGCTGAAGATCGACGCCGGCCGCGCCGAGATCTTCGGGGTCGACGTGGCCGCCAACCCGCACATGATCCGCCAGCTGGTCGGCGTCACCGGACAGTACGCGTCGGTCGACGAGAACCTGACCGCCCGCGAGAACCTCTGGCTCTTCGGCCGTCTACAGGGCATCGCCGCGCCGCGCGCCCGGCGCATCGCCGGCGAGCTGCTGGGCCAGTTCGGCCTGGAGGCGGCCGCCGACAAACCGATCGCGCAGTTCTCCGGTGGCATGCGCCGGCGCCTAGACCTGGCAGCCAGCCTGATCACCAGGCCGCCGCTGATCTTCCTCGACGAGCCGACCACCGGTCTCGACCCGCGTACGCGCGGCCAGATGTGGGACACCATCCGCGGCCTGGTCGCCGACGGCTGCACCGTGCTGCTTACCACGCAATATCTGGACGAGGCCGACCAGCTCGCCGACCGCGTCGCCGTCATCGACCACGGCCGCAAGGTCGCCGAGGGCACTCCCGACGAGCTGAAGACCGCGGTCGGCAACTCCGCCCTCCAGCTGCTGCTCGCCAGGCCGGAGGAGGTGCCCGTCGCCGTGGAGGTCGTACGGCGCGTCCTCGGCTCCGACCCGGTGCTCAGCCCGGAGCAGGGCCGCCTCAACGTCGCCCTCGACCAGGCCGACCTGGCCGCGGACGTGCTGATCGCGCTGCGCACCGCCGGGGTGTCGATCTCCTCGGTCAGCGTGGCCAAGCCCAGCCTGGACGAGGTGTTCCTCGCCCTCACCGGCCACGAGACAGACAGAAACGACGAAACCGGCGCGGACCTCGCGGAGGAGAACCGATGAGCACCATGATCGCGCCCCCTCGCGAGGCGGTCCGGGCCGCCGATCGCGTGGCGGCCGCCCGGCGGCGCGTCTCCATGAAGGAGACACTGGCCCAGACCCTGACGATGGCGTGGCGGGCGGTCAAGAAGATGCGCCGCAACCCGGAGCAGTTCTTCGACGTGGCGCTGCAGCCCATCCTGTTCACCGCGATGTTCGCCTTCATCTTCGGCGGCGCCATCGCGGGCGACGTACAGAGCTATCTCCCCCTGATGATCCCCGGCATCCTCGCCCAGACCGTGCTGACGACGTGCATGGCCACCGGCACGCAGCTTCGCGAGGACATGGAGAAGGGCGTCTTCGACCGGTTCAAGTCGCTGCCGATCGCCCGGATCGCGCCGCTGGCCGGCCCGATGGTGGCCGACCTGCTGCGCTACACGACCGCGGCCACCCTGACCTTCGGCATGGGCCTGGTGATGGGCTACCGCCCGGGCGGCGGAGCGGGCGGCGTGCTCGCCGCGATCCTGCTGTCGATCATCACGGGCTGGTCGCTGGCGTGGGTGTTCACCTGGGTCGGCACGATCGCGAGGAGCGCCCAGGCCGTCCAGGGCATCTCCATGATGATCATGTTCCCGCTGACGTTCCTGTCGAACGCGTTCGTCCCCGTCGAGACCCTGCCCGGGTGGCTGGCGGCGTTCGTCCGGATCAACCCGGTCTCACACCTGGTCACGGCCGCCCGCGACCTCGCCAACAACGCCCTCGTCAGCGGAGAGGTGGCCTGGACGCTCCTGGCGTGCCTGATCGTCATCGCGATCTTCGCCCCGCTGTCGGTACGCAGTTACAAGCGGCACATGTGACCTCCGCCCGTTCCGTCCGGAGACCTGCTCCACGAGACCGCGCGCCTCGTCGAGCAGGTCCGAGCCACGTCGATCGCCGTACTCGGCCCGCACGGCCGCGATCGTCCCGGGCGCGATCCGCTCCGCGTGCGGTTCGATCCGCTCGAAGGTCATGCACGGCATGCTGGCGTTGTACGCGAACCGCTCGGCCAGCACCAGCAACGCGATCGCGTCCCGGGGGGCCATGGCTCCCCGGAGCAGCCCCCAGGCACCGAGCGCGAAGAGCATCGAGCCGCACACCGGGTAGTCGAGGTTGGGGTTCGCCGCGCTCAGCAGGTCATAGCCCCGGGCGGTGGCGAACAACTCCGCGCCGTACCAGACGTCTTCCGGACGGGCGTAGTGCGCGTACGCCGTCAGGGTGACCGACACCGCGACGAGCGACCACGGCGTGGGCTCCGTGTGCGGCACCCCGGGCACGCGCAGGTCGTACGCCCGCTGGACGGCCAGGCGGTACTCCGCGAGCGCGGCGGCCGTCTCGCCGCGGGCGAGGGCGAACTCGGCCGCGCACAACGAGACGATCGCCACCCCGCCGAACACCGCCTCGTTGTCGTGGGTCCGGGTGATCTCGGCGAGCTCGGCCTCCGCGGTGCCGAGGTCGCCGTCGGCGAGCGCGGAGACCAGAAGCAGCGCGCGGAGCTGGGTCTCGTCGTCCGTCGCGCCGAGCCGGCTCAGCACCGGGAGCGCGGCCCGCGCGTGCCCGATCGCCCGCCGGCGATCGCCGAGCTGCATGATCAGGTGGGCCAGCACGGCGTGCATGATCGAGGCGGCCCACGGCCCGTCGTCCTCGCGGAGCAGCGTCAGGGCTCGTTCGGCGGTCTCGATCGCCTCGCTCACGTCTCCCGCGTTCTCCAGGACGTGGACGTACGTCTGCATCGCCGCCCGGGCCAGGTCGCGGTCGGCGCTCCGGCACAGCTCCGCCAGCTGGTGGCGCATGTCGGCGCCATCGGCCACGTCGCACGCGACCAGCACCGTGGCCAGCGCCGTCAGATGCGGATTCGTCGTCTCGGTGACGGGCAGCCTGCGGAGGAGATCGCGCAGCGGATCGTCGCGGCGGTCGGTGACCATCATGATGTTCATCAGCGTGATCAGCAGGCCGGCCCTGACCACATCGGCGAGGTACGGCGGCGGCATCCAGCCGATGACCAGCTGGGTGATCGCCTCCCGGTGCACGAACACCCGGAAGTGCTCGCCTCGGATCGACCACAGCGCGCCGACCCCAGCCAGCAGCTGGAACGTCGTGACGCGATCGGACTCGCCGAGAGCCTGCCGGAGCAGCTCGGCGAGGTTGCTCTCCTCGGCGTGCAGCGCGTCGGCCGCCGCGAACTGCGCCGGGCCGAACAGCCGGGAGGCGTGTTCGAGCGCGTACGCCGTCGCCCAGGCCAGCTGCGCCGCCCGGGCGGGCTCCTCCTCCCCGGCCTCCTTCAGCCGCATCCGCCCGAACTCCCTGACGGTCTCCAGCATCCGGTAGCGCAGGCCGTACGCCGCCTCGCGGACGCTGAGCATCGACTGCTCGGTCAGCGCGTCCACGACGTGCAGGGCGTCCGGGCCGAGCACCTGCTCGGCCGCGGCCAGCGTGAAGCCGTCGCCGAACAGCGACAACCACCGCAACGCCTGCCGTTCGGGCTCGGCCAGCAGGTTCCACGACCAGTCGATGACCGCGAGCAGCGTCTGGTGCCGGTCCGGGGCCGTACGGTTCCCCCCGCGCAGCAGGGCGAACCGGTCCGCCATGCGCCGCGCGATCTCCTCCACCGACATCACCCGCACCTTGGCCGCGGCCAGCTCGATCGCGAGCGGCAGCCCGTCGAGGCGGGCGACGACCTGCCCCACCGCTGCCTCGTCGATCCGCACCCCCGGGCGGGCGGCCGTGGCGCGCTGGCGGAACAGCTCCACCGCGTCGCCCGTGGGCAGCTCGCCGAGCAGGTAGACGCGTTCGGCGGGGATCGACAAGGGGGCGCGCGAGGTAGTGAGCACCCGCAGGTCGCGGGTCGTCACGGTCAGGAACGCCACCAGGTCGGCGACGGCCTCGATCACGTGCTCGCAGTTGTCCAGTATCAGCAGCGCCGGAGCCTGGTCGAGATGCTGGGCGATCCGGGCACGGACGTCGGAACGCTGCTCGGCGGTCAGGACGTGCCGGCCGCTGACCGAGTCCCGGACCCCGAGCGCCGAGCCCACCTCCCCCACCACGCCCTCCGGCGAGGAGACGCCGACGAGCTCGACGAAGTGGGCGATGGGCTGCGTGGCGTTCCTGCCGACGACATGGGCCAGCCGCGTCTTGCCCAGTCCGCCGGGGCCGATGATCGAGACCACCCGGTTGGTCTGCAGCAGGGCGTGCACCGCACGGATGTCGCCGTCGCGGCCGAGCAGCGAGGAGCCGTCGAACTGGATGCCCGCGCGCACCGGCCGATCGGCGACGAGGAGCTCGGCGTACACGCGGGCGAGCTCGGGCCCTGGGTCGGTGCCGAGCCGGGTGACCAGGTCCGCTCGATACCGCTCATAACGCTCCAGAGCGGCGGCGGCACCCCGTACGGCGGCCTCGCTGCGCAGCAGGCAAACGAGCAGCTCCTCGTCGTGCGGCCGCTCGGCCGCGGCCTCCTCCAGCAGCGGCAGCGCGCCTTCGTGCGCGCCGCTGCGGCCCCGCGCGATCGCCGCCACCCGTCGTGCCTCGGCCACCGCCTTCGCGGCGACGTCCCGCAGCGCGGCGAGGGCGCCCGTGGCGCCGTCCAGGCCGCCGTTCAGGAGGTTCACGGCCTCTTCGGCGCGGCGGGACGCGAGCGCCATGTCGTCCTCGCCCAGTGCGGCCCGCGCCTGCTCCACGAGCGCGCCGAGCAGCAGCACGTCCACCTGATCGGCGGGCAGCCCGAGCCGGTAGCCACGCGGGATCCGTACCACGACGTCGGCGCAGGTCACCGCCCTGGTCCGCGAGACGACCACCTGCAGCGCCTTCGTCGGGTTGGCCGGCGCCTCGTCCGGCCACAGCTCCTCGACCAGGCGCTCGTCACTTACGCCCGCACGTCCTTGCAGGGCGAGCACGGACAGCAGGGTGTGCGCGCGATCGCCGACCACGCGTACACCCCGCCAGCGAACGCCGTCGAGGAGGACGAGTGCGGGGGACATAGCTCCAGCTTACGGACGAGTGGTGAGTGGGGAGCGTGACCACGAGGACATGTGCTTCCCGAAGAGTGCCAGGTGATTGGGTAATACGACCTTTCTGTACGCCTTTGCCCTTTTCAGCACTTCCGCACCCCCGACCAGGCCGGCGCCACCGCCTTGTCATCGACCGCGGACGAGGGCGAGCATCTCTTCCACCGAGCCGGCCGGATCGCTGATCGGGAACTGCACCGCCCGGATGATCGCGTCGGGGTCGGCCAGCAACGTGAGCCGCTTGAAGCGGTCGACGCCGGCCGCCCGGAAGGTCGGCAGCAGCAGCCCGGCCGCGAGCTTGCTGTCCTGGTCGGACAGAAGAGGGTAGGGCAACCTCGCGTGCGCGACGAAGGCGGCCAGTTGGTCGGGCCGCTGGGTGCTGACGCCGCGGATCGCGGCACCGGACGCCTCGAAGTCGGCATGCCGCGAGGCGTAGGTGAGGGACTCCAAAGTGCAGCCCGGGGCACCCGGGATGTCGCCCCAGCCAGGCGGATAGCTCTGGGCTCCGGGGGCGAAGGCGCCAGGGAAGAAGTAGAGCACGGTCCAGACGCCCGGCACGCCGGGTGCGACCCGCTCGCCGTCGTGCCGTTCCAGCATGAGATCCGGCACTTTCCGATTGATCAGCTCATGCACGCGACGGCTCTCCGCCGACCCGTCCTCGCTGGTCGCGGTCAGTGCCCCGTCGCCCATCACATGTCGGGTGCCCCAGTCCTGCAGCGCGATGAGCGCCGGCAACAGGCCCTCGCCCTTCGCGGTCAGCAGGTAGTCGAAGCGCGGGGGGCGATCGGAGTAGGGCCGCTTCTCCAGCACCCCATGTTCGACGAGACCGGCCAGGCGCTCGGCCAGAGCCCGGCGGCTGACGCCGAGCTCACGCTGAAGGCCGTCGAAGCGGGTGGTGCCGCCGGCGATGTCGCGCACCACCAGGAACGTCCACCAGTCGCCGATCACTCCGAGCGCCTGCGCGATGCCGCAGTCGGCGTCGGTCAGATCTGCTCGCTTCACGCGCATCAGTATAGTACGTTCCATTTTGGAACTTACTCGAAGGGCGTTGAGATGGCAGTCGACAGTGCGCGGAGGGCGAGCGCCTTATTGCGGCGGTGGACGACCGGGAAGCGTGGGGCGAGCGCCTTCTGGCGGCGGTGGACGACCGGCGCGCGTGGCGTGAGCGTCCTATGGCGGCGGTGGACGACCGGCGCGCATGGGTCGTCCGTCTTCTGGCGGTGGTGGACGGCGGGCACGACCAGCGCGGTCGGCTCGGCGGTAGGCGCGGTGGCGCTGCCGCTGACGGCGCTGACGGTGCTCGACGCCTCCGCGTTCGAGATGGGCCTGATCGCCGCGGCCGGCTACGTCGCCTGGATCGTGATCGGCCTGCCCGCCGGGGTGATGGTCCAGCGCCTGCCCATGAGAAGGGTCCAGATCGGCGCCGACCTGGCCCGCGCCGCGGCGATCAGCTCCATCCCGCCGGCCTGGTGGCTGGGCTGCCTGACGATCGCCCAGCTGGTGATCGTGGCCCTCGTGATCAGCTTCGCGAACGTCATCTTCGACGTCGCCAACTCGACCTTCCTGCCGTCGATCGTGAGCAAGGAGCAGCTGCAGTCCCGTAACAGCCTGACCTCCGGCACCCAGGCCGCCACCCAGCTCGGCGGCCCGTCCGTCGGTGGCGTCATCGTCCAGGTGCTCGGGGCGGTGCCCACCCTCCTCTTCGACGCGGTCAGCTACCTGGTCTCGGCCCTTCTGCTGCGCACCCTCCCGGAACGCCGTGCCGAGGCCCCCGACAGCTGGCCGCCGGTGCGCGCGATGATCCGCGAAGGCTGGCGTTTCGTCGTACGCCATCCGGTGATGGGCCCGTGCATGTGGGCCGCCACCGCGGCGAACACGGTTTCCGGAGCGCAGTTCGCGCTCTACGCGCTGTACCTCGTGCGGGAGCTGCACGCTGCGCCCGGCCTCGTCGGCCTGCTGCTGGCGGCGGACGGGGCCGGCACGCTGATCGGCGCGGCCCTGACGAACCGGATCACGGCCAGGCTCGGGACCGCCCGCGCCCTGATCGTCGCCGGCTTCGTCTCGGTCGCCGGGGCGCTCGTCGTCCCGCTCGGCACCGGCTGGCAGGGCTTCGCCGCCTTCGCCATCGGCAACGCCGTCTTCTCCATCGGTGTGGTGGTGATCAGCGTGGTGACCCGTACTTACCGGCAGATCGCCAGCCCGCCCGAGCTGCTGCCCCGGGTGATGGCGACGGTCCGGTTCGTGTCGTGGGGCGCGATCCCGATCGGCGGGTTGATCGCCGGAGCCATTGCCGGGATCCTCAGCGGCCGGGTGACCCTGATCATTTTCGTCGCGGCGGCCGCCTGCATGCCGCTGGTCCTGCTGGCCTCCCCCGTCCGGCACCTGCGCGATCTGACTGATTACGAAGCGACCGGCTCACCAACGGCGTCGTCGAGGCCCACAGCCGAATCGGCGTAGTCGTCTCCGGCACCGGAGCCGGCCACGTCCTGATGGAATGAAAATTTCACCCGGCAGGCCCGGCATTACGGCTCTGCCGAGCTAATCCCAGCCCTGGTGACACGCCTCGTTCATCCTGGCGAGAGCTGCCATGACACAAATTACTACCGGACCGAATCAGTGCCGCTAAATCGTCTCTCTGGACGCCTGAGGGCCTCGACAATAGTCTCCGTGCGGGCTCCGCCGACATCATAAGAGATGAGGTTGGAATTGACACGCTCCAAAGCACGTCGTGCGGCCGGCTCTGTCGCCATCGCCATCGCAACGCTCGTGGCACTTCTGCTCCCCGTCACTCCCGCGCACGCCGCCTACGGCCCGGACCAGCCCGTGTCCCTCACGGTGACCTCGAACGCCGGACCGTCAATCATGCTCGCCCAGCTGACCGGCACGCTGGCGTTCGACGACGGGAACACGAAGTTCAAGTACTCGCTCCGGCTTTGCTGGGGAAGCGGGTCCTATCCCATGCCGAACTTCTACGTCTCCGTCAACGGCAGCAGCGTCTTCTATCCGAGCCAGACGGGCACGACAACCGCTCCCGCCGGGTGCCAGTTGTACCTATTCCTCTACGACGGTGAATACACCCACTCCACCACCCTCGCGAACGTCACTCTGTACGTGACGGGCGGCTGGTTCTACCCCGGCAACACTTACAACAGCCGCACCAAGTCCGTGACCTACGACAATCCCTACAACTGAGCTGCCCGGCATACGCAACTGCCTCTACCGGGAACAACCCATACAGACAGGCAACGGGTGGGTAGGCATGGGCCGGCCTACCCGGCCCTTCGCCGGCCCTTCGCCGGGCCTGGAGGCAGGGCCTCCGGGCCCGAGAAGTAGAAGCTCCGCGATCGCCCGACCGAGCGGAGCGTGTAGCTGAACAACGAGCGGACGCAAAAGACCCCCCCTTTCCGCCGTCAACAACGGTCATCACCACCACTTCGCATCAGCAGCCTGCATCGGATCGTTACGAGATATCTCTTATCTCGTTGACAGCACCCTCCTAATCTTTTCCTGCTGTATCCCCCCGAGCAAGGACGCTGATGAAGCTCTTCTTCGCAGGCCTCATAGCAACAGCCGTGACCGTGAGCGCGGTAGCCGTACCCGCTCAGGCGGCATCCGTCGCATCCGTGCAGGCCGCTCCAGTGGATCCGGTGAAAGCCCTGAAAGCCCAGCTGGTCCCGGGCAAAGGCGTAAAAGTAACCGAGTCAAGCGGCATCACCGTCGATTTCACCGTCGACGACCAAACCATGCAGGTACGGGTGAACACCCGCACGGTCGGCACCCTGGCTTTCGGTAAAGGCAATGTAGCGGCTGCCGACCTCAGTGTCCGCACGTCCTCGCGCCCGAAAGTGACCCGCGCTCCCTATCGGGTCATCGCCGAGGGCAAAAACGCCTACGTGACCAACGCCGGCATCGCCAATGCACTGCCTTCCGGACGGTCCTGGATCCAGTCGAAGACCAGTGCGCGCGAAAACGTCATCCTCGATATGGGCGTCACTCCGGCGGACCTGAAGTTCATGCTGAGCAACGCATCAGAAGTGGCGACCGGCGAATATGAGGGCACCGCCACACTCGCCGAGTTCCGGCACGACAAGTCCGCCGGGGAAGGCGACGTCAAGTTCCACCTGTACTTCGACAAGCGCAACCTGCTCACCCGCTCGGTCGTCGACACGACGATCTTGCCGGACGGCGACACCACGGCCTATGACCAGATGATCTTCCACTCCGATACCAAGTATTCGGGCTGGGGCGCCAAGGTGAAGATCTCCGCACCACCGGCCGGCAAGGTCATCAGCGAGAAGAGACTCAACGCGAAGACCCGCAAGGCCGTCATCAAGGCCGGCTATCCGGAGACCGGCCCCTTCTGACCTGCGCCAAGAAGGAACCGACGCCGGCGGGCGACCCGCGTACATCCTTCCCGAGGGGCGGGCGGCACCCTGGCCCTCGTCCGGGACGGCGACACCATCACCGTCGGATCCCCGCCCGCACCCTCCACCGAACGTCCCGGAACAGGACCTCGCCACGCGCCGCCACCTTCCCGGAACGACACACCGGCTACCGGCCCCCGGCACCACGCCCTGCGGGCCTACGAGGCCCTGCCCCAGTCCGCCGGCAAGAGCGCCGTACGCCGGTTGAGCGGGTCGGCGGAGGCCGGTCGTGGCGAGCGGCCGGGCGGCGGTACGTCCAGCGTCGTACCGCCGCAGGTCAGCCGAGCTGGGTCGGCTCGTGCGCCGGGACGCACGGCTTGACCGAGCCCTCGATCACCGACGCATTGAGCTGCGCCTTGATCGGCCCCTTCGGGTTCTCGGTGAACTCCAGCACCACCGTCTGCCCCTTCCCGACATAGCGGGGATCGATGACGAAGCTCTTCGGTCCCGGCCTGGCGACCTTGTAGTGCACGGACTCGCGCCACTCCTCCGGAGTGTCGTATCCGCCGCCGACGAGCGTGCCCCGGTCGCTCTGGCACTTGGTGTAGGGCTTGAGGTACGTGACGTCGGCGGTCACGCCCATGTCCTTGAGGTCCTGCTCCAGCTGGTCGGCATCCCTGAACTCCTTGAGCTCCACCGTGACGGTGCCGTTGGCGTTCTTGCTCACCGCGTACGCCGGCTCAGACCCGGTCAGCAGCGGCACCGCCACCCCCGCCACCGCCGCCAGTCCGGCCACCGCCGCCCCCGTGAGCAGGCGGCGGCCGACGCGGCGGCTGCGTTCGTTCCGGGCGTTCATCTCGTTCTTGAGGTCCGTCAGCAACTGCTCCTCGAATCTCATCGTGGGGTTCCTTCCATGACGAAGGGCAGGTCGCGGAGCGTCTTGCGGGCGCGGTGCAGCCGTGCCATGGCGGTCCCCGGCCGGATGCCCAGCACCACCGCCGCCTCCGACGGCGTGAGCTGCTCCAGAACCACCAGTTCCAGGACAGCGCGCTCTCCGTCGGGTAATCCGGCCATGGCGTGGAAGGCCGCCCTGGCGGGCCGTTCCGCGTCGATCTGCTCTTCCAGCCGGGAGACGTCGTCGCCGTCGAGCGGACGCCGCCCGCTCGCTCGATGGGTGAGCTGGGACTCCCGCAGCGCCCGCCGCCGCTCGGCCGACAGCGTGTTGCGCGCGACGCCGTACAGCCACGCGATCTCGCTGCCCTTGCCCGGGCGGTACGTGTGCGCCGAGTCGAACACCGCGAGGAACACATCGGCCGTCAGGTCGGCGACCGTGCCTCCGGTAGAAGGCTTCGAACGCCGCGGGGTCGGTGGCGAGCTTCCCCCGTCTGAGACGCACCGGCCTTGCTCCCCTTCGTCGATCTACACCCGTACTTGGTGAGAACCGGCCGAAGGCTCACAAACCACTGGGTCAGGACATTCTGGCTGTCGATGGCGCCGGGACATATCCGCTGGTAACCGGTTCAGAGCGCGTCCAGGGATCGCCGCGCTCGCGTCACCGCGGAGCAGGAGCGGCGGGAGCGTCAGGGCAGTCGCCGCACGGCTACAGTGGGCGCAGCTGGACGTCGAGTTACGGCGGCGACCGCTGGCCTGGAGCTACATGGACGACCAGCGCTGGAGGCCGGGCCAGGTCAAGACGCTGATCGGGCGGCTGTTTCCCATCGGCTGCACCATCGAAGGCATGGGCAAGCTGCCGCATCGCCACGAGTTCGGGGTCTGGTTGGCCGTGGCTGAGGAGCGACGCCCTGCACCGTCGATCGCCCCCGGTCCGGGACGGAGTTCAGCCACCATCAAGCAGGTGCGCGGGCAGAACCTCCTCCGCGTCCGGGTAGAGCAGAGAGACCCTGTCCAAGACCTTCTGCATGGATGTCTCCACGTCCCACCAGGTGCTGTCCGAGGCGCGTACTGCCAGGCCGGCGCTCGTCCCGTCTGCGTTGCAGGCGATCAACTCGCCATCGATGAGCTGGGCATCGTCCCCCAACATCGCGATGAGTTGCCCCGTTTCCAGCAGGGAATCCTCTGCGATACGGATGATCTCTTCCCAGCACGGATGAATATGTCCTCTAGCTGGCGCGATGGGGACGACGGCTCGAACTAACACGAGGGTAAGGAAGACGACGTACGGCCGGGCAGATCACGGCCCGATCGCGTCGCCGACTTGATCGTAAGCGCGGCTCGGCAGCGGGCCGAGAACCGCCGAGGCGGGAAGTACGGCGAGCGCGCGGCCCAGCTAGGGTCGCCTGGCTTCCTGCTTCCAGGTCGGTCCGGCCCTCGACTGCTACGGCCTCCACCTGGGCGACCGACAGTCCGCCAGTGACCGTGACCAGCCCCTGCTGACCACCCTCGCTAACACGCTGATGGCGCGCGCGGCAATCACGTGTGGTCACGGGGTCTGTCCCGCCGGACCTCTGTCGGACGGTGTGCAGTCACCGACGCTGCTGCTGAATTCCGCTGCCGTACACAGCCCTCCGCCCGGCGACGTGACCTGACTTGATCTCGCCGCCTGCCCTCTCCTTCGACCAGCTCGGTAGCCTGCTGTAGTGAACCTCGCGCAGCGTGCCGTTGGTGCGGTCGTCGGCTCGGCTGTGGGCGACGCGCTGGGTGCGCCATTCGAGTTCGGCCCGGCGGGAGCGTTCTCCTCCCGCTTCCCGCTACCGGGTGCCGGCGGCGAGATGAGCGGAGGCGGCGGCTGGGACGCCGGCGAGGCCACCGACGATACGCAAATGGCCGTACACGTAGCCGAGTCGCTGCTGGAGCACGGCCGCCTGAACCTGCCGGACATCTTCGCCCGCTTCCAGCGGTGGGCGGCCGATGATCCCAAAGACATCGGGCTGCAGACCGAAGACGTTCTGACCCGCGGCCTGCCCTGGGACCAGGCCGCCGCCGCCCACTACCGAAGCAGCCACCTAGCCGCCGGCAACGGCGCGCTCATGCGCGCCACCCCATCGGCGGTGTACTTCGCCCGCGACGACCGGCAGACCACCATGGCCGCCGCCCGGCACATCGCCGCCCTCACCCACGGCGACCCGGCGGCATGGGAAGGCACCGCGATCTTCCACGACCTGATACGCGTCGCCCTGAACGGCGGGGACCCCTTGGACCAGCTCTCGCAGACCCTCACCGCTGTCCAACCCGACCATCGTCGACGCTACGCCGCCGTCCTCGCAGCCGACTGGCATCCCGATCACGCCACCGAGTTCAACGGCGCCGTCTGGCCCTGTCTCGGCTCAGCCGTCTGGGCACTGCGCACGACCCAGAGCTATGAAGATGCCATCCGCGCCGCCATCGACCTGGGCGGCGACACCGACACAGTCGCCGCGGTCACCGGCGGCCTGGCCGGAGCCGTCTACGGGCCGGCAGCAATACCAGCCAACTGGACCGAACCCTTACACGTTCCGCTCCCCGGAAGCGGCGGGCGAACCCTGCGCCTGCCCCACCTGCTCAATCTTGCTCGCGACCTCGCAGAGCGCCAGAGTACAGACTGACGACGGAGCCTGACCTCTTAGGCGTGGGTGCTCGTCGGACTGGAGTTGGTCGCTTTGTTGGATCCCTGATTCGCGGTGACCATGACCATCTACAGCGAAGTGTCCTCAGAGCAGACATGCGGGGCACCCAAGCACCCAGAAGATCATCTAGAACGCTGGAACAAGATTGATCGCTGATGGCCATCCCTTCCGAGGATGGCTTTCCCAGTGCCACGACCGCATGCATTCGCCGGGCCGTTGACCGCCCTGCTATTTCACGCCCTGGTTCATAGAGCATTGTTACCTTGAGCGCCATGAGTTTAACGGCGCGGGCGTTCAATGAACGCGGCGATTCTGTGGAGAACCCGATCTCTGACGACCTGCATGCTCTGCTGCGCGGATTGACCATGTCCAACCGGTTCCTCGTGGTCGAGCGCCTGGACGCAGAAAATGATGACTACTACATGCAGGCTTACCTACGGGACGACGGGGCCTACCGGCTGGAGTATCGCGACGGCAGCGTAGAGGCGCACTTTCGCGCTTCCAGCCGGACACTGCCGATTCTGGCGCAGATCTTCACCATGTGGCTCTACCGGTTGCCTGGGTGGCGGGAGTCGCTGACTTGGACTGCTTGGCCGGACGAGTCCGAAGACTAGTGCGGCGATGCGGCGGAGGGCCCTCAGCGGCGCGGCGCGCTGCCGCTTGATCCTTATAGGCGCTATTCAGCGACGATCTCAGCTGAGATGGTCCATGGTCGTCGCCGTCTCGCCCGCAGTACAAGCTGATCCTCACTGTCGTATGTTCCCGCTCACGCGCCCAGGCCGTCTTGTTGGCCACCCCGGGCGGCGGTAGCACTCGCTTCAATGTGTACCTTCACGACTCTCCCGGCACGCCCGAACGCCGACACCGTCTGACGATGCGCCGGCCGAGCCCACCGCCTCAACCGCACGGTTCGGTTCGGTCTCTCGTCGCTTCGAGCTACCGCAGGCCCGATGCCACCTTGATGTGCCGAACGACGAGCAAGAGATCCCCCGAGTCCAGACGTTGCTCAAGCTCGCTTACTCGGGCGCCAAGAAGATCGCGCTGCGCTTCCGTGAAGACGGCGCCGGAGTCCAGGCACTCGCTGACGCATTTGCTGATCTCCAGGAGAACTGGGTTTGCGGAGGGCAGCAGGCGAGGGAAGCGTTGGCGGCGCCAAAACCGCAATGAACCGCCCCGAGTTTGATGGAGACCTCAGCGGTTGATGGTCAGGGCATCGTTGGGCTGGTGTTGAGCGTAGTAGATCGCCTCGAATTCCTCAGGTGGAAGGTGTCCGATGGCCGAGTGCAGGCGG
>NZ_VCKX01000004.1 GCF_005889725.1 Nonomuraea zeae
TCGATCCGGCCGGCGAAGTTGTTGGCGCCCTTGCCGTTCCAGACCTGGAGATGGTCGTTGAGTACGGCCGCGATGTCGGTGTGACCGTCGCTGTTGATGTCGCCCAAGGTCATCAGGGTGGCGGCGTACGGGGTCCAGCCCGGGCCCAGCGCGATGGCGCCGGTGAAGTTGTTGCTGCCCTTGCCGTTCCAGACGTGCAGGGTGCCGTCCTTGACCGCGGCCAGGTCGCCGATGCCGTCGCTGTTGAAGTCACCGCTGATGGGCCGGCTGTACTGTCCCCAGTTCGCGCCGATCTCGATCCGGCTGGAGAAGTTGTTGGCGCCCTTGCCGTTCCACACGTGGAAGGTGTCGTTGGCGATCGCGCCGATGTCGGTCTTGCCGTCGCCGTTGATGTCACCCACGTTCATCAGCGTCGCGGCGTACGGCGTCCAGCCCGGGCCCAGCGCGATCGCACCGGCGAAGTTGTTGGCGCCCTTGCCGTTCCACACGTGCAGGGTGCCGTCCTTGACCGCCAGCAGATCGCTGATCCCGTCACTGTTGAAGTCACCGCTGATGGGCCGGCTGTACTGCTCCCAGTTCGGGCCGATCTCGATCCGGCTGGTGAAGTTGTTGCTGCCCCTGCCGTTCCACACGTGCAGCGTCCCGGTCGCCTCGGAGAAGATGTCACCGATGCCATCGGAGTTGAAGTCCGCGCCGTGCAGCACAGGCGTGGTCCAGAGCGCCTCGACGATCTTCTGCGCGTCGCCGGCCTCAGGCTGGTAGCGGTCCGGGTAGGCGGACACCTGGACGGCCTGGCACACCTCGCCGATCGGCTCCCCCTTCCAGCTGTCGCCCGGATAGATCCGGACCATCTTGTTCAGGAAGGCGTTGGTCGCCCAGATCGGATCGAGCCGCTCGTTCACGCTGCCCCAGGAGGCGCGCTGCTGGAACAGGCCCAGGCTGTCGTGGTCGACCGTCTCGCTGATGTTCTGGATGCTGGTTTCCACGATCGTGGTGGTGACCGCGATGACCGCCGCCCGCTGCGCCATGCCGCGGTCCTGTACGGCCTGCACGACCTTGCGCGCGCACGAGACGCGGTAGGCCGACATGTAGCCGTCCATCTTGCCGGTGAGCACGCGGTTCAGCTGCGTGGCCAGGGTGGCGTCGCGGCTGGTCGTGCCCTTGGGGTCGCAGGGAGCGGTGGCGTAGGCGATGGTCACGTCGCCGGACAGCGGTTCGGGGTCGTCCGCGGCGTACGCCGGGGTGGCAGAGCATAAGGCCAGGACCGTGAGAACGGTCAGCACTCTCTTCGAGATCATCTGCTGCTCTTTCGAACGCGGGGTGCCGGCCTTGCGGGCAGGGCCGGCACCCGGGGAAATGGGGGTCAGACCGGGAAGTACGGCGTCCAGCCGGGGCCGAGTTCGATCCGGCCGGCGAAGTTGTTGGCGCCCTTGCCGTTCCAGACCTGGAGATGGTCGTTGAGTACGGCCGCGATGTCGGTGTGACCGTCGCTGTTGATGTCGCCCAAGGTCATCAGGGTGGCGGCGTACGGGGTCCAGCCCGGGCCCAGCGCGATGGCGCCGGTGAAGTTGTTGCTGCCCTTGCCGTTCCAGACGTGCAGGGTGCCGTCCTTGACCGCGGCCAGGTCGCCGATGCCGTCGCTGTTGAAGTCACCGCTGATGGGCCGGCTGTACTGTCCCCAGTTCGCGCCGATCTCGATGCGGCTGGAGAAGTTGTTGGCGCCCTTGCCGTTCCACACGTGGAAGGTGTCGTTGGCGATCGCGCCGATGTCGGTCTTGCCGTCGCCGTTGATGTCACCCACGTTCATCAGCGTCGCGGCGTACGGCGTCCAGCCCGGGCCCAGCGCGATCGCACCGGCGAAGTTGTTGGCGCCCTTGCCGTTCCACACGTGCAGGGTGCCGTCCTTGACCGCCAGCAGATCGCTGATCCCGTCACTGTTGAAGTCACCGCTGATGGGCCGGCTGTACTGCTCCCAGTTCGGGCCGATCTCGATCCGGCTGGTGAAGTTGTTGCTGCCCCTACCGTTCCACACGTGCAACGTCCCGGTCGCCTCGGAGAAGATGTCACCGATGCCGTCGGAGTTGAAGTCCGCGCCGAACAGGTTGGGCTTCGTGCAGCCGTTGAGGCTCGCGACGTTGCGCCACTCGCCGCCCGGTGCGGGCCCGTACGCCTTGCCGTCGAACCTGGCCGTGACGCGCTCGGCCCCCTCGAAGCCCCAGCTGGCGGAGCCGTCGCCGTTGGCGTCGTAGCCCTGCTCGTAGTGCAGGTGCGGGCTCCCGTTCGAGGTCGGCCCGGTGTGCCCGACCCGGCCGATGGTCTGGCCCTGCGTGACCCGGTCGCCCACGCTCACGGAGCGCGACTGCAGGTGGATGTAGGTGGTGAAGTGGCCGCCGCCGTGATCGATCTGGATCATGTTGCCGGCGTTGGAGTGGTAGTAGGACTGGTTCACCTCGCCGGCCGCGGGGGCGACCAGCCGCGAGCCCTCGGTTTCCGACTGCGGCTCGCGGACCATGTCCAGCGCGGGGGCGTGGGTCGAGTCCCAGGTGTTCAGCCGCCACTTCTGGCCGCACGGGAAGGGCAGCTGGAAGTCGGGGGCCGCGGCGGCGGGGGTCGAGGTCACGACCAGGCCACCGGCGACGACCGCGAGGAACATGGCCGCGCCGGCTAAGCGTCTTTTCAGCACGTCGTACCTTTCGCAGATTGTTTGCGGAGAAAGGCCCGACACACGGAGGAACCTCCGTCGTGCGTGCCGGTACGTTACCGGACAGTAGGTTCTGGCGGTATATCCCAGGTATGTCGCGGCCATCGCTCAAATTTGCGCCAATGTGCTTGACTGCCTGCAGATGGACCCCGGTGATCAGCAAGTGGAGGACCCGAACACTCATGGCGAACAGCGAACTCGATCTCTCGTCCGGGGTCCCCTTGTATCGGCAGATCAAAGACATCCTGCTGGCGGAGATCACCGGCGGGCTCGCGGACCCGCACAAACCCATGACCGAGGAGCAGCTGCTCAGCCGCTTCGAGGTGAGCCGGGCACCCATCCGCCAAGCGCTCAAGGAGCTGGCCGGCGAGGGGTACGTCTACCGGAAGCAGGGCAAGGGGACGTTCCCGGTTCCGGGTGCCCGGGTCCGCCGGCCGGCCGACGTCCGGCCGACGTCCGGCCGGGGGCTCTGTACCAGTACCTCTCCGAGAGCGGCCTGCACCCCGCGTCGAAGGTGTCCGGCATCGAACGGGCGGAGCCGCCCGCCCGGATCAGGCACCGCCTGGAGATCGGGGCGGATGAGCGGCTCCTGCATTTCACCCGGTTGATCTCGGTCGAGGACGAGCCGCTCGTCGAGGCCAGCGTCTATGTCCGCGCGCCCGAGGAGTTCAGCCCCACGGCCGCGGAGCTGGAGGACAAGGGCTCCGCCTTCGAGCTGCTGAAGAGCGAGTTCGCCATCACGCTACCCCTTCGCGAACGCCTTCAGGCCGGGGCACCGCCTGGAGGTGGAGCTTTCGTGCAACGAGCCGCTGGCCGACGCCCACAACTCCCTGCTGCCGCCGGAGGCCATGCACCTGCCGTCGGGTCGCGCGACGAGCCACAAGGTGTATCGCGACGCCGCCCACCAGTCGCGGCTCGTCCTGCCGTTCACGACCCGTAAGGCGCCGTAGCCGGGGCGGGCCGGCCGGCGCCGCCCATCTCCTCCTCGATGTCGCGGGCGGTCAGGGACAGGGCGCTGACCAGCTCCGGGAGCCGGTCCCGCGAGAAGCGGCTGGTGGGCATCGACACCGACACGGCCGCCAGGGCGCGGCCGTCCTCACCGCGTACGGCCCGGCCGACGGCGGTGACGCCCGATTCGGTCTTGCCGGCGTTGATGGCGAACCCCCGGTCGCGGACGTTGCGCAGCTCGCGGCGCAGCGCCGCCAGGTTGGGCCGCTGGTCCAGGCGGTCGCCCCACTTCTCCGGGTCGTAGAGCGCGTCGAGCCGCTCCGGCGGCAGGTCGGCGAGCATGACCTTGCCGCCCGAGACGAGGTGCGCGGGGAAGACCATGCCCTCGCGGTTGCCGACCCGCAGCGCCCTGGTGCATTCGACCGACCCGATGAACCGGACGTGGTCGCCGGACAGGATCTGCAGGTTCGCGCTTTCCTGGACCCGCTCGACCAGGGCGGCCAGGTGCGGCATGGCGATCGAGCGCAGCAGCGCGGTGCGCGACTGGGAGCTGCCGCCCAGCGAGAGCACCGGGCCGGCGGCGTAGAGGTGGTCCTCGCGGCGGATCGCGAAGTCGCGGTAGACGAGCATGGCCAGCAGCCGGTGCGCGGTGGAGGGCGCCACCCCGAGCCGCCGCGCGGCCTCGCCCACGCCGAACGGGCCCTCGACCTGCAGCATGACCGCGAGCTGCAGCGCGTGATCGACGCTGCGTACCAGGTAGTTGGGAGGATTCTTCACAGCAGAATCTCCTATTCTTTTCCGTCCCCCACGATACAAGCTGGAACCCGCGCGGGACCGGCGGCCGGTCGCCGCCGCGCACCCCCGCGTCGCAGGAGCTAGGAGTAGACATGATCGAGACCGCGAACTCCCCCGTTCGCCTCACCGCGGTCGACTCGCCGGACCAGCCGACGCCGTCGGCGGCACTGCGGGAGCTGTACCGCGGCTTCGAGAAGGAGCTGCTGGTCCCGCTGTGGACCGAGATCGGCGACCTGATGCCGCCGCACCCCCGGTCCAAGGCGGTCCCGCACCTGTGGCGGTGGCAGAACCTGCTGGCGCTGGCGGACCGCTCCGGGCACCTGGTGCCGGTCGGCCGGGGAGGGGAACGCCGGGCGATCGCGCTGGCCAACCCCGCGCTCGGCGGCCGGCCGTTCGCGACGCCGACGCTGTGGGCCGCGATCCAGTACCTCATGCCGGGCGAGGACGCTCCCGAGCACCGGCACACCCAGCACGCGTTCCGCTTCGTCGTCGAGGGCGAGGGCGTGTGGACGGTGGTCGAGGGCGATCCGGTGCCCATGCGGCGCGGCGACTTCCTGCCCCAGGCCGGGTGGAACTGGCACGCCCATCACAACGCGGCCGACCAGCCGATGGCGTGGATCGACGGCCTGGACATCCCGTTCCAGTACGTCACCGAATCCCAGTTCTTCGAGTTCGGCCGCGACCAGATCAGCGCGGATGAGCGCACCACCCCCGAACGGTCCCGGTCGGAACGGCTGTGGGGGCACCCCGGGCTGCGCCCGGCCTCGCTGCTCGGCGCCCGGCCCGGCACCCCGCTGCTGGCCTACCGCTGGGCCGATACCGACCGCGCGCTGACGGACCAGCTCGAACTCGAGGCCGAGGGCCATGCGGGGACGGTCGAGCCGGGCCACGCGGCGGTGCGGTACGTCAACCCCACCACCGGAGGCGACGTCCTGCCGACCATCCGGGTCGAGATGCACCGCATCCGCAGCGGCGCGGAAACCGCGCCCCGCCGGGAGGCCGGCTCCTCGGTGTACCAGGTCTTCGACGGGAGCGGGCGGGTCACGGTCGGCGACGTGTCCTGGTCGGTCACCCGGGGCGACCTGTTCGTCGTCCCCTCCTGGACGCCGTTCTCGGCGAAGTCCGAGGCCTCGGCGTCCGACTCCGACTCCGACTCCGCCGCGCTCGACCTCTTCCGATTCAGCGACGGGCCCATCTTCGAGGCGCTGCACCTGGATCGCGCGCAGGTGGAACCCCGTGTGAAAGGAACCAACGCATGAAGCTCGCCACCATCCGCACCGCCGACGGCCGCACCCGCGCCGCCCGGGTCGAGGGGGAGACCCTGATCGACCTGGGCCTCGCCGACGTCGGCGAGCTGCTGGCCCGGCCGGACTGGGCGGAGCACGCCGCGCGGGCAGAAGAGCCCGTGGCGGGGAGCGCGGGCTACGCGCCCGTCGTGCCCCGGCCCGGCAAGATCGTCTGTGTCGGGCTGAACTACCGCAACCACATTCTGGAGATGGGCCGGGAGCTGCCGCAGTACCCGACGTTGTTCGCCAAGTATCCCGAGGCGCTCGTCGGCGCGTACGACGAGATCCGGCTCCCGCCGGAGTCCGATCAGGTGGACTGGGAGGCCGAGCTCGCGATCGTCATCGGCAGGAGCGTGCGGCGCGCCGGCGAGGACGAGGCCGCCGCGGCCATCGCGGGGTTCGCCGTACTCAACGACGTCACCATGCGTGACTGGCAGTACCGCTCCCCCATGTGGCTGCAGGGCAAGACCTGGGAGGGCAGCACCCCCTTCGGCCCCTACCTGGTCACCCCCGACGAGCTGCCCGGCGGCAGCCGGCCCGCTCTCACCCTGACCGGGTCGGTCGACGGCGAGGTGGTGCAGCAGGCCGACACCTCCGACCTCGTGTTCGACCCCGTCGCGCTGGTCAGGTACGTCTCCACGATCCTCACGCTCGCCCCTGGCGACGTCATCGCCTCCGGGACGCCGGGCGGGGTGGGTCACGCGCGCAAGCCGGCCCGCTACCTCACCGACGGCAGCGTCCTGGCCACCGAGATCACCGGGCTCGGCCGCTCGGAGGTCAAGGCCGTCGCCGAGCCGGTCACATGATGGCCGCGAACCGGAGCAGGGCTGATGGCCTGCGGTGGACGGCCCGGGGCAGCGAGCTCTTCTTCGGCGCCCTGGCCGCGCTGCCGGACGACCGGCTGGACCGGCCGACGGCGCTGGCGGGCTGGAGCGGCAAGCACCTGCTGGCGCACGTGGCCGCCAACGCCGACGCGCTGGTCAACCTGGCGCACTGGGCCCGTACGGGCGAGGAGCGGCCGATGTACTCCTCCCCCGCGCAGCGCGAGGAGGACATCGAGGCGGGCGCGAAGTCGCCGGCGAGCGAGCTGCGGGCCTGGGCCGTACGGGCCGCCGAGACCCTGGACGCGCGGCTCGCCGAGCTGGACGAGCGGCAGTGGCGGCGGAACGTCCGCACCGCCCAGGGCCGCACCGTCACCGCCGAAGAGATCCCCTGGATGCGCGCACGCGAGGTCATGGTGCACGCCGTCGACCTCGGCGCGGGGGTGGAGTTCGGCGATCTTCCTGCGGACTTCCTCGCCGCGCTGATCGATGACATCACCGCCAAGCGCTCCGCCGCCGCCGAGCCCGCGCTCACCCTCACGGCCACCGACCACGGCGGCACGTGGGCGGTCATCAGCTCGGGTGAGCCCGCCCAGGTCACCGGCTCGGGCGACCCCGCCCAGGGCACCGGCTCGGGCGACCCCGCCCAGGGCACCGGCTCGGGTGAGCCCGCCGTCGTCACCGGCACCCTCGCCGGGCTGGCCGCCTACCTCTCCGGCCGCCGGTCGGACGGCGTCACCGGCGCGAGGGGCGAGCCGGCGCCGCGGCTTCCCCGGTGGCTCTAGCCGGCGCCAGTCGAGAAAGGAATCACAGGACATGTCTGAACAGAGCCCCGGCGTCGACGTCGTGGTGGTGGGCGGAGGCATCGGCGGGCTGGCCAACGCCCTGGCGCTCACCCTCAAGGGCCTGCGGGTACGGGTGCTCGAACAGGCCCACGAGTTCGGCGAGGTCGGCGCCGGCCTGCAGATCGCGCCCAACTGCACCCGCATCCTGCACCACTGGGGCCTGCTCGACGAGGTCAAGTCACTCGGCGTGCTCCCCGAGAGCATCGTCATGAAGGACGCGCTCAACGGCGACGTCCTCACCAGGCTCGACCTGCGGGACGTGGAGCGGCGCTACGGCTTCCCCTACATGGTGATCCACCGCAGCGACCTGCACGGCACGCTGCTGCGCGCGTGCCGGCGCGCCGGGGTGGAGCTCGTCAACGACGTCGCGGTGACCGGGTACGAGCAGGCCGAAGGCGGCGCCGTCGCGGTGCACGACGGGGGCCGCGAGTCCGCCCAGGTCGTGCTCGCCGCCGACGGGCTCCGCTCCGTGGCCCGCCGGATCGTCAGCGACGACGAGCCGGTCAGCTCCGCGTACGTCGCCTACCGGGGCGCGGTGCCCTTCGACCAGGTCGCCGGCCTGGACGCGCAGCCCAAGGACGTGGTCGTCCACGTCGGGCCTCGGTGCCATTTCGTCCAGTACTCGCTGCGCCAGGGAGAGATGTTCAACCAGGTCGCGGTGTTCGAGTCGCCGAAGGCGCTGGCGGGCGAGGCGGACTGGGGCACCCCCGACGAGCTGGACGCGGCGTTCGCGGCCACCTGCGACCAGGTGCGCGCCGGCCTGCCGCTGATGTGGCGCGACCGCTGGTGGCGGATGTACGACCGCGAGCCGATCATGAACTGGGTGCGAGGCCGGATCGCCCTCACCGGGGACGCCGCGCACCCGCCCCTGCAGTATCTGGCGCAGGGCGCGGTCATGGCGATGGAGGACGCGTGGGTGCTGTCGGAGCACGTGGGCGCGCGGGGCGGGGCGGGCGCCCCGGGCACCTCGGCGGGCGTCGACTGGGACGCGGCGCTGGCGGCCTACAACGCCGTCCGCCCCCAGCACTGCCGAAGGGTGCAGACCACGGCGCGGGCCTGGGGGAACCTGTGGCACCACGACGGCGAGAAGCGGGAGTGGCGCAACGCGGTGCTCCGTGAGCGCGACGTCTACGACTACGGCTATGTGGACTGGCTCTTCGGGCCGACGGCTCTCACCCCCGGGCACCTGCCGCCGATGTTCCCCGAGTACGGCGAGTGACCCCTTCGCGCAGCTCGTAGCCCGGCGACACGCCTCCCCGTTGATGGTCATCGCGTAGCTAGACTGCGCCCATGACCGCGGAGTCGTCTCCCCTCACCACCGCGCAGCTCGCCGCGCTGGCCGGGGTGTCCACCGCGACGGTGTCCAAGGTGGTGAACGGCCGTTCCGAGGTCTCATCGGAAACCCGGGCGGCCGTGGAGGAGCTCATCAGGCGGCACGGCTACCGCCGGCAGCGCCGGCGCTCGGCCTCCGCCGCCCTGGTCGAGGTGGTCTTCCACGCGCTGGAGGGCGACTATCCCATCGAGATCATCAAGGGCGTCGACGAGGTCGCGCGCGAGCACGAGCTCACGGTGGGGGTGTCGGAGCTGCAGCGCGGCGACGCCCCCGGCCAGGGCTGGCTGGACGGGGTGCTGCGCCGCCGCCCGACCGGCATCGGGGTGATCGCCGTGTTCTCCAGCCTGAGCGAGGCCCAGCGCGAGCAGCTCGCGCACCGCGAGATCCCGCTGGTCATGGTGGATCCGGCCGACGACCCCGGCAAGGGCGTCCCGTCGGTGGGCGCGAGCAACTGGAACGGCGGCCTGGCCGCCACCCGTCACCTGCTGGGGCTGGGGCATCGCCGCATCGCCGTCATCACGGGCCCGGACTACGCGCTGGCCTCCCGGGCCCGGCTCGACGGTTTCCGCACCGCCCTGGACATGGCGGGCGTGGCCGCCGACCCCGAGCTGGCGGGCCGGGGCGACTTCCTCATCGAGGGCGGCCTGGCCCAGGCGCGCCGGCTGCTGCGCCTGCCGGACCCGCCCACCGCGATCTTCGCCACGAACGACGGTCAGGCCATCGGCGTCTACCACGCGGCCCACGAGCTGGGCGTGCGCATTCCCGACGAGCTGAGCGTGATCGGCTTCGACGACCTGCCGTCGGTGCGGTGGGCGATCCCGCCGTTGACCACGATCCGCCAGCCCCTCGCCGAGATGGCCGCGGTGGCCGCCACGATGCTGGTGAAGCTGGCGAACGGCGAACCGCTGCCGCAGAGCCGCGTCGAGCTCGCCACCGAGCTCGTCATCCGGAAGAGCACGGCCCCTCCCCCGAAGAAGCGCCCCTGAGGTGCCGGGCGGTGTCCGCCCGGCGTGGTGGCGGCTTCCGAAAGTTCCGTCAGGCCGCGGCCGCCTGGTGGTACACCGAGTGCCAGACCTCGTTGCGGATGCGGGCGAACTCCGGCGACAGCCGCACCTCCTCGGTCCGCGGGTAGGGCAGGTCCACGTCGATGACCCGGTGGACGCGGCCGGGCCGGGCGGCCATGACCACGACCCGGTTGGCCAGGTAGACCGCCTCGTCCACGTCGTGCGTGATGAACATGACCGTGCGCCGCTCGCGGCTCCACGTGTCGAGGAGCTGGTCCTGCAGCTGCACCCTGGTGAGCGCGTCCAGCGCGCCGAACGGCTCGTCCATGAGCAGCACCTGCGGCCCGACGGCGTACGCGCGCGCGATCGCGCACCGCTGCTTCATCCCGCCGGACAGAGTCTTGGGCAGGGCGTCGGCGAAGTCGGTCAGCCCGACCAGGTCGATCGCGTGCTCGGCGCGCCGTCGCCGCTCCTGGGGGGAGATCGGCTGCAGTTTGAGCCCGAACTCGACGTTCTTGCGCACGGTCAGCCACGGGAACAGCGCGTACTGCTGGAAGATCACCCCACGGTCGGGGCCGGGGCCGGCCACGGGCGTGCCGTCCAGCAGGATCTGGCCCGTCCCCGGCTCGACCAGCCCGGCCGCCATGCTCATGAGCGTGCTCTTGCCGCAGCCGGACGGGCCGACGACGGTGACGAACTCGCGGTCGGCGATGTCCAGGTCCACCCGGTCGAGGGCGAGGAAGTCGCCGCCCTTGAGGGTGAACGACTTCGACACGTTCCGGAACGAGATCTTGGGGGTCATCGGCGCTCCTGCCATCCGGTCAGCCGGCGCTCGGCCAGCAGCAGGAGCCGGTCCATGACCAGGCCGAGCACCCCGATGCTGATCAGGCCGACGAAAATCGTGGGAAGGTCGTAGTAGAGCTGGGCCTGCTGCATGCGATAGCCCAGCCCCTCCTGGGCGGCGATCAGCTCGGCCGCCACGAGCGTCCCCCAGGCCGCGCCGAGGCCGATGCGCATGCCGACGATGATGAACGGCGTCGAGGCCGGCACCACCACCTTGACGAAGATCGTCCGGTCGGAGGCGCCCAGCACGCGGGCGGCGTTGATGAGGGTCCTGTCCACGTCCAGCACGCCCTGGAAGGTGGAGACCACGCTGGACAGGAACGCGGCCAGGAAGATGACGAACACCTTGGGCGTCTCGCCGATGCCCATCAGCAGAATGGCCAGCGGGATGGTCGCCAGCGGCGGGATCGTACGGAAGAACTGCACGTACGGCTCGATCAGGGCGCGGGCGGTCGCGTACCAGCCCATGAGGAAGCCGACGGGGATGGCCAGCACCGTCCCCAGCACGAACCCGGTGAAGACGCGGCGAAGGCTGGCCAGGATGTCGGCGGGGAGGGTGCCGTCGGCGACCAGCTCGGCACCGCGCCTGATCACCTCGGCCGGGCCCGACAGTCCCTGTATGCCGGCCAGGGACAGCGCGGTCCAGATGACGAGCCCGGCGATCACTGCCGTCACGTTGAGCACGAGCGTGCGGCCGGGGCGCGGGCGACGCCGGGGGGAGGCGGAAGGCTCGCTCATGGTCGCCGCGGTCATGGCTCTGAGCTCTGCATGGCGTCGTGGGTCCTCTCGGTGGTGGTGTCGGTGGTGGTCGCGGTGACCGCGGCGGCACGGACGCGGGTCACGGGACGTCGGGGCGGAGGTGGGCGGGGATCGAGGGCTCCTCGTGCAGGAGGAGGGCGATCGCGCCCATCGCGGAGGCGTTCACGCCGAGGTCCGCGGGGACGACGGCGATGTCGCGGGAGGACCGCGGCAGCGCCTGGCGGGCGATGGCCTCGCGGATCGGGTCGAGGACGAGGCTGCCCAGCCCGGCCAGCTCGCCCCCGATCACGACCAGCGCCGGGTCGAGCTGGGTGACGGTGCCCGCCAGCACGCGCCCCAGGTCGGCCGCGGCCGAGGCGACGACCTCGCACACGGCGGGCACCCGGTCCTGCACGGCGGTGACCAGCGCGTCCAGCGCGGGCAGCGGGACGCCGCGCGCGGCGCACTCCTCCAGCAGGCGCCGGCCGCCGATGCGTCCCTCCAGGCAGCCGTGCGAGCCGCAGTGGCAGGGCGGGCCTTCGGGGTCGATGGAGACGTGGCCGAGCTCCCCGCCCGCGCCGTGCGCGCCGCGCATCAGCCGCCCGCCGGCGATGAAGCCGCCGCCGACGCCGACCGACCAGCGCACGTACACCATGTCGCGCACCGATCGGGCGACCCCCCAGGTCGTCTCGGCGAGCGCGGCCAGCCGGGCGTTGTTGTCGACGGCCAGCCGCACGCCGAACTCCTCGCCGAGCCGCCGGGCCAGCGGCAGGTAGCGCGAGGGGACGGCCGGGGGCGTTCCGTCGGCGGCGGGCAGCCCGCTCGTCACGGTGACGTGCGGCAGGTGCTCGTCGACCACGCCGACGAGGCCGAGCCCGATCGACTCCAGGGCGTCCAGGTTCAGGCCGCGCCCGGCCGCGCTCTCGCGGACCAGCCGTACCGCGGTCTCCGCCTCCTCCTCCGGGCCGATGTCCTCGGGCAGGTCGGCCGAGGCGGTGGCGACCACCTGGTGCGCGGCGTTGGCCACGGCCAGGCGTACCCGGCTCCGTCCCAGATCCAGCCCCAGGAGCAGGCCGGCGTCGGGGTTGAGCGAGACCAGCGCGGCCGGTCTGCCGCGCCCGCGCGGCTCGGCCGCCGACCCCTCCGTCTCGATCACCACGCCGCGTTCGAGCAGGCCGGAGACGATCGCGAACATGGTGGTACGGGACAGTCCGGTGCGCTCGGTGAGCTGGGCGCGGCTCAGCCCGCCGGCGGCGCGCAGCGCGGACAGGACGGCGTCCTCGTGCACTCGCCGCAGCCGCTGCAGGGCGTCAGTGGGGGTCGACATGGCTACATGATGGTGGGAGAAGGCGTCTCATGAACTTTCCTGGCCGCGTCAGCCCGCCGCGGCGGTGTAGAGGTCGGCCGTGAGATAGGTGGCGGGATCGGGCGAGCTCGGCAGCTTGCCCATGGTGACGAAGAGGTCGGCCAGCCCCTTGTACCATCCGGCCACCGAGCCGTCCGCGACGAGCCCTTTCAGCTCCTGCGTCGGCAGGACCTTCGTCACGGTCGAGGCGCCCTTGAACTGCTCCGCGGGCGCCTTCAGGAACGTGGCCGTCAGCGTCTCGGCCTCGGTCAGGTTGGCCGCCACCCAGTCGTTGCCCTCCTGCAGCACCTTGAGCACCTTGGTGACCGTGCCCGCGTTCTCCGCGACGAGCTCGTTGCGGGCCACGAAGGAGCTGGGGAAGCTCAGCTTCGGGTAGTAGTCCTCGCTCTTGGTCAGCTCGACCAGGTCGGGGACGTTCTTCTTGATGGTGCCGATCAGCGGGTACCAGATGGCCGCGGCGTCGATCTGCTTGCCGCTGAAGGCCGTCACGACCGTGCTCGGGTCCATGTTGACCTTCTGCACGTCCTTGCCGGACAGGCCGGCCTCCTTCAGCGCCAGCTCCAGGATCATGTCGCCCGAGGTGCCCTCGGGCACCCCGACCTTCTTGCCCTTCAGGCCGGCGATGGAGGTGATGCCGGAGCCCGGATAGGTGATCACCCGGTCGGCCTGGCCCAGCATGTTGGGCGCGATGATCTTGGCTTTGCCGCTCGCGGGCAGCCACGCGGCGCCGGAGCCGATGTAGCCGAAGTCGATGTCGCCCGAGCCCAGCGCCTGGATCTGCAGCGGGCCGTTGGTGAACACCTTCAGCTCCGGCTCCAGCCCGTGCTTGGCCCACAGGCCCTGCTTGTCGGCGGCGGCGAGCACGGCCGCGCCGGAGAAGTCGGCGATGTACCCGAAGCGCACCGTCGCCGGCTCGGCGCCGGCGCTCTCAGGAGCTTCGGAGCCGCACCCGGCGGCGGGCAGGAGGACGGCCAGCGCCGCGAGGGCCGCTGCCAGGATGCGAGGACGCCTCATCGGCGGATCCTTTCTCGTTGATCGGGGGGATGACGGGACGGCCTCAGACCAGTTCGTCCGCGACGCCGTCCACGTCGGGGGCGCGGCCCTCGCCGATGTCGGCCATGTAGCTCATCCAGGTGTACGCGGGATCGCCGCGGCGCAGCAGCTCCCGGTAGAGCCGCACGGTCAGGTCCCTGCGGACCTCCGCGTAGGCGGGCACGGCGTAGACGTTGCGCAGCTCGTGCGGGTCGCTGTCCAGGTCGTACAGCTCGTGCACGCCTTCGGGGTTGAACACCAGCTTGTGGCGGCGGTCCCGGTACATGCGCTGGGAGTAGGGGAAGTGGTGGCCGTGGAACTCGGTGGTCACCGAGTCCCTGCCCTCGGCGGGCGCGCCGGAGACCAGCGGGAGCAGGCTCTCGCCGTCACACGGCTCCTGGGGCGGCAGCCCCGCCAGGTCGAGGATCGTGGGGTTGAGGTCGATCAGCGTGGCGAACGCGTCCACGGTGCGCGCCGGCGCGCCCGGCACCCGGATGATGCCGGGGATGCGGTAGATGTCCTCGTACATGGCCGGGCCCTTGTCGTTGAGCCGGTGCGCGCCGGTGAACTCGCCGTGGTCGGCCGTGAAGATCACCGCCGTGTCGTCCCACAGGCCCAGCTCGCGCATCGCGGACAGCAGGCGGCCGATCTGGGCGTCGATCAGGGACACGTAGCCCCAGTAGGCGGCGATCAGCTCGCGCCAGCCGGCGGCGTCGAAGTGGTCGGCCGACCAGTACTCCGAGTAGCGCCGCTGCACCTCCGGCTTGCCGTCGAAGGTCTCGGCCATGGACGCCGGCAACGGCACGCGCTCCGGGTCGTACATGCTGTAGTACTCGTCCGGGATCAGATACGGCAGGTGCGGGCCGTACCAGTGGCAGGACAGCATGAACGGCCGGCCGGACCGGTGGAAGTCGCGGGCGTAGCCCTCCAGCAGCTCCAGCGTCTGGTCGGCGAGGAAGGCCTCCACCGTGGCCTGCGCCGGCTGCTTCAGCCGCCCGGCGATGAGGTGGCCGCGGCCGGTGCCGTTCGCGGCCTTGCCGAAGACGGCCCGCTCCACCGCGAACGGCGGATGCCCCCGCTCCTTCAGCCACTGCTCGTAGGACGGGTGGTGGAAGGGGTTCAGCGCTCCGGGAAGGTGCTCGCCGTCCATGCCGTAATGCTCGGGCCCGCGCTCCCGGCCGATGTGCCACTTGCCGACGTGGCCCATGTTGTAGCCCGCGGCCAGCAGCGGCTCGGAAATGACCGGGTGCTGCTCGGCGACCTCGTCGCGGCCGCCGCCGTTGCGCTCGGGGTTGACGAGCAGGCCGTGCCTGAACGGGTGGAGCCCGGTGAACAGCGAGGCCCGGGCCGGGGTGCAGATCGCGGTCGGCGTGTAGAACCGGTCGAAGCGCGTGCCCTCCGCCGCCAAGCCGTCCAGCGCGGGCGTGTGT
This sequence comes from Nonomuraea zeae, assembly GCF_005889725.1. Classification (GTDB taxonomy): domain Bacteria; phylum Actinomycetota; class Actinomycetes; order Streptosporangiales; family Streptosporangiaceae; genus Nonomuraea; species Nonomuraea zeae. Next base: position 15,143 of record NZ_VCKX01000004.1, read on the forward strand.
ATCACCGGGTTGCCGTAGCAGCCGAGGGTGTCCACCCGATGCTGGTCGGTCATCAGGAACAGGACGTTGCGTGGACTGGTCACTCATGCTCCGATCGCCATTTAGTACAGAGCGTTTACGTTAAACGGCGAGCTGATGAGATCACAAGAGGAGTTGGCGGGCAATTGGGCGTTTTTTATTCCCGTCTATTGACCTAAATCGTCAGGCGTGGCCACACTGAGCGCTCACGCCCCCCAAGAGAAGGAGTCCCATGCGCCGCCCCCTCGCGACCCTCGCGGCCACCGCGCTCACGGCCGTGCTCCTGGTCCCGGCGCCCGCCGCCCGGGCCGCCGATCCTCCGTCCGACCTCGCCCGGACCGGCACGGCCACCGCGTCCAGCGTCGAACTGGACCGAGCCGACTTCGTGGCCGCCCACGTCAACGACGGCGACACCGCCACCCGCTGGTCGTCCAAGTACCAGGACGACAACTGGGTGCAGGTGCAGCTCGCCCGGCCGGCCGCGGTCGACCACGTGACGCTCCACTGGCCGAACGCCTGCGCCCGCGACTTCGTCCTGCAGACCTCGGCCGACGGCCGTACCTGGACCGACGTCGCCGCGCTGGAGCGCGACACCTGCCCGCGCACCGACGTCATCGACGTGCGCTCGGACCAGCCCGTCGGGTACGTGCGCGTGCAGGGCCGCAAGCGATGGGGCGCCTACGGCTACTCGATCTCCGCCTTCGAGATCTGGGACGGGCCGCCCGCCGCCCCCGAGCCCACCCTCGGCCTGATCCCGCAGCCGGTGTCCGTCACCGAGACCGGCGCCACCCCGTTCACCCTGCACCCGAACACCCGCATCCTGGCCGATGGCGACGGCGCGCAGGCGCCGGCCGGCTACCTGGCCAGGCTGCTGCGCCGCGCCACCGGCCAGAAGCTGAAGGTCGCCGCGCACGGCTCCGGACCCGCCCCGATCGTCGTCGAGGTCGGCGCGAGCAAGGGCCCCGAGGGCCACGAGGCCGAGGGCTACACGCTCTCGGTGACCGCCGCCGAGATCCGCCTGCGCGCCGCGACCCCGAACGGCGCGCTCAACGGCGTCCAGACGCTCCGCCAGCTCTTCCCGCAGTGGATCGAGTCGAAAGACGTCGTCGACACCGCGTGGACCGTGCCCGCCGTGCGGATCACCGACTACCCGCGCTTCGCGCACCGGGGCATGATGCTCGACGTCGCCCGCAGCTTCTACCCGGTGGGGGAGGTCAAGGCCGCCATCGACGCCGCCGCCCCGTTCAAGATCAACCGGCTCCACCTGCACCTGACCGACGACCAGGGCTGGCGCATCGCCGTAGGCAACCCGCCTGTCAGCCCGTCCGGCATCGACTACGGCCTGCTCACCCGGGTCGGCGGCGGCACCGCGATGACCGAGCGCGGCACCGAGCCCGGCATCACCGGTTTCTACACCAAGGCCGACTACGCCGAGATCGTCCGCTACGCCGGGGAGAACGGCATGACCGTGATCCCCGAGTTCGACATGCCCGGTCACGTCAACTCGGCGCTGCACTCCATCCCGCAGCTCAACACCGCGGGCTCCCGGCCACGGCCCGCGGCGGGCGAGACGACCGTCCCGCACAACGGCACCGGCTCCGTCGGCTACTCCTCCTTCGACGCGAACAGCGCGGTCACCTACGAGTTCGCCGAGCACGTGCTGACCGAGATCGCCGCCATGACCCCCGGCCCGTACCTGCACACCGGCGGCGACGAGGCGCACGTCACCAGCCACGCCGACTACGTCAAGATGGTGGACGCCTTCACCGCCCGCGTGCACGCACTCGGCAAGACCGTCGTCGGCTGGAACGAGTACACCGGCACCGCGCTGCCCCAGGACAACGCCGTGGTGCAGTTCTGGAACGGCGACCGCGCCGCCGTGGCCGGCGCCGTGAACGACCGCGGCGCCAAGGTCGTGCTGTCGCCGGCGGCCAACACGTACGTGCCGCAGAAGCAGGACCCCCGTCAGCCGGAGGGCGGCACCTGGGCGTGCGGCGGGGTCTGCGGTCTCGACCGCCACTACAACTGGGACCCCGGCACCTACATCCCCGGCATCCGGGAGAGCAGCGTGCTGGGCGTCGAGTCGGCGCTGTGGGGCGAGTTCATCCGCCGCCTCGCGCAGGCGCAGTACTACTCCTACCCGCGTCTCATCGCCACCGCCGAGGTCGGCTGGACCCCTCAGGCGCAGCGCGACTACACCGGCTTCACGACCCGGCTGTCGAAGATCGGCGGACGGCTGACCGTGCAGGGCACCAACTTCTTCCCCACCGCCGGCGTGCCGTGGCGCGTGGAGATCCTGGGCCCGCCGGTGACCGCCGAGGCCGGCCGGCCCACCGGCGCGACCTGGACCGTCACCGCCCCCGGCCGGTCCCCGGCCGAGCTCGACGCGGTCATCACCTGGAGCGACGGCACCGTGGAGCACCCGACGCCGGTCACGGCCCGGCAGGCGAGCATCCCCGGCATGCGCGTCAACGACTCCTTCAGCGTCACGTCGGGCAGGTCCTTCGCCGAGCCGGGAAAGCACACCGGCACGCTCACGGTCCGCACGCCCGGCCAGGCCCCGGTGACCGGCACCCTGACGGTCACCGTCCGCGGACCCCGCTCCTGACGGTCACCGTCCCCGGACCGCGCACCTGACGGTCACCGCCCGCGCACCGCGCGCCTGACGCGGGCGTGGAGCCGCCGGGCCGATCCGGCGTCGCGGCTTCGCCGGTCTCCGCGCGCCCGGCTCCGGAACACCGGGGCCGGGCAACGACCGGCGGCTAGGCGCACCGGAAGGGAATGCCGTCGGTTCGCACTTCCGCGTTGATCGTCCACGGCGAGAAGCCTTCGCTGGCGCAACGCAGGCGCAGCAGCACCGGGCCGTCGTGATAGTCCTGCCGCCAGGCCGCCGGCTGGGCCCAGTGCGGCGGCAGCGTACGCTCCAGGAGCAGCTGGTGCGTGTGGCCCACCTCGATGGCGAATTCCTTGACTTCGCGTCCTGACGGCGGCGCGTCGTCCACCCCGGGACGGAACCGGTAGGGGCCCCAGATCACCGTGTCGAGCTGCTCCTGCGGCACTCCGCCCGGCCGGGCGGTGACCGGCCTGTCGTCGCGGATCATCGGGTGGACGCTCACCCGGTCGAGCAGGTCCGGCCCATCGAGGCGCACGGTGAGCAGGGCCGTCTCGCCCTGCTGGGGCGTGCAGGTGATGACGAGCTGCGGCGCGTGCTGGTGGTGGTAGCGCCGCTCTTCGATGCGGGTGAGAACGGCTGCGGCCTCGGCGGAGGCACGAGCCGCCCGCCAGGCGAGGAATCCCGGGACCGAAGTGATCACGGCGCTGAGGATCGGAGCCACGACGTTGAGTTCCACGAAAGCATCATCGGGCACGGTTTCGACGCAGGGTAGCGGAATGCCAACATTCGGTTATCGACATCGGAGGGTCCAGGTCGCTCGGCCCTCCACCGAAGGACCCGGGAGCCGACCGGCGAAAGTTTCACGCCGGATTGACTGGGTGAGTCAGCAAGCACACAGTGGGGCTGTTATTTAGTTTGGACTCTATCCAAACTAACGAACTGTCATCGGCAGAAGGGACCCACCATGCGCAAGATCGCACGTTCCGCCGTGCCCGTCTGCGTGCTGGCGCTCGTCGTCGGCTTCTTCGCCCCACCGGCCCTGGCCGCCACCTGGTCCTCCACCGACCGATGGGGCACCTGGTCCAACGGCGGCTACACGCTCTACAACAACATCTGGGGCAGCGGCGCCGGCCCCCAGACGATCTGGGCGAACTCCTACAGCAACTGGGGCGTGTGGGCGAACCACCCCAACACCGGAGGAGTCAAGTCGTACCCGAACGCCACCAAGTACGTCGGCAAGCGCATCAGCGCCCTCGGCAGCGTCACCAGCAGGTTCAACGTCACGGTGCCCGGCGGCGGATCGTACGCGACGGCGTACGACATCTGGGACACCGGACACGCGTACGAGATCATGCTCTGGATGAACAAGCGCGGCGCGGTAGGCCCGCTCGGCACCCGCCAGACCGGCGCCACCGTGGGCGGCCACAGCTGGGACGTCTACCGCGGCAGCAACGGCGCCAACCAGGTCTTCTCGTTCGTCAGAACCGGTAACGCCAACTCCGGCACCGTGGACGTCAAGGCCGTGCTCAACTGGCTGCGCACGAACGGCTGGATGGGGGACGTGACCCTCGGCGACGTGCAGTTCGGCTACGAGATCACCTCCTCAAGCGGAGGGATGGACTTCGTCACGAACAGCTTCTCGGTGTCGGCCTCCTGATGCGGCTCGTGCCGCCCGTCCCGCGCGGGTGAAGCCCGCCGAGGCCGCCGCGCGTACGCACCGCCGTACGCACCGCCGTGCGCGGCGTGCGGCCCGGCCTCGGCAGCGAGGACCGCCCGGGACGCGCTCGCGCTCAGCGTGCCAGGCGGGGCAGGAGGAGGGACGCCGCCGTGATCCCGGCCGCCGCCGCGACGAGCAGCACCAGGAAGTCGAGGCCGAGGTGGCCCCCCGTGCCGAGCAGCAGCGAGCGCAGCGCGTCGACCTGGTACGACAGCGGGTTGACGGCGCTGACCGCCTGCAGCCATCCCGGCATCACCGCCGTGGGGTACAGGGCGTTGGAGGCGAAGAACAGCGGCATCGTGATGGCCTGCCCGATGCCCATGAGGCGGTCGCGGGTGAGCACGATGCCGGCGATCGTGACCGACAGGCAGGAGAAGAAGGCCGCGCCGAGCACGACGGCGGCAACCACGCCGAGCAGGCGCAGCGGGTTCCAGGTCATGCCGACGCCCAGGAGGGCGGCGATCAGCAGCACGACGACGGCTTGGATCACCGCCTTCACCCCGGCGGCGAACGCCTTGCCCACCACCAGCGCCGCCCGCGGGGTGGGCGTGACCAGGAGCTTGGTCAGGATGCCCGCGTCGCGGTCCCAGATGATCTGGATGCCGTAGAAGATCGAGATGAACATCGCCGACTGCGCGATGATGCCCGGGGCCAGATAGTCCAGGTACGGGATGCCATCGGTGGGAATGAGATGGATCCTGGTGAACGTCTCCCCGAAGATCACCAGCCACAGCGCGGGCTGGATGGCCCTCGTGTACAGCTCGGACCGGTCGTGACGGATCTTCTGCAGCTCCACCACGCACATCGCGACCGTGCGCGACCAGCCGGTGCGCAGCGGCTCAACTGACGCGGGAAGCCGTCCTACGGGTGCTACGGACACTACGAAAACCTCCCCCTTCTTCGGTCAGGCCGCCGCCCGCCACCTCGCGGAACACGTCCTCCAGCGTCGCGTTCGCGCCGAGTTGCTCCTTGAGCCGCGCGGGCGTCTCCAGCGCCCTGATCGTGCCCTTGTGCATGAGCGCGACCCGGTCGCAGTACTGCTCGGCCTCGTCCATGTAGTGCGTGGTGACCAGCACGGTCATGTCCGTCTCGGCGCAGACGGCGTTGATGTGCTCCCAGACCCCGGTCCGCGCGATCGGGTCGAGCCCGATCGTGGGCTCGTCCAGTATGAGCAGCTTCGGGGCGCTGACCAGCGCCTGCGCCAGCTCCAGCCGCCTGACCATGCCGCCGGAGTACGTCGCCGCGAGCCGGTCGGCGGCCTCCGCCAGCCCCACGGACTCCAGCGCCCGCGCCACCCGCTCGCCGCGCTCCTTTCTGGGGACGTCGAAGACGCGCGCGAACAGCGCGACGTTCTCCCGGCCCGTCAGCCCGGAGTCCGCCGACAGCTGCTGCGGGACGTAGCCCAGCAGCCGCCGGACCCGCATCTTGTCCCGCGCGGCGTCGTGCCCGAACACGCTGACCATCCCCTCGGGCACGGGCAGCAGGGTCGTGACGCAGCGGATCGCGGTGGTCTTGCCCGCCCCGTTCGGCCCGAGCAGGCCGAAGATCTCACCGCGCGTCACGGTCAGGTCCACGCCCGCGACCGCCTCGGTCCCGCCGAAGGAATATCGCAGGCCCGTACAGGTCAATGCGTCATCGCTCATCGAGATTCGCCTCCAAACCCTCGGCGAACCTGCGTAGCGCGGGGATCGCGGCCTCCAGGGCGGCTCTGTCCTGCTCGGGCAGGCTGTCGAGCTGCTCCGCGACCAGCGCGATCCGCCGCTGCTGCCACCGCGTCAGCCGGGATTCGGCCTCGGGGGTGAGCGTCAGGCAGGCGGATCTGCGGTCCTGACCGGTCTCTCTGCGCAGCAGGCCGCGCTTGGTGAGCTGGTTGACCAGGGTGGAGACCGAGTTGCCCGCCAGGTGCAGCTCGCGCGCGGCCGCCGAGACGCCGATGCCGGGGTTCGCGCGCACCAGGCGGAGCAACTCCACCTCGGCGCCGCGCAGGTGCGGCTCTTCGAGGCCGTGGCGGAGGTTGCGCCGCAGGAGCCGGTGGATGCCGGCCAGAAGCCCCGCGAGCGTCTCGGGAAGGTCGTCGGTCCCCATACCCAGAATGTTAGCTCTGCTAAAGAGCTATTGAAAGGCCGGGGGGGCCTGTCACGACAGAGCGGCGGTGACTCGCCGCCTGAGCGGCTCCTCGTGAGCGGGGTCGGTGTGGAGGGCGAGCGTCAGCCCGTCCCCCGCCGCGCCGGCGAAAACCGCCAGCATGGCGGCGAACTGCGCCGGTGGTTCGGCGACGAGCAGCTCCTCGGCGTGCTCCACGACCAGCGCGACCGGTCCCGTGTCGCGCAGCGAGTCGGTCAGCGCGTCCCAGTTGCGGCCGAAGTAGTCGGGCAGGCGCAGCGCCCGTGCCACCTCCTCGAAGAAGCCCGTACGGGCACGGCAGGCCCTCCCGTCCACCACCGCCGGGGCCGGGCCGGTGGACACCGTCAGCCAGGACGGCAGCGGACGTGAGGTCATCGCAGATCCCTAGAGCCGGTAGAAGTCGGTGTAGTGATTGGGCGAGAACCACGTCACGCCGGTGCTGCGGTTGACGACGATCCGGTACGCGTCCCGGGCGGCGCCACGGGACCGGGAGTAGACGTCGTACTCATAGTAGGTAGCGCCGCCGGGGAGCTGGCCCTCCCGGTTGTAGAAGCGCCCGCCGGTGTAGTTGTACCTGCCGTCGGGCCAGGAGTACCAGTTGCTCGAGGTGGGGTAGCCCTTGGACTCCCAGATCGCGTCGGCCGAGCGCGCGTCGGCGCACCTGGCGATCGTGCAGGAGTTGTAGACGGTGGCGCCGGCCGGGGTGATGCCGACCAGGGCGACGAGGGTCACGATGGCCGCCAGGACGGCGGCGAGCCGCTGCGGAGCGCGCACAGAGCCTCCTTGGAGATGCGACAGACACCGTCATATTTACCGACCCTTAGGTGCAAATAGACGAGATGATCCGCAAAAGCATGATTAACACTTCGGGACCACTCCCCTGCCGTGCGCCCGGATCGTCCACGCGTGCCCGCGCCCCGGCTCGCGTACGGCCGGGCGCGGCGACGGCCTCGCGGACGAGGTGGACGGCGGGCTCCCCCGCGTGATCACCGCAGGGCCGCGACGGCGGCCTGCCGATCGTCCTCCAGGCTGGCTCTGCCCCGGAACGCCAGCACCGCGCCCACCAGCAGCGGGATCACGAGAATGGCGTAGGCCCAGCGCAGCGAGCCGGTGGCGTCGGAGAACGCGCCGACCAGAAGCGGCCCCGCCGAGCCGGCCAGGGAGATGAGGAACTGCAGCAGCGCGAACCCGAGCCCCCGCCGGGTGGCGGGCACCACGTCGGCGGTGGCGGCGGTCAGGTTGGGGATGGCCACCAGGAACCCGGCCGTGGAGAGGGCCAGGCAGAGCAGTTGCACGGGCAGCACCAGCAGCATCGCCGCGCCCGCCAGGGCGAGCGCGCCGACGAGCAGCCCCCACGAGCCGACGCTCACCCGCCAGCCCGGCCTGACCAGGTGCCCCTTGTCACCGAGCCGGGCGCCGAGCACGCTGCCGGCGACCATGCCGAGCAGCCCGACGCCGCCGGCCATCCCCGAGGCGACGCCGACGGGCAGGTCGAAGGTGCGCTGGTAGAAGGTGGGCAGCCAGAACATCAGCCCGCCCAGCCCGAAGAAGACCGTGCCGAGCCCGGCCGCGATGGCGCGCAGGGTCCTGATCCGGAGCAGCTCCCGCATCTCGGTCAGGACCGAGCCGCGGCGTTCCGGCGCGGGAGCGAGCTGGAGCCGCCGGCCCGTCCGGAGCATCTCGATGCGGTCACCGGTGCCTCTCTGCGGCTCGCGCAGGGTCAGGCAGAGCAGGGCGATCACCATGCCCGGCACCGCGACCAGGAAGAACATGGTCCGCCAGCCGTAGGCGTCGGCCAGCGCCCCGCCGGCCACGATGCCGACGGGCAGACCGGTGAAATAGCCGAGCCGCTCCAGCGAGAACGCCCGGGTCCGGCTGCTGCCGGGGAAGTAGTCGGCCAGCAGGCTGGAGGCCGCCGGGTTGTAGAGCAGCCCCGCGCCGCCGAGCAGCAGCCGCACGGCGAACAGCGTCGCGTACGAGGTCACCAGCCCGCTGCCCAGGGTCAGCAGGGACCAGACGGCCACCACCAGAGCCAGGGTCCAGGTCCTGCGGCCGCGGTCGGCCAGCCGTCCGGCGGGGATCAGCAGCACGATGCCGGCCAGCGCGGCGGCGGTCGCGATGGCGCCGCCCGCCGTGTCGCCGAAACCGAGATCCCGCTGGATGCCGGCCAGCGCCCCCGCCATCAGGTTGAACTCCACCCGGTCGACGAGGGCGATCAGCGCGACGCAGATCGCGGGCCACCAGCCGAAGGGCGCCGCGGCGGCCAGCCGTACCCGCCGCGTCGCCCTCCCCGCCATGGGGATCTCGACGTAATCGTCAGTGCTGGACATGGGCCCATCGTGGGGGAAACAGCGTTTCCCGTCAACGAATCACGTTTCTTATTCGGAAACCACGTTTCCCACGTGAGGAGACCTCGCGGCACGCGTTGCTCGCACCCATGAGGAGCTCCTGGCCCGCCAGGACGCCAGCCTCGACCGCACGGCCGGATGAGGAACGGTTCCGCGCGATTGTATGCACAAGCTCCAGATCAAGCCCTACGCCCTCCATATTCTGGATCTTTTGCATACAATTTGATATCCAGGACACATGCATCCCTCCGAAGTGAACCTCGTCGAGGTCGGCCCACGGGACGGGCTCCAGAACGAGTCCGTCCTCGTGGGCACCGACGACAAGGTCGCCTATATCGCGGCTCTGGCCGACGCCGGGCTGGCCCGGATCGAGGCGGTCAGCTTCGTCCACCCTCGCCTGGTGCCCCAGATGGCGGACGCCGAGCAGGTGATGGCCAGGGTGCCGAGGCGCGACGGGCTCAGCTACATCGGGCTGATCGTCAACGAGCGTGGCCTGGAGCGGGCTCTGGACTCCGGCGTAGACGAGGTCAACGTGACCGTGGTCGCCACCGAGACCTTCTCCCAGCGCAACCAGGGCATGACCATCGCCGGCGCGCTCGACTCCTTCGCCGCCATCTCCGCCCGCGCGCACGCCGCCGGGCTGGGGGTGACCGCGACGGTCGGCGCCTCGTTCGGCTGCCCCTTCGAGGGCGAGGTGTCGCCGGACCACGTGGCCGCGATGGTGCGGCGCTGCGCCGAGGCGGGCGCGGACGAGATCGCGCTGGCGGACACGATCGGCGTCGGCGTGCCCGCCGACGTGCGCCGCCTGGTCGAGGCGGTGCGGGCGGTCACGGACCTGCCGCTGCGCTTCCACTTCCACAACACCCGCAACACCGGGTACGCCAACGCGCTGGCCGCCGTCGAGGCCGGCGCGAGCGCCCTGGACGCCAGCAGCGGCGGAATCGGCGGCTGCCCGTTCGCACCGGCCGCGACGGGCAACATCGCCACCGAGGACCTGGCCTACGCCCTGCGCAGGTCGCGGATCCGTACGGGAGTCGACCTGCGGCAGCTGACCGTGGCCGCGGCGTTCATCGGCGAACGGCTGGGCGCGCCGCTGCCCGCCCTGCTCGGGCGGGCGGGCGATTTCCCGTCCTGAGAGGACGGTCACGGTGCTCCTGGCGTCCAGGGCGGCGGTGTCAGAGCCGGCGCAGCACGGCCTCCTCGTCCCAGACCTCGCCGTACTTGGCCTGGATGTCGAAGAGGTTCGCCTCGTGCGGCCCCGGGTCCCGGTCGCCGACCGCCTGGCGGATCACCACAGGGACAAAGCCGTGCTGCACCGCGTCCACCGCGCTGGCCCGTACGCACCCGCTGGTGGACACGCCCGCGATGAGCAGCGTGTCCACCCGCAGCGCGGTCAGCGTGGAGGCGAGCGTGGTGCCGAAGAACGCGCTCGCGTACTGCTTGACGATCACGACCTCGCTCCCGGCGGGCGCCACCTCCGGCATCAGCTCGCCCAGCGGGCCGGCCAGGTGCCGCAGCGGCGGCACCTTCCGGTAGAACAGCCCCCCGTCGAGCCTGCCCGCGCCGAACGCGACCCGGGTGTGGATCACCGGCACGCCCGAGGCGCGGGCCGCGGACAGGACCCGGGCGGCGCTCTCCAGGCAGTCCCGCGACCCCATGCACAGGTCCGCGCCGGGCTCGAAATACGCCCGCATCAGGTCGATGAGGATGAGCGCGGGACGCTCGCCGAACGCGAGCGTCCCGTCGAACGGGTTCACGCCCTGGCCGGGGGCCGGGGGGCGGGCAGGCCGGTCTCCTCCTCACAGCGGGCCAGGATCTCCGCCATCGGCGGGCCCATGTCGAACACCTTCGGCTCCGGTCTCGTGCGTTCGAGCTCCGCCCGCAGGTCACCGGTGGCCGCCTCGTCCACCGTGCCGTCGGCCGCGCAGACCACGCCGTAGCGGCGGGCGCCCGCCGCCGTCAGCAGGCCGCGCCGCACCTCCAGCCCGACCAGCGCGGGGTCGCGCACCAGCGGGTCACCCCAGCCGCCGCCACCCCAGGTGACGAAGTGCAGCACGTCACCCGGCCGGACCGGCACGTCGTGCACCTTGCTCGGCAGGATCTCCTTACGGCCGTCCGCCCGGTCGATCCACTTGCGGCCGCGCGCGCCCGGCTCGCCGCCGTTGACCCCCCACGGGTAGGTCAGCCAGCGGTCGTCGTGGATGGCGATGGTGCCCGGCGCCAGGAACCGGTACGCCACGTCCACGCCGTTGCCGCCCCGGTGCAGGCCCGCTCCCCCGCTGTCGGCGACGGTCTCCCAGCGTTCGACGCGGAGCGGGTAGTACGACTCCAGGAACTCGCACGGGATGTTGGTGAACGACGGCCACAGCGAGTGCCCGTCGGGCCCGTCGCCGATCGGCCGGCCGGGGATGCCGCCGAAACCGATGGAGTAGAGCTGGAACCCCTCGCCCGCGTACATGAAGTGGGGTGAGGAGGAGAAGCCGGCCGCGTTCAGCAGGTCGGGCGTCTTCTGCCCGAGCAGCCCGCCGAACAGGTCGAAGATCCGGCCCACGCCGTGGTTGCGGGCGTTGAGCGCGGCCGGGTACTTCGGCTTCCAGAAGCTGCCGTCAGGGATGCGCACGTCGATCAGCGGGTAGAAGCCGTCGTTCCAGAGGATCTGCGGGTCGGCCACCGTGATGAGGTAGATGCCGAAGAACATCCGGGCGAGGTTCTCGTTCAGGTAGTAGCTGATCGGCCCTTCGGCCTGCTCCGAGCTGCCGGTGAAGTCGAGCAGCACCTTGTCGCCGGTCCGGGTCAGCGAGAGCACCAGCTCGTACGGGCCGTTGCCGACGCCGTCGTCGCAGATGTAGTCGGTGAAGGTGAGGGTCTCGCCGTCCGCGAACAGGGTGGTGAGCAGCGTCCGCATCGCGTCGTGGTTGCGCCGCAGCAACGCCTGCAGGGCCGAGGTGTACGTGTCCGCGCCGAAACGGGCGCACAGCTCCTGGATCCGGCGCCCCGCGGTGCGGCACGCGGCCACGATCCCGTTGAGGTCGGCCCGGTTCCAGTCCGGCCGGCGCACCTGGTTGAGAATGATCCGCAGCGCGTCCTCGTTCAGCACGCCCTTGGCGTACAGCTTGAAGGGCGGGATGACCACGCCCTCCTCGAAGATCGTGCGCGCGTCGGTGGGCATCGAGCAGGCGGTCTTGCCGCCGACGTCCGACATGTGGCCGAACATCGAGGCCCAGCCGACCACCCGGCCGTCCACGTACACCGGCATGACCACCAGCCAGTCGTTGGCGTGGCTGATCGCGCCGTCGCAGGAGTACGGGTCAGAGGTGAGCAGCACGTCGCCCTCCTCCACGGTCCCGTCGAACCGGTCGAGCAGCGCCGGAATCGACAGGCCGAACTGTCCCGCGACCATCCGCCCCTCGGGGTCGGCGATGAGCGGGAACTCGTCGTGCTGCTCGCGGATGCCCGGCGACAGGGCGGTGCGGAAGAGCACCTCGTCCATCTCGTAGCGGGCGTTGCGCAGCGCGTTCTCGATGATGTCGAGGGTGACGGGGTCGACCTCGATCTCGGCCGGGGGCGCCGTCGTGGTCTGGATGATCTGGGCCATCATGCCTCCAGTGGCCGGATGAGCAGGCTGCCGCTCTCGTGCACCTCGGCCACGTGGCCGGGCAGGACGAGCGTGGTGGAGTCCATCTCGGTGACGATCGCGGGCCCGTCGATCCGGTTGCCCGCGAGCAGGGTGCCGCGGTCGTAGATCGAGGCCTCGGCCCAGCCGCCGTCGATCCAGATCTCGTGCTTGTCGACGGGCTCCGCGGTGGGACCGCCCTGGGCGAGGCGGACCGGCTGGACGTCGGGGCGCGGTCCGCTCACCGAGGCGCGGGCGCTGACGATCTCGTGCTCGTTGCTCAGCAGGAACGAGAACAGCCGCTCGTGCTCGGCGTCGAACGCCTTGCCCAGCGCCTCCAGCCCGGTGTCCAGGGCGAGGTCGATCGGGATCTCGAAGCCCTGGCCGTGGTAGCGCACGTCGACCTGGTAGGTGACGGCCTGGTCGGCGCGGCCCACCCCCTCGGCCTCCAGGGTGGCGGCGGCCCGCTCGGCCAGCTCGGCCAGCATCTGCCACAGCTCGTCGTCGGTGAGCTGGGAGAAGCGCTTGATGCTGGTCCTGGCCGCCTCGTCGCGCAGGCACGTGGTGGCGTCGCCGTACGCGCACAGCACACCGGGCGATGGCGGGATGATGACCGGCCAGGAGCCGGTGAGCCGGCCGAGCGCGTTGGCGTGCAGCGGACCGGCCCCGCCGAAGGCGACCAGCGCGAATTCGCGCGGGTCGAAGCCCTGCTGGACCGAGACGAGACGGAGCGCGCCGAACATGTTCTCGTTGACGATGTCGACGATGCCCTGCGCGGCGGCCTCCACCGGCAGCCCCATCGCCTCGGCGACCTGCGACACGGCCTCGCGGGACCGTTCCCGGTCCAGCACGATCTCGCCGCCGGCCAGCCGTGACGGCAGGAAGCCGAGCACCACGTTGGCGTCGGTGACGGTGGGGTCGGTGCCGCCCTTGCCGTAGGCGGCCGGTCCCGGCTCGGCGCCCGCCGACTGCGGGCCGACCCGCAGCGCCCGGGTCAGCTCGGGCACGTGCGCGATCGACCCGCCGCCGGCGCCGACGGTCCGCACGTCCACCGAGGCCGAGCGGACGGTGAGGTCGCCGACCTTGGTCTCGCGGCCGACCCGCGGCCGGGCGTCCTGGACGAGTGCCACGTCGGTGGAGGTGCCGCCCATGTCGAAGGTGAGAAAGTCGGCGAAACCGGCCTGCTCCGCCACCCAGGTCGCGCCCGCGACCCCGCCCGCCGGGCCGGACAGCAGCATGTTGACCGGTGCCGCCTTGGCGTTCGCCCGGGAGGCCAGGCCGCCGTCGCTGCGCAGCACGTACAGGTCGAAGCCCAGGTTGTCGAGGTACGTGGCGACCCTCGGCTGGACGTAGGCGTTGGCGACCGTGGTGACGGTCCGCTCGTACTCGCGCAGCTCGGGCAGCACCTGGGAGGAGATCGAGACGGGCACGCCCGGCAGCTCCTCGGCCGCCAACTCGGCGATGCGGCGCTCGTGGCCGTCGAAGGCGAAGGAGTTGATCAGTGAGACCGCCAGCGCCTCGACGCCGCGCAGGGTCCGCAGCTTCGCCCGCAGGTCGTCCTCGTCCAGCGGCGTCACCACCGAGCCGTCGGCGGCGACCCGCTCGACGGCCTCCACGGTGTCCTCCAGCGCGGCGAGCGGCTCCGGTTTGGGCCAGATGATCCATCCGGCGAGGCCGCCGGGCACGAACGAGCGGGCGATCTGCAGCACCTGGCGGAAACCCGCCGTGGTGACCAGGCCCACCCTGGCGCCCTTGCCCTCCAGGATGGCGTTGGTGGCGACGGTGGTGCCGTGCAGGATCTCCCCGATCTCGCCCGGGGAGACGCCCGCCACCGCGCACGCCTTCTCTACGCCGGCCAGAACGCCGATCGACTGGTCATGGGGAGTGGACGGAGTCTTGGCGCGGTAGGTCTGCCCTGACTCCTGATCAATGAGAAGGATGTCGGTGAACGTCCCTCCGACGTCCACCCCGAGCCGATAGCGCATGGGGGGTTCCTCGCTTCTAGATGATTCCGGCCGTGGAAAGGCCGGCGATCTCCTCGGGGGAGAGACCGAGCAGGCCGCCGTAGACCTCCTCGTTGTGCTGGCCGAGCGCGGGCCCCACGCTGCGCACCCGGCCGGGGGTGCCCGACAGCTTCGGCACCACGTTCTGCATGGCCACCTCGCCGAAGTCCGGATGCGGCACCCGCACGATGGCCTCGCGGGCGGCGAAGTGCGGGTCGGCGAACATGTCCTTCGCCGTGTAGATCCGCCCGGCCGGCACGCCGCCGTCGTGCAGCAGCCGCAGCAGCTCGTCGGCCGGATACCCGGCGGTCCAGCCGGCGATGAGCTCGTCCAGCTCCTCCATGTGCTCGCCGCGCGCGCCGTGGGTGGCGTACCGCTCGTCCCCGGCCAGCTCCTTGGCACCCATGACCTGGGCCAGCCGGGCGAAGACGCTGTCCTGGTTGGCGGCGATGAGGACCGCGTCGCCGTCCTCGGTGGGGTAGACGTTGCTGGGCGAGACGTTCGGCAGCACGGGGCCGGTCCGCTCGCGCTGGTAGCCGGCCTGCTGCCACTCGGGCAGCAGCGACTCCATCATCGCCAGCACGGCCTCGTAGATCGCCGAGTCGACCACCTGGCCGCGGCCGCTGCGGTCCCGCTCGTGCAGCGCCACCAGCGTGCCGACGCACGCATGGGTGGCGGCCAGCGAGTCGCCGAGCGAGATCCCGGCCCGCGACGGCGGCCGGCCGGGGTCGCCGGTGACGTAGCGGATGCCGCCCATGGCCTCGCCGATCGACCCGTAGCCGGCGCGCGGCGCGTACGGGCCGGTCTGCCCGAACCCGGTGACCCGGGTGATCACCAGCTTGGGGTTGATCTCGTGCAGCTCGTCCGGCGACATGCCCCAGCGCTCCAGCGTGCCGGGCCGGAAGTTCTCCAGCAGCACGTCGGCCTCGGCGATCAGCTTCCTGAGCAGGTCCTGGCCCTGCGGGGTGCGCAGGTCGCAGGTGACCGACTTCTTGTTGCGCGCCACGACGGGCCACCACAGCGACTTGCCGTGCGGCTTCTCCCTGCCCCACTGCCGCATCGGGTCGCCGCGGCCCGGATCCTCCACCTTGATCACTTCTGCTCCGAAGTCACCGAGCAGCTGCCCGCAGAACGGCCCGGCCAGCAGCTGGCCGAGCTCGATGACCCGGACGTCGTCCAACGGGAGATGTGTCATGCCCTCTTCCTTGGTCCGAGCAGAGACGCGCGGGCCGAGAACAGGTGGGCCCGCATGACCGCCTCCGCCCATTCGGGGTCCCCGGCCCGTACGGCTGCCGCGATCTCGATGTGATGGTTGACGCTGCGCCGCATCGCCTCCTCGTCGAAGGCGCTGTAGGTGCGCAGCAGGATGGGCGAGTGGACCAGCGCGCTGATCGACTGGGCGAGCACGGCGCTGCCACCCAGCCGCACCAGGTCCTGGTGGAACTCGGCGTTCAGCCGGTAGACCGCGTCGAGCTCCCGCCGCCCGGCGTGCTCGCCGAGCGCCACGGCCACCTCGTGCAGCCGCGCCACGTCCTCGTCGGTGGCGGTCACGGCGGCCTGCCGGGCGGCCAGACCCTCGATCCTGGCCCGCAGCTCGAAGATGGTCTCCAGGTCCGCCGCCGGATATTCGACGACCCTGGCGCCCTTGTTGGCGGTGACCTCGACCAGCCCTTCGGCCTGGAGGTGGCGCAGCGCCTCGCGCACCGGGGTACGGCTCACCTGGAGCAGCTGGGCGAGCTCGACCTCGCCCAGCCGGTCGCCGGGCGCGTACCGGCCGCCGAGTATCAGGGCTCTGAGATCATCTATGACGGACATGCATACATCCTCCCGCCGAATGCCCCGATTATGGGCATATCACGGCTTCGTAGCAAGGTTTTTGCATACATAAGACGTGATTTTCGGACAGCTGGATGTTCCTGGCCTCGTTTCGCGCCGGTGCCCCCCAGGCTGAGGCCGGTTGACGGTGGTACGCGGGTTCCTACCGTCGATCCGTCTCTGGTTACGCTCCCGACCGCCTGCGACCGTCGATCGCATGAGCACTTCCTTCTCTCACGACCATGTCGGCCTCAGCGTGACGCGCGAGGACCTCGACGCCACCATCGAGTGGTACTCGGGCAAGCTCGGCTTCGCCGTCGACCAGCGGTTCGACTCCCACGGCAGCACGTTCGTCTTCATCGTCAGCGGTGACGTCAAGATCGAGCTCCTCGCGGGCGCGGCCACCCGCCAGGCGCCGGCCGGTGACGTCCTGACGAGCATGGACCCGTCGCGCCTGCACCATTTCTGCCTCGCCGTCGACGATCTCGACATGACCGTCTCCCGGCTGCGCGACCTCGGTGTGGAGCTGATCGGCGGGCCCATGGAGGTCGCGGCGATCGGTCAGCGCATCGCGTTCGTCACCGACAACCTCGGCAACATCATCGAGCTCGCCGAGCCCGGCACCTGGTCCGCGGGCCGGCAGGACTGATCGCGGCGGCCGAGCCGGAGTCTCCCTCGCCAGACGTCAATCATGCCGCTGCCGGTCCGGCCGCGCTGTGCGCAGGGACACCAAGCCGGTGGGTCGTTGTGCGCAGAGAGATCAACGGCCGGCGGCGATGGTGGGGACGACAGGAATCGCGCTCCCCGTAGATCGGGGAGAAGCCCGCGATCCCGCCCACCAGAAGGGGCACTATGCCCATTGCAGCACGACGCAGCCGGGCGGCTGCCGCGCTACTCCTCACCACGCTGGCCGCCGTCCTCATGGCCGTCCCGGCCGGCGCGTCAACCGCGGACATCCCGAACTACACCCACGCGTCGGACACCAGCGAGTGGTCCTCCGACGACAAGGGCGCCGAGGCCACCTGCCCCGGCGGGACGCACGTGCTCAGCGGGGGCGCCTGGATCGGCGACGCACCCGGTGCGAGCGTCAGCGGCGACATCGTCATCGACGAGATCATCCCGAGCGCCGACAAGGTCAAGGTGTTCGGCGTCGAGGGCAACTCCACCGGGAACTCGTGGACCATCACGGCGTGGGCGGTCTGCGGCTCCGTGCACGGCGCCATCCGCACCCGCTCCCTGGAAACCTCGCACTCCTCACCGCCGTACCACGAGATGACCGTCACCTGCGAGCCCGGCGAGTGGCTGCTGGGCAGCGGATACGAGCTCGAAGGCGCTCGTGGGGGCGCCAGGATGGGCGCCCTCATCCCGACGCTGAACAGCGTGTACGGGGCCGCGAACGAGAAGGCGACGACGTACAACGCGGACTGGTCGCTGCGGGTCTTCGCGACCTGCGCCGACGAGCCGCCGCCTGGGCTGTGGCTCTATTCGGAGACCAGTCCCAGCAACGCCGAGCCCAAGAGGGTCGAAGCCGCCTGCGGCGGTGCCGGCGACCGGCAGGTCGCGCTGGGGAGCGGGTTCGACATCGACGGCGGCCTCCGCGGCGGGATCGTCCTCGACGGCTTCTACTCGATCAACACGCTGTCGCGGGTCGAGACAGCCGAGATGCACGGCGACGACAACGACTGGAGCGTCACGGCGTACGTCATCTGCGCCTGGGAGGACTGACGGCGCACGGTGAGCTGACTCCCCTGCCCACGAGAGACGACGGCCGGGCGGCCGTGAGCGAAAGGGCCGCCCGGCCTCGTCTTGCCCGCGCGAACCCGTTGATGGCACACCCCCTTGAGCCGGAAGGACGAACGCATGATGTACCGGCTCCGCGCCGATCTGCCGCCGCGGCATCCGGCCGCCGTGGCCCGGCCGCGCACCCTGGTGACCGACCCGGCGGGCCTGTTCACCGAGCTGGCTCGGCTGAAGCTCCCGCACGGCGACTACGTCGTGTGCGGCTCCGCCGTCCTGTACGTGCGCAATCTCCGGAGCTGCATGGGCGACCTGGACGTGCTGGCCCGGGGCGCCGCATGGGGCATCGCCCTCGCCCTCGGGGTCGCGCCCACCACGGCCCCGTCCGGCCACGGGCAAGTGATCAACCATCCGGCGTTCGCCATCGAGTTCGTGGACTGCTGGACACCCGGATGGTCGACGCACTACCTGATCGAGACCGCCGACCTGATCGACGGCATCCCGTTCATGCGGCTGGGCGATGTCCTCGCGTGGAAGGCATCCGCCCGCCGGCCCAAGGACCTGCCGGACATCTCCGCCATCGACAACCTGCGGCGCCTGTGGAACGCGCCCCTGACCGGGCCGGTGCCCGGCTGACCGCTTCATGAGCCAGGGCACGCCGGTGGTGTCCGGAGGATCCGTCCAGGACGGCGGTCGAGGTCGTTCTCGAGGTCGACGGCTGCGGGCGAGGATGTCGCGAAGCTCCCGGTAGCGGCGAGTGAAGAACCGGTGGGCCGCGTGCCGCATCACGCGGGTGGCGGACACGTTCTACCTGACCTACGCCGGTTTCGACGGGGCCCAGGCGCAGCTGTGCCTCGCGACGTCGGCCGACCTGCGCGCCTGGACGAAGCACGGCCCGCTCTTCCCCGGCTTCAACACCTGGGCGACCCTGCCGTACGGGCCTGACCGGCCGTGGAGCAAGGCCGGGGTCATCCACCCTGAGCCGATCGACGGCCGGTACTGGATGTGGTGCGGCGAAGGCACCATCCACGCGGCCACGTCCACCGGCCTGCTGCTGTTCCTGACCAACGGCGCGACCGCGTCCTCGCCGGCCGACGTCCGCTACGGCTGCGGGCAGATCGCGGTCGCCCTGGACGACCCGGCGACGGTCGTGGCCCGCACGACGGAGCCGTGGCTCCGGCCCACCAGCTTCGAGGACACCCACGGCATGGTCGCGAACGTCACCTTCGTCGAAGGTCCGCTTCCAGGGGAGGTGGCTCGCCTACTACGGCCAGAGCGACACGACCGTCGGCGTCGCCGTCTGCGACGGGCACGCTCCCGAGCCGGCCTCCTGAGGCGGGGGCCGACCCCCGGGCGACCTCGATCACATCGAGAGCCGCGATCCGACGTCGCTCACCTGGCCACCTCGGCGAGAGTCGCCAGAACGGCGGCGACGGCGGGCGGGTCGGGTGGTTCGCCGTAGGTGACGGCGTAGATCTGGCGCAGGGAGCCGGTGAGCTCGGTGGCGTGGATGTCGGGCCGGCGGTGGGCCTGGAGCGCGAGCCCGGGCAGGGTGGTGACGCCCTTGCCGGCAGCCACGAGGGCTTGGACGACGACCATGTCGTCGCTGAGCGATGCGATGCGCGGGGTGAAGCCTTCCTGCCGGCACACGGCGATCAGCTCGTCCTGGCAGCGCCGGCAACCGCCGATCCAGGCGGAGTGGCGATGGTTGGCGATGCTGTCGCCGGGTTGCCGGCTGATGAGATAGATCGGGTCGTCGCAGAGGTGGACGAGGCGGAATCCCTCTTCTTCCTCAAGCGGGGCGGCGGCGTGCTGGAAGATGAGCGCGAGGTCGGCTTCGCCGTGCCGCAGCATCTGCAGCGCTTCGACCGGGTGACGGTCGATCAGGATCAGCTCGAGTCCCGGGTGGCTCTGGGCCAGCGTGACGGCCGCCTTGGGCACGATCGTGCTCAGCGCCGACGCGTTGGCGGCCAGGCGGACCTGTCCGGACTGCAAGCCGACCTGTGCTGCCAGCTCGTTGGTGGCCGCGTCGACCCGTCCCACGATCTCGGCGGCCCGGATGGCCAGCAGCCGCCCTTCCGGGGTCAACCGGATCCCGCGGCCGACGCGCTGGACGATCTTGGCGCCGGCCGCCGCCTCCAGGCGTGCCAAATGGTGGCTGACCGACGATTGCGAATAATGCAGCTCTTTTGCCGCCTCGGTCACGGACCCATGCCGGGCCAGCGCGGCCAGAACCTTGAGATGGATCAGGTTGAGCATTCATCGACAATATCGATGCAATTGCCGAAATATTAGCATTAGACGTCATATATCTATTGGGTCATGCTGGTGCTCACCAGGAAGCACACCAGTGATGGAGCAATCTGATGTCGGACGTACGAGTTCACAACTTCTCTATCTCGCTTGACGGCTTCGCCACGGGTGCCGGTCAGGCTCCTGACGCCCCGTTCGGGCACGCCGGTGAACGCCTGCACGAGTGGATGTTCGCCACCCGGTTCTGGCACGAGATGGGCGGCGGCCGGGGCGGCAGCGGCGGCGCCGACCACACGTTCGCCGCGATGCACACTCCCGGCGTCGGCGCCGAGATCATGGGCGCCGGCAAGTTCGGCCCGCCCGGCTGGCAGGACGACCCCGGCTACCAGGGCGCGTGGGGCGCCAACCCGCCGTTCCACACGCCGGTCTTCGTGCTCACCCACCGGCCACGGCCATCGATCGAGATGGAGGGCGGCACCACGTTCCACTTCCTGGACGCCTCCCCCGCCGAGGCGCTGAAGAAGGCCCGCGAGGCGGCCGGCGGCAAGGACGTGCGTCTCGGCGGCGGGCCCTCGGTGATACGCGACTTCCTCGCCGAGGGGCTCGTCGATCACATGCACCTGGTGCAGGTCCCGATCGTGCTCGGCCGCGGTGTCCGGATCTGGGACGGCCTGGAGTCGCTGGAGGAGGCGTACCACATAGAGGCGGTCTCGACGCCCTCGGGCGTCACTCACCTGACGTTCACGGCCAAGAGCCGGTGACTGTACGACCGGTGCGGACGTCCCGTGGTTCGTCCCCGGACAGGCCCCTGGCCCGGCCACGCCCGGTGCGGGGTGGCTGGGCCAGGGGATGAACAGCTGTCAGGCGCAGGTGTATCCGCTCGGCAGCGAGGTGTTGCCGTTCGGCCGGCTGACCTGGAAGCCGAAGGCGGTGCTGGCGCCCGGGCCGAGGTTGCCGTTGTGGCCCACGTTCTTGGCCGTCACGGTCTGCCCGCTCACGGTCAGCGCGGCGTTCCAGGAGCCGGTGACGGTGTGCCCGGCCGGCAGGGTGAAGGTCACCGTCCAGCCGCTGATCGCCGAACTGCCCGCCGTCACCCGGACCGGGTCGATGACGTAGCCGTTCTGCCACTGGGTCTGCGTGGTCGCGGCCACGGTGCAGGAGCCGCCGGTGCCGCCGCCCGTCTGGGTGGTGAAGGTGGCGGTCTGCGAGCTCGCCGACACGTTGCCCGCGCCGTCGCGCGCCTGCACGTACACCTGGTACTGGGTGGCGGCAGTGAGCCCGGTCAACGTGATCGAGCCGGTGGTCGACTGACCCAGCAGCGTGTCACTCGCACCCTGCTCCCGGTACACGTTGTAACCCGCCAGGCCCGAA
The DNA here is from genome assembly GCF_005889725.1 of Nonomuraea zeae. Classification (GTDB taxonomy): domain Bacteria; phylum Actinomycetota; class Actinomycetes; order Streptosporangiales; family Streptosporangiaceae; genus Nonomuraea; species Nonomuraea zeae. The sequence continues at coordinate 36,756 of NZ_VCKX01000004.1, forward strand.
CCACCGGTGTCGGTGGAGGCGCTCCACGTCAACGTCGCGCCGGACGAGGTCACGTTGGAGGCGGCCGGGGTGCCCGGCGTGCTCGGCGGCGTGGTGTCGGTGCCGCCGCCCGTCTGGGTGGTGAAGGTGACGATCTGGGAGTTGCCAGACACGTTGCCCGCGCCGTCCCGCGCCTGCACGTACACCTGGTACTGGGTGCCGGCGGTCAGCCCGGTCAACGTGATCGAGCCGGTGGTCGACTGACCCAGCAGCGTGTCACTCGCACCCTGCTCCCGGTACACGTTGTAACCCGCCAGGCCCGAACCACCGGTGTCCGTGGAGGCGCTCCACGTCAACGTCGCGCCGGACGAGGTCACGTTGGAGGCGGCCGGGGTGCCCGGCGTGCTCGGCGGGGTGGTGTCGGGGTTCGGGCTCACACTGTTGAGCGCGTTGAGCACCGAGGTGTAGGCAGGCTTCTTGTTGCCGTTGCCGTCGAACAGGAGCGGAGTGTCGCCGGAGCGCCAGGAGTCGCTGTCCCGGACGCCCCAGGTGGTGATGCCGTTGCAGCGGGCGACGGCCAGGCAGTCGTTGACCACGTTGGCGTAAGTCGTGGCCGAGGCCCCCTGGATGTCCAGCTCGGTGATCTGGACGTCCACGCCGAGGGCGGCGAAGCTCGAAATCGTGGTGCGGAAGTTGCTGTTGTAGGGGCTGCCGCTGTTGAAGTGCGCCTGGAGACCGACGCAGTCGATCGGCACGCCGCGGGACTTGAAGTCGCGGACCATGTTGTAGACGCCCTGCGTCTTTTCCCAGGTCCAGTTGTCGATGTTGTAGTCGTTGTAGCAGAGCTTGACGCCCGGGTCGGCGGCTCGGGCGGTCCTGAAGGCCACCTCGATCCAGTCGTTGCCGGTGCGCTGGAGGTTGGAGTCGCGCCGCCCGCCGCCGCTGTCGGCGTACGCCTCGTTGACCACGTCCCAGGCGTAGAGCTGGCCCTTGTAATGGGCCATGACGCCGTTGATGTGGTTGATCATCGCCTGGCGCAGCGCGCTGCCGGACAGGGACTGCATCCAGCCGGGCTGCTGGGAGTGCCAGGCCAGGGTGTGCCCGCGCACCCGCTTACCGTTCTGCACGGCCCAGTTGTAGACGCGGTCGGCATTGGTGAAGTTGAAGACGCCCTGCTGCGGCTCGGTGGCGTCGATCTTCATCTCGTTCTCGGCCGTCACCATGTTGAACTCGCGGTTGGCGATGGTCGTGTAGGCCGAGTCGCCAAGCTTTCCGGAGTTGATCGCGGTGCCGAAGTAACGCCCGCTCTGTGCGGCCGCCGCACCGAGCGTGGTCTCCGCGGCGTCGGCGGGAACCGACAACGCCAGCGGTGCGATCGTACCCACTAAGCCGAGAACACCGGCGGCCACGATCCGGCGGAAGCCGCTGGCGGATCGTCGAGTTCCAGGCGAGGGTAAGGCGTTTGTGCGCATGCCTGAGCTTCCTTTACTGAATCACGAAGCGAACGCTGAGACACACCCCCGCCGGATCGACGCCGCACCCCTCATGGGACGCAGAACCACCAGGGTGTCGGAGGCAGCGCACCCCGCCGTGGTCCACCGACCGGGCAGGGGAGGCCGCCTCGAGGACCCAGTGTGGAAACCCATCCGAAATATGTCAAGAATCCGCAAAAAGGTTTCGGCACCCTCCAGCCGATCCGTGCACCTCACATGGCTTCTTGCAGGAGAAAGGCCCTCTGAAACTTTCGGCAGCCGTGCAGCGGCTCGCTGAACGTCCCCTTACTTCGAGTGGAGTACGTTCAACGCCTCGCGGACGACGACCCGGTCCTTCTCCTTCTCCGCTTCCGACAGGTCGGCATATTTCAGGCTCTGCTCCGGAGGGGCCCAGTCCTTGTTCCGCCGCAGCCACTCGTCGTGCACCTGCTCGCCGGCGTCTTCCATGAAGTCTTCATGGCGAAGATCCGCCCCGTTCCTGCGGGCGGCGTCGATCACCCTGACCGCCACCGTCGCCGATTCCCGGTTGTCCTTCTGCCAGTCGACGGGCAGGTCGTCGTAGCGCGTGTTGGCGATGTCCACCTCGTCCGTGCCATGCCTTCTGGCCCAGGCCTGGTCGGTGGTCTTCTTGATCCGGGGATCGAAGGTCCCGTCGCTCAGCCGGCGCGCTTCACGCCATTTGTCGTGCAGGCAGCCGGACACCCGGTCGATCCTTCTGGCTCGCGGTGACCTCAGCAGGTGTTCGAGCAGGCGGCCGATGCTGCTCATGACCCCGCGGTGGTCGGTCACCACCTGCCTGGCGATGGCGCTCAGCCGAGGCAGGAGCTGCGGGGCCACGGCCAACGCCACGGCCACGACCGGCACACCTGGATCAAGCACCGATCCTGGTGTGCAGGGTGAGGCCGCCACCATCCGCGGGCCGGAACCCCAGGCCCCGGAGCTCGGGAGCGTCGATCGCGGTGACCACGCCGAGGGCCCCGGCCTCGGCGACCTCGCAGACCGCCGGACGCGCCAGCGCCTCGCCCACCTCTGACGGGACACCGGGCCGGAGGTGCACCACGTCGAGACGGGCGACGGTACGCCGCCCGTCCTCCCAGGACCCGGCCGCATGACCGACGAAAGGCTCCCCGCGGTCGTTGTTGACGTAGGCCTGAAACCAGCACGCCAGCCTGGCCTCGGCGATCAGCTGCCGGGGAACGCCGACATCCAGCCCCGCCCCGGCCAGCCAGGAGCCGGACTCGGGCGGGGACGCCGACGACGGCGCGAGGTCGTCGTCGATGGGGACCGGACTGATGAAGTACTCGGCGGGCCAGATGTCCGGAGCATCGCGATTGTCGAGCAGGACGTGGCCCTCCCGGACCGTCCGGCGGCCGCGACGAACCAGCCCGGTGTCGAGCTCTTCCATGAGGAAGGAGCCGACGTCCAAGACCCACTCGTCGACCGAGCACACCGGCCGGCCGTCGGCCTCCGCCACGACATCGACGGCGGAGAACCCCTCCGTCACAGCGCCCGGACGTAGCAGGCGCGTCCTGACCGCTTCGAGGACCTCCTGCCGGGACCCCTCAAGTGTCACATTTCCAGACTGCCACGCCCCTTCCTCGCCGGGTGAGCGGCGAGGCGCCGGCAGGGGCTACAGCAGGGATCCGGCGAGCGGGATGTTCTGCGTCCGCAGGGCGCCGGTGACCAGCCGGGCGATCCGCCGGGCGCCGTACGCCTCGAAGTGGGTGTGGTCGTTGCAGAAGAACTGCCCGACCAGCCCGGAGGTGTAGTCGCCGTTGTTGGGGCAAAGGCCCAGGGAGTTGTAGTAATCGACGCTGAGGGTCTGCAGGTCGATGACCGGTGAGCCGGTGGCGGCGCCGGCTGCGGTGGTCTGGGGGACGAAGCCGCGATTCCTGACCGCGGTGCTGCCCGAGCAGGTGATGGCCGCGACGGCGGTGAGCAGGACCGGATGGGCGCCGCGGGCCTGCGCCGCCTGCGCCATCATCGTCATCAGCGCCTGGTAGCGCGCGGTGCCGACGTGGCGCGGGCAGGTCGTCGAGCCGTCGTTGATGCCGAACTGGATGAACAGGTAGTCACCGGCCTTCATGTCGGTGAGCAGCTGCTGCCATCGGGACGAGTAGCTCGTGGAGCTGAGGACGCACTCGCCGTTCGAGCCGATCGTGGAGGTCACGTTGCCCTCGTAGAGCCAGGTCTGGATGCTGCGCCCGGCGACGGCGAGGTTGTTGACCACGATGTTGCTGTGGAACAGCGAGTCGAATTCGGTGGCCCAGCCCACGGGGCAGGCGGCACTGGGGTTGGCCATGGTCGAGTCGCCGGCCATCCAGACGGTGGTCGTTGCCGCGGCGGCGGCCGCGCCGGCAACCCGGGTGGTGCATCCGCTCGCACCGGCCACCGTGGCCGCGGCGGGGCTCGGGGCGACCAGCGACAAGGCTGTCACCAGGGCGGAGACGATCGGCAGGAGGACCTTACGCATGGGTTTCTCCTCGATGGCGAAGGGCCGCGCCCGCAGCGGACGGCGGGCTGCGGGCGCGGCTGGGTCAGCACCAGGTCAGCGTCGAGTTGACGCGGGTCACGTTGCTGATCGTGTTGTTGCTGCCGGTGCAGGGGCTCCACCTGATGTTGGTGTTGGTGACCGTCAGGTTCTGGAATCTGATGCCCGACGACGGAGCGAACTCGGTACGGGCCGCGATGCGCACCTCGCCACCGCCGCTGATCGTGCCCGACACGCCGGCGATGACGACGTTGTAGCAGTTCTCCACCAGCACCGAGTTGTTGCCGGTATTGGCGATGTCGACCCGGTCGATGGTGGCGCCGCCACTTTCCGAGACGCAGAACACGCCCCGGCCGCCGCCGCGCGCTTTGACCGTGCCGACCCGGATGTTGTTCGGGTACGCGCTGCCGATCCGGCCGTTGCGGTTGGCCATGCGGAAGGCCGCGTACCCGGTGCCGGCGCCGGCGTTGTCGGCGTCGACGGTGCCGACCGTCGCGTTGATGGTCTGGTTGAGCAGCAGACCGGACTCGCCGACGCTGCGTGCCGTCACGGTGCCGACGGTGAGACCGTCGACTCCGTAGGTCTCCATCGCGTGCGAGCTGGCTCCTTGTACGTACACGTTGTCGACCCGTACGTTGCGGGTCCACTGGCTGGTGTCGCCGCGGTTGTCGATGCGCACGCCGAGGCCGGCGCCGAGCCGCATGTCGATCTGGCCGAGCCAGACGTTCGTGACGTTGCGCAGGAAGATGCCGTAGATCGGGGTACCGGTGACGTTGAGGTACGGGACCTCGATGTTCGTGGTGCCGCGCGAATAGATCGGCGCGTAGTCGCCGGAGCCGGAGCCGGTCACGTTGATCGTGCCGCAGACCGACACGGAGGTGTAGCTCGGCAGCGAGATCCGGGTGCCGGCGCTCATCGTGCCGTTGCCGCGCACGACGACCCGCTGGATCGAGGTGCGCCCGGCCGTGAGACTGCCGATGCCGGCCTGGACCGCCGCCCGGAAGTCGGTGCCGGTGTAGACGCTGCTGCCGGCGCTGTTGCGGGCGGTCCAGGTGCTGCCGCTGACCGTCACCTGGGACTGGAAGGTGCCGTCCCCGCAGGCGGCGTGGGCCGGGGACGTGCCGAGCACGACGCCGGCCCCGGCGCCGGCCATCAGGGCGGCGAGCGCGGCGACGATTCGGGTGCGCCGTCGTGGCGCCGTCGTGGTGACTGCTGTCATTGGATTCTCCTTGGGGGGCGCCCAGCTGGTGCTGGCGATGCCGCCGGTCGGCGCCGCACGGTCGCTCTCGCGCCCGGCCGGCGGTTTCGCCTCACTGGAGATGCGGACCGTAGTTGTTAGCGCTAACATTCAATGGAATCATTTCTTCGCGGGCGCCATTGATGGATAGCGGTGATGCCCCAGAGCAAATATGACGCCACCGAAGCTTGTCAATTCCGCTGTCAGCTTCCTGCTTCGTGCCGAACCTGAGGTTCTCCGGCCTCATCGGGGCGCCGGCGCAGCGAAATTCCTCCGAGTTCAACGTTTTGCCCTGGTAGAACGCGGTTCCCGTTCTGGCATGGATTGCCGGCGCGGCGGCGTGAGTGACGATGGCCAGGCCGCCGGATCGCCTGCCCCTGCGGGTGATATCCGCTGAAAATTTCAAAAGGGGTGGGCGAGGAGGTCATTCACCCGCTTTCAACGTTGCCGGATCGCGGGACACGGGCGGCCCGGGTCACCAGTAGGGTCGGTGGTGACCCGGGCTCGTGACCGTCGAGAACTCGATTCGTCCCATCGGGAAACAGCAGGTATGACCCGAACCCCACCGGCGGAGATGATCGAGGCGGACGACGCCGAGCTCATCCGCCGGTCAATCGACGATCCGGAGCAGTTCGCCGGAGTCTTCAACCGCTACATCGAGCAGATTCACCGCTATGCGGCGCGGCGGCTCGGCGTGCAGGTCGCCGATGACATCGCGGCGGAGACGTTTCTGACCGCCTTCCGCTGCCGCGCCTCCTACGACCACGCCCAGCCGCTGGCCAGGCCGTGGCTGTACGGCATCGCGACCAACCTCATCGCCAGGCAACGGCGTGATGAGGAGCGGTTCCTGCGGGCGTTGTCGCGTACTGGTGCCGAGCCGCAACCGGAGCCGATGGCCGATGCCGTGATCGGGCGGGTCGCCGCGCAGAAGGAGGATCGCCGGCTCGCGGGGGCGCTGACGCTCCTGTCCAGCGCTGATCGCGACGTGCTGCTGCTGGTGGCGTTGGGAGAGCTGGCCTACGAGGAGGTGGCCGAGGCGCTCGGCATCCCGATAGGGACCGTGCGCTCGCGCCTGCACCGCGCCCGCAAGCAGGCGCGGGCGGCCCTCGGCACCGTTTATCAGACGAGAGAGGACGCATGATGGATGAGTTCGGACGGTTCCTCCAGGCCACCCCGGTGATCACCGATGAGGCGAGGGAAGCGGCACGCACCAGGCTGCTGCAGGCCATGCACGAGCCGGTCGCCACGTCGCCGTCGCCGTTGCCGAGACGGCGCCGGCCGCGCCTGGCCTGGCGGCTGGGGCTGGCCGCGTCGCTCGCGCTGGCGATCGGCGCGGGCGTCCTCGTGGCACGCGGCGGTGAACAACCCGCCGTCGTTCCGGTCGCGAGCGTACGGGAGCTCGGCGACAAGGCGGCCAGAAGCGCCGAGGCCGACCCGTACAAGATCACGCCGTCTCCGGGCCGATGGCTGTACGTGAAAAGCACGATCGCTCCGCTCCGCCAGGAGCCGGAGCCCGAGGTGGATCGCGCCCGGCGGGTCACCCTCGAGACCTGGCACAGCCTGGACGGCAAGCAGAGCGCGCTGGACGACGGACGCGGCAAGCTCGTCATCCACCCGACCGGCCCCGGCCTCACGAGCACGGACCTGGCCCAGGCGCCGGTCACCCCCGAGGAGATGATCGCCAGGATCGGGGCGAGCGTCGACGCGACTCCCCCATCCGAGTTCGACGAGGGCCATGTGACGAGGCAGGAGCGGATCTTCCTGACGATCTCCGCGTTGCTGGGCGGCCAGCCGCTGGTCGCCGAGGTGCGGGCGGCGTTGTTCCGGGCGCTGCCGATGATCCAGGGAGTCGTGGTCAAGCCGGACGCGATCGACGCGGCCGGGCGCCACGGGGTCGCGTTCGTCTACACGGGAGCCTATGAGCGCTCCGAGATCATTGTGAGCGCGCAGGACTACCGGTTCCTGGGGACGTACGGCGAGAGCGTCGCCGATCGGACCTTCGACCTTCCCGGCGGCACCGCCCATACCGTCAAGGCGGGCATTCCTCTGGTGTGGACCGCTCAGATGTCGGCCACGGTCGTCGACCGGCCCGGCGACCACCGGTAGCGACGGCCCACCCTGGGCACCGGCGCCGGCGCACCCGATGTGCGCCGGCGCCCGGCGTCTCTCAGGCTTCCTCGTGCGTGAGGGTCCGCGGGGGTGCCAGCCGCGTGGACAGGGCCCAGCGGCCGGGGCCGAGGACGGCGATGAGCAGGAAGGCCCAGCAGAAGAGGGCGGCCTTCTCGCCGCCGTTCTCGATCGGGAACAGCGCTTGGGGTTGGTGAACGACGAAGTAGGCGTACGCCATGGTGCCCGAGCAGATGACGGCGGCGGGCCGGGTGGCCACTCCGAGGATGACGAGGACGCCGGCGACCAGCTCGATGACCGCGGCCCACCACCCGGGCCATTGCCCGAAGCTCGGCGCCGGCCCCTGGGAACCGCCCAGCACGTCGAAAAGGGTCGCCACGCCGTGACAGGCGAACAATAGGCCGATCACGAAACGATAGAAGGCCAGGAACAGATCCTGCTGTTTGTGCAGCGTGCCCACGAAAACGTCCTTCCTGTCCAAGCGAATCCGCCATTGCTGCTGGGAGCCGACGCGCCGGCCGGCCTCGGCGGCGCAGGCCGGCACATCAGGCTGCTTGCGTTGAGTTGTCACATCGGGTCTATTGTCCTGAATTACCGACAAAAGACTTGGGAGCGCTCCCATAAGCATCAAGAGTTCGGCATCTTCCTGTCAAACAACCGCCATCCGCGAAAGCTCGGCCCGCAAACGTTTGGATGCGGCCCACATGGCTGGATACCCGCCATGTAAAACTTTCTCTAGCGTGAAATTTTCACCTGGTGGAGGTGATCGGCCAGGAAGGATCCTTCGGCAGAGTCCCCTTCAGGTCGCGCTGTCGAGGATCGCGGCGGCCACGGTGACGGCATACCAGCGCTGGTATCGCTCCGGCGACCAGCCGCGCTGGCGTACGAGCCAGTCGTAGTTGCGGACGTCCATGGCCAGCCAGAGGACGTCCGCGGCGGTCTCGACATCGTGGTCGGGGCGCAGGTGGCCGGTGGCGGCGAGGTCGGTGGCGAGCATGACCATGCCGCGCCGGCGGTCTTGCAGGTTCTTGTGCCAGATGGCGGCGGCGTCGGAGTCGGCGCTCGCGGCGCCGGCCAGTGCGAGCATCACGTCCACCTGCCGGGCGTGGGTCTCGGTGAGATGGCGGGCGTAGCGGTCGAGCATGGCGCGCGGGTCGGCCAGGGCGCGGATCTCGGCGACGAAGGCGCGCTCAGGCAGGCCGCGCGGGTCGTCGTCGCCCGCGATGGTGACATCGACCAGCTCGGACAGCAGCTGGCGCTTGCTGCCGAACGCCGCGTACACGGTTTGGACCGCGACCCCGGCTTCGGCGGCGACGGCGGTCAGCGGCGTGGCGGCGTAACCAGGGTCGACGAACAGCCTGCCGGCGGCCTCCAGGATCGCCCGGCGGGTCTGGCGGGCCTGATCCTGCCTGCGTGCCGACTGGTATCGCCTCTTGACAGCCATGCTCGTAGTGTAGTGCTCTATTAGATAGAGGTTCACTCTATCTAAATCAAGGGGTGGGTGCGGTGCCGTTCGGAGTGCTCCAGGAGATGCCCGAGGTCAGCGAGGAGGAGTACCGGCAGGTGGAGAAGCACCTGGGCCCGGATCGTCCCCCCGGCCTGCTCGCCCACGTCGCCGGTCCGGTCGAGGGCGGCTGGCGGATCATCAACGTCTGGGAGAGCGAGGAGGCGTTCCGCCTGTTCCAGTCCCAGCGGCTGATCCGCGCGGCCGGCCTGGCCGCCCAGGACGCGGGCTTCGATCCCGGCAAGGCCGCCGGTTTCCGTTCGGTGACCGTCGATGGCGCCGAGATGCCGTTCTGATGCCCGGCACCGACGCCCTGCGGGCCCGCAACCACGAGTTCTGGGCCCAGGCCGCACCCGGCTGGATCCGTCATGCCGACCGGCAGGACAAGGCCGGCCGGCCCCTGGGCGCGGCGGCGATGGAGTGGCTGCGGCCGCAGCCCGGCGAGCGGATCCTGGACGTGGGCTGCGGCTGCGGCGGCACCACGGCCGAGCTGGCGGCGGCGGCCGGGCCGGGCGGCGAAGCGGTGGGGGTGGATCTGTCCGATCCCATGGTGGCCGCCGCCAGGAGGCGCTTCCCCCGCGAACGCCATCCCGGGCTGCGGTTCGTCACGGCGGACATCGAGACGGTCCGCGATGTGCCGGGCGCGCCGTACGACGCGGTGTTCTCCCGCATGGCGCTGATGTTGCAGGCCGACCCGGTTGCCGGGTGCACGACGATCCGGCGCTCGCTACGCCGGGGAGGCCGCCTGGCCGCCACCGTCTTCCGTGACGGGGGCGCCAACCCGTGGATGTTCGCGGCCACGCTCGGCGCCGCGCCCCATGTCGGGCCGCTGCCGCCGGTGCCGATGGGCGACGAGCCGGGCCCGTTCGCGTTCGCCGACCCGGGCAGGGTGCGGCGCATCCTGACCGCCGCCGGCTTCGACGCCGTCACGGTCCAGCCGTACGACGTCACCCTGGACGCCCCGGACGAAGGCGAGCCGGTGGCGGAGTGGCTCATCGAGATGGGCCCGGCCGGCCCGGCCTACCGCGCCGGCCCGGCACCGGACCGGGCCGCGGCCCGCGCGGCGGTCGCCCGGCTCTTCGAACGGTTCCGCGAGCCCGGCGCCGGCTACCGCTTCCCGGCCGGGATCTGGCTGGTCACCGCGGAAACCGCACCCTGATCGAGTACGCCCGGACAGCGCGACCGCAGGATGCCGCGCGTTTGGGACGCCCCGACGAAACCTCAGCACGCCACCAGAATCGAGACGATCGCACCATGGCAACTGCCGGCACCAGCCGCACATCCACCGCAGTGACCTTATCCCGCACGCTATCGGCCGGTGCCGCGCTCGCGCTGGCCGCGACGCTGTGCGCCGGAGTCCCCGCCCATGCCCGCACCCCAGTGGCCGCCGCAACGAGCGCCTGCGGCATCCAGCCGTACGGCCTGATCGGCGCGCGGTGGACCGCGCTCGGCGGTGAGAACAGCGCGCTGGGCTGCCCGCGCACCTCCGAGGTGGACGTCTACCTGGACGGCGTCTGGGCCGGACGCAGGCAGAGCTTCCTTCGCGGGCAGATGACCTGGTCACCCCGGCAGGGGCCCAAGCTGGTGGTGTCGGCCTGGTCGATCGGCGGATACGCCTACGTCGACTGGAACACGACCGCCCCCCGCTCCTACGACCGCTTCCTCGTCCGCTGGACCAGCGCCGCCGACAGAGGCGGAACACAGCGCGACGTCGGCGGAGGCACCAGCGGCCGGATGCGCATCCGCGTGAGCACCACCAGCGGCTACCGGTTCATCGTCGAAGGCTGCGACCACGAGGCCTTCAGCTCCAGTTGCAAGCAGGGCTGGACCCTGTCGGTGACCGCCTGATGGCGACCATCTCCAGGAACGCCCTGCTGGCCATCGTCCTCGTGATCTCGGCCGGCTGCGGCCAGGCCGGATCCGGCTCGCCCGCACAGAGCCCACCGCCCGGGGACGGTCAGAGCACCGCCGCGGCACCCGCCGAGGGATCCTGCGGCGAGACCGCCGACAAGGTCGAGCAGCACGTGCGGCAGCCCGGAATCCGATCGGTCACCATGCTGGGCCAGTGCACGCTGGTGTCGATCGAGACCACCCTCGGCGACGACGAGTCGAGCTCCGCGCAGAAGATCTGCGACGCAGCAGCCGAGGTGGCCTACTCCGGCGACACCAGCTCCATCAGCGTGCACGGCAGATCCGGCAAGGAGCTCTCCGTGGGAATCGCCGATGCCAAATGCCTGGCCCAGCCGTGAATCCCGCCGCCACTCGGGCGGCCAGGCCAAGCAGCTCGGCCGCCTTGGGCGGTCGGGCGGGCAGGTCAAGCGGCTCGGCCGCCGGGAATGCCCCGCGACGTCATCATCCCGCCGTAACGCTGGGCAGCTCGGCCGCCGCCTGGTGGCGCGGGAGCTGATGGTCACGCAGATACTCGACCTCGGTACGCACGTCAGCCAGCAGTTTGGCGGCGATGTCCTGGCTGAAGCCGTTGCGGATGACGAAGCGGATGACGGCTATGTGTTCCAGGTTGGGCGGCAGGTAGTAGGTAGGGGCCTGCCAGCCGTGCATCTTCAGCCGGTCGGCCAGGTCGAAGACGGTGAACCCGTCGTAACCGGGGGCGGTGCGCACGGCGAGCACCGGCAGCTCGGAGCCGTCGGCGATGATCGAGAGCTCGGGGAGCTTCGCGATCTCCTCACCGAGGTAGGTCGCCACGTCCCGGCAGGTCTGCTGGACGGCCTGGTAGCCGTCGAAGCCGAGCCGCAGGAAGTTGTAGTACTGCGCGACGACGGGGGCGCCGGAGCGGGAGAAGTTGAGGGTGAAGGTGTCTATGTTGCCGCCGAGCAGGTCGCAGGAGAGCACCAGGTCCCGCGGCAGCGCGTCCGGCTCCTGCCAGACGATCCACCCGACGCCGGGGTACACCAGGCCGAACTTGTGCCCCGAGGTGTTGATCGACTGCACCCGGGGCAGCCGGAAGTCCCACACCCTGTCGGGCTCCAGGAACGGGGTGATGAAGCCGCCCACGGCCGCGTCCACGTGCAGCGGTATGTTCAGCCCGCGCTCGGCCTCCAGCCGGTCCAGCTCGGCCGACATCTGCTCGATCGGGTCGTATTTGCCGCATTGCGTGGAGCCGAGCACCCCGATGACCCCGATGGTGTTCTCGTCACAGAACTCGCCGAGCCGGGCCGGGTTGAGGGTGAAGGCCGGCTCCTCGATCGGGATCCAGCGCGGCTCCACGTCCCAGTACTGGCAGAACTTCGGCCAGCAGGTGTGGACGGCGGTGCCCATCACGAGGTTGGGGTTGTCGGTGGACAGCCCGGCGGCCCGGCGCCGCTCGCGCCACTGGAACTTCATCGCCAGCGCACCGAGCATGGCCGCCTCGCTGGAGCCGCCCGTGGAGCAGCCGACGCTGGAGCCGTTGGGGTCGCCCCACAGATGATCGAGCATGTTGACGCAGCGCGCCTCGATGTCGGCCGTCCGCGGGTACTGGTCATGGTCGACGATGTTGCGGTCGAGGGTTTCGGCGATGAGCTCGCGGGCCTGGGGCTCCATCCAGGTCGTGCAGAAGGTGGCCAGGTTGAGCCGGGCGTTCCCGTCGAGAAGGAGCTCGTCGCGGATGAGCGCCTGGGCCGCGCTGGGATTCATCGGACCGGACGGCATCTTGAACCGCGGCACGCCGCCTTTCGGCACCAGCCCGTTGTAGAGGGGATTGACGTCGAGCGCTTCCTGCCACCGGTCGGATTCGACTCGTCTGAGCATGAGCTTCACCCCTCGAAAAGCTTTGAGTCATGTTAAACACTCACGGTAGTCAAGAGTTCACCATGAGTCAATGATCGTATGTGCCGAGAGCCGACGGGCTGCTCCGCACTGAGCCGGACGGCCACTGACGCCGGCTTCGACCCGTCACGACGGCAACGCGGCCATGAACGCCATGCTGGCCGCCATTCCGGCCGAGCACAGATCCCGGCCGATCGCCCTTCGCTTCCCGCTCCGCTAGGGCAGGACGCGGATGAGCCGGGCGCAGGCCCGGACCAGCCCGATGACCAGGCCCACCGTCGCCGGCGAACCGCCCGCGTGCGCGTGGCCGGCGGGAGTGCCGCCGAGAGGAGTTCTGCCGAACGCCGTCAGCACCAAGAGGATGGACATGACCGCGAAGTCCTGGATGTGATGACCGCTTTCCGCGCGGCGGGACGGGGAGCCGCACAGCCAGCCGGCGGCCAGCAGCGCGAGCACCCGGCCATGAGAAACCACCCGCCCAGATGCCCGGCCGCCATACCGAGCGCCATGACGACGTGCGGCCACCTCCGGGTGGGCCCGGCAGCGGGCAACAGGGCCGGCACGAGGGCCAGGACGCAGCCGACCGATGCTCCCACCGTGTGGAGGATGGTCATGATGCACTCCTTGCCCTCGTCGGATCAGCGGCCCGTGCGGGCGTCGCCCTGTCAGGCGGCGACTCCCAGCGCGAGGGCGGCGACAACGGGCACGAGGTACAGGATGGGGTAGGCGACGGTCGCGTACGAGCGGGCGCGGAGCACCGTGACGACGGCTCCGACGAAGTACAGCACCAGGCCGATTCCGGCCAGGATGCCGATCACGGGCACGAACAGACCGGCCAGCAGACCCGCTGCCCCCGCGGCCTTGGCGGCGCCGAGCCAGGGCCACCAGGAGCTCGGGACACCGTACGAGGCCAGCGGCTCGACCACCCACGCGGCGCGGGTGAGGATGGCGTAGGCGGAGAAGGCCACCCAGGCGGCGGCGAGAACGGTGACGATGACGTGAACCATGTGGGGCGCTCCTTGCATCGGCGACGCTGGGCCGGGGCCGCAGCGGCGTGAACGGTGAGTCCGTCGCTGCCTTGACCCCGGCTCGTACGGCGATGTGACCGGCGAAGGTGACGTGCGTCACAGGCGAGGAGCGCGCGACCGGGGAGGTGAATCCCGGCGATGCACCTCCCCGGCGCCTGTCAGTCGAGGACTGCCAGATTGAGTCGATCGAGACGGTCGGCTTCCGCGATGACGTCGATGGCGGTGATGAGGCCGTCGGCGACGGTGAACGACAGGACCACCCGCAGCCGGCCGCGGACAGCCATCACGAGGCCGGCGGCGCCGTCGATGAGGGCGACCCCGGCGAACTGGGCCCGCTGCATGGCGGCCATCGCGCCCTTGGCGACGGGCTCGGCGTGACGGACCACGACGGGCTCGGCGGTCAGCATGACGGCCTTGTCCGCCCGGAGCACGACCTCGGGGTGGAGCAGCGTGATCAGAGCGCGGAAATCCTGGCCGCGCGTGGCGGACAGGAAGGCTTCGACGATCTCCCGCTGCTGGCTCGAATCGACGTGCGGCGCGGGTTCGGCCCCCTTGACGCGGCGGCGGGCACGGCTGGCCAGTTGCCGGGTCGCCTCCGGCGACCGCTCCAGCATGGGGGCGATCTCCTCGAACGGCACGGCGAACAGATCACGCAACACGAAGGCGAGCCGCTCGGCCGGGCTCAGGGTGTCGAGCACCACCAGCAGCGCCACCCCCACCGAATCGGCCATCACCACCTCTTGCTCGGGATTGCCGATGGACGCGGGGCCCAACAGCGGATCGGCTGCCTGGATGTCCAGCGGCTCCTCGTGGCGATTACCGCGCGAACGCAACATGTTCAGGCACACCCGGGCCACCACCGTGGTCAGCCATCCGGCGATGTTCTGCACCTGACCGACATCGGCGCGGCTGGCCCGCAGCCAGGCGTCCTGCAGCGCGTCGTCGGCCTCGCTCACCGATCCGAGCATCCGGAACGCCACCGCGCGCAGATGCGAGCGATGCTCGTCGAACCGCTCTGTCAGCCAATGTTGTTCGTCCACGTCACGTTCCTTCATCAACCAGCGTCAGAGAATAGCTATTTATCGGACATATCGGCCCACGGAGGAGTCATGATGTCATCCATGCCGGATGAGCTGCACCGGTGACCCGCTTCGGCAGCGGATTCACCTGCTGGATCGAACAGCGTCTCCTCCGCGAGGACCGCGACGACCTCACCGAGGCGATCGGGTTCCTCGCCCGTACCGAAGGCCTCTCACTCGACGTGGCAGAGCACGTCGCGACCATGACCGGCACCACGGCCAGTGACGTCATCGCCGCCTACAAAGCCGACAACAGCAAATGGGCCGGCACCCAGGCGACCCTCGACCGCCCCGACCTGGCCGCTCTCGACGACCATCGCGACACGATCGCCACCTGCCACTACCAGGGGTGACGGGCGCAACGGTAACCCGTCGCCGGCCCGGCAGGCGAGCAGCAATGGGACATGTGCTGTGTCCTGAGGCGCTTGTCCGCTCAACGCGCCCTCAACAGAGGCTCAACATCAGCGGCCTACCTTTCTCACACCACGACATGCACAACGAGAAAGGACAGCAGGATGAAGATGGCAGCGAAGCTGGGGAGCCTGGCCGCGGCGAGCGCGTTCTCGCTGGCTTTGGCAGGTACGGCGCCGAGCGCGGCCATGGCCGTCCCCGCCACCACGACCGCCATGACCGCGGCCGTTCCCGCCACCGCCCAGGCGGTCACGGCCGCGCCTCGCCCCAGCGTCCGGTGGCTGTGCGGCAAGCGGATCGTCAAGAAGCTGATCCCCGCCTGCTCGCACGGCAGATGGGAGCCGACGACGATCAAGAAGATGCGGTGCCTGCAAGGGCACGGCCCCTACCTGGGCTGGACCGGCCCGGCGAAGCTCACGTGGTGGGCGCACAAGTGCTTCGAGACCAGCGAGTGGGAGAAATGGTGATCACCTTCTGTCCCCTGCGGGCGGGCATCTGCCCGCCCGTTCCAGGGCCGCTCCCCCGGCCAGGCATCGACGATCATGTCAAGTGTGGACCGGTCGATGTCGATGGCGATGGCGAGCTCGGCCGCAGCGCCGGGGCGTCCGGAACGGCCCGATGCCAGTAGTTGCCGCTAGTCGTTGCGTGCTGTTTCGATAGGAGCCATGATGATCAGGCGTCTGACGTCGGCTGTGGCCGCGTTTGTGATGGCGTCAGCCCTTGGCGGGTGTTCCGGGCCGGCTGAGGGCCCGTCGGTCAAGGACCCGCTGCTCAAGGATCCGGCGCAATGGCCGCTGGCCAAACTGGCCGCGCTTACCGTGCGTACCGGCCATCGCGAGCTGCCCAGGCAGGCGGAGCGGGCGCTGGCGCAGATCAAGGTCGGCTCCGTCGACCTGACCGCCTGGATCAACTCCTCGGGCCTGTGCGGTCTGACCGGCCCCGGCTGGAGCACGTACACCGACCTGACGAAGTCCGATGGAGGGGACCCCACGCGGGAAGACGGATTCTCCGGACCCGAGGAACCGGAGGTGGGCAGTTCCAGCGAGGGCAAGGTCAGCCTGTTCTGCACCCCCACCAGGATGCTGATCAGGGTCGAGGGCGAGACCTCGAAGCCGTCCGTCTCCGGTCACGCGGTCGCGCAGATCTTCAACGGCGGGCTCAACGCCGTCGTCGGCACGCGGGAGGCTCAGCGGGAGTCACTGCCGGGCGCGACCGTGACCCCTGGCCGGTGACCACCGCGGGTTGTTGAGCCCCACATGGTCCGGGGTCATGATCGCCAGATAGACCCACTTGAGCGTGGCCTGCTTTGTTCGGGAATGCCCCCATCCGTTCACCGCTCGGCGGATCTCGGTGTCGAACGCAGTCCGGTAATGGTCACTGGCAGCTGGCCGGATCCTGGCCTTGGCGGTCGAACTCTTCCCGTGTGATCGTGACGTCGGCCAAACCGGGCGGCGACAGCTTCTCGTCGTACCGCTGGACCAGCACCGACCCCGGCTTGAGCTTTGCCACGCTGGTGGCGGAGAAGCTGACGTGGTTGGTGGTGGCTTGGCTGGGGCCCCGCCCCTGGTAGCCGAACGCGTGATAGAGGACCCCCGGGCGCAGCGCGAAGGGTTCTGGTTCTACCGTCCAGCCATCTGCCGGTGCGACCAGTCGGACGGATGCGCTCTGCCCGTCCAAAGACGGTGCGATGAAGTCCACGTCATCCACGACCGTCGCGGCTGAGCCTCCCGCACCTGCCGGCCAGACTCCTGGCCGTCATCGAGGACGCCACCCGACGCGTCCGCGTGCTGGCCCGCTGGCCCAGTGCCCAATGTGGATCTTATGTGCCCGCAGCAGCAACAGGGGAAGCCCGAGCGCCCCTCTCCGACGTCGACGGCACCGTCGTCTGACCCCGCACTCGCGCGCCGGGCAGGAGTGCGCCTACGGACATCTGTCAGGTCTGGAGGAACTCGAGCGCGCCCGCCGCGTCCGGATACGCCTCGCCCAGGGACGGTCGCCCGCGTTCTGGCTGACCGAAGCTGCTCAGCGGAGTATGGCCGTCAGCAGGTCGGCGCCCAGCGCCGTCAGATCGGGGAGATTGAGGGAGTGCCGGACGTAACGGCCGTGCCGCCGGGCTGTGAGCAGGCCCGCGCGGCGCAGGACAGCCAGGTGGCGCGAAACCTCCGGGGACGTAAGATCCCAGGCGTGGGCCAGCTCACCGGTGGTGTGCGGGCCGCGGGCGAGGGTACGCAGCAGCCGCAGCCGTACCGGATGCGCGAGCGCCTCCAGCCGTAGCGTCACCGTTTCCAGCGATACCGGCTCCGACGGACTTGCCTCGGCCACGGGGTACTGCACCACCGGCTGCCATCCGGGCGCGTGGACCACCACCAGGTGCGGGCGGCCGAAGACGCTGGGGAGGAAGGTGACCCCGCTACCGTGGGCGGTGGTCGCGTTGTCCTGCAGCTTGTCCACGATGATGCGGTTGCCGTCCGGCGCCAGGGTGACGGCGCGGGAGACCGACGCGAGTGCCGCCCCGATGCCCTGGCGCTTCAGCAGGTCGTCCTTCAGCCGCAGGTCGGTGGCGAGTCGCACGGCGACGTCCGCCCAGGCGGCGTCGAAGAAGGCCTCGGCGCACTGTTCGAGGGTGTGACGCACCCGCGCCCGCACGGCGGCCGGGTCCGCGAGCAGCCGTTCCGCGAAGGCCTCCTGCAGCGCGCCGCGGGCCTGGGCCAGGTCCAGGGCCCGCTCGCGCGCCGTCGCGTCGGCGAGCGGCGACGGCGCGCCGAAGTGGACCCGGTTGCTGCCGCACGTGGTGACGAGCGCGGCGGTCACGTACGTTTCATCGTCAATCCGGTCGACGTCGTCCAGCTCCTCGGCGAGGGTCTGCCGAGGACGGGCGGGGACCAGAAAGTCGGCTCGTGAGGAACGCCAGAGGAACTCCGCCTCCCGCAACTGCTCGGCCAGCTCCGGCCGCAGCCCGGCCCAGACGTCCGCGGCCCAGCCGGCGAGCTGCGGGTGATGCGCGGGTTCGGCCAGCACGTGCAGCATCGCGGTCAGCTCGGCCAGCGGGGAGGCCGCGAACCGCAGTCGCCCGGACGGCAGGCCACCGATGTCGATCCTCAACGTCATCCCCTCATCATCGCTGGTCGGATGGCCGGCGACCGCGTCGATTGACGGTGTCCGTCAACTGACGCAGCCGGCTCGGCGGCCGAACGCATCGTTGACGCCATGGCAACCACCACCAAGATCCGGCCGCGCGCCCTCGTCCGCGCCTCCGGAGGCCCACGCTATGCCGTCGCCCTGGCCGTGGACGCGCTCGGCACCGGCATGCTGCGGCCCTTTCTGCTGCTCTACGGGGTGATGGTGCTGGGGCTGTCCGCGTCGGCCACCGGCATCGCCATGACGGCCGGCATCGTCATGGGTCTGGTGTGCATGCCCGCGGTCGGCCGATGGCTGGACCGGGGCGCGCGCAGCACGGTCGTGGCAGCGTCGATGCTGGTGCGAGTGCTGGGCGTGGCGCTGCTGCTGGCCGCCCCGACAGGGCATGTCTGGCTGTTCGCGACGGCGGCACTCTTCCTCGGCATCGGCAACCAGGCATGGCCGGCCGCCCATGCGGCCCTCGTGTCCACGGTCGCCCACGGCCGCGAACGCGACGCCGCTCTCGCGGCGGGCCGCGCCCTGCGCAACGCCGGCCTGGGCGCGGGCGGCCTCCTCGCCACCGCATGCCTGGCGGGCGGCACCACCGCACTGCAGGTGCTGGCAGCCGTCACCGGGCTCGCCTATCTCGCCGCGGCGGCCTTGGCATGGTCGGTCCACCTGCACGCGCATCCAGCCGCTACCCCGACCGCTGCTTCGACCGCTGCTTCGGCCACGGGCACGGCCGGCGGGCCCGCACCTCGGATGGGCGTGCTGCTGGCCGCCAACGTGGTCTACGTCTTCTGCCTCAACGTCCCCGAAATCGCGCTCCCCCTGATCCTGGTGACGCAGTTGCACGCATCCCCGGTGTGGTCGGCGGCCATCTTCGTGGCGAACACGGTGCTGGTGGTCACCCTGCAGGTTCCGGTCACCGTCCTGCTGTCCCGCTTCTCCCGGCGGACCGTGCTGGCGCTCGCCGGCGTGGTGCTCGCCGCCTCCTACCTCGGCTTCCTCGCCGCCACCTCGCTGGGACACGGCTGGGGTGCCGCGGCGGTCGCCGCGGTGTCCGTGCTCTGCACCATCGGCGAGATCATCTATGCCGGCAGCGCCACCGCGCTCGTCACCGCCCTCGCCCCGGCCCATCTCCTGGGACGCGCCCTCGCCCGCTTCCAGCTCTCCACCGGCTTCGGCCTCGCCGTCTCCCCGGCGGTCATCACCGCGCTCGCCTCCCACGGCGCGGCCGCCCTCTGGGGCAGCCTCGCCGGGGCGACGCTCCTGTCCGCCTCCGCCGTCGCCACCGAGAAGGATCGAGGAACGCGGCTCAGCGGTTTCCGACGCCGGGCGCGAGCAGGCTCGTGAGCTCGGCGATCGCCTCGGAGAACGGCTTGAAGTCAGCGGTGGACGTTCTCCGGCGTTCTTGTGCCGGGGCTCCGCCATCTGTGGGCGAGGCGTGATCGGCGAGATGGTGGCCGCCGCCGATTGCGGCATTTGCCAGATCCGCCGCCGTCGGCGACCGGAGAGCGTACTGGAACATGGCCTCTTGAAGCGGACTCCTTGGCCAAGTAACGGGTGATCGACCGCCTGTTGCGGAATCCTTGAGACGGGGAGAACGACACAACTCGCCATACTGGCTGCCCCCGAAGCGATGAACGAGTGCACTGGCGGATCCGTGGAACAGCTGGAATACCGAAAGCTCATCAGGGTGCTGGAGCGGGTGGCCGAGGCTCGGCAGGGGGCCCTGTATCCGGTGCTGGCCGATGCCTTGGCCGTGCACCTTGGCTGGATCGACGCGTTCGTGGCCGAGAACCCCGCCTATCTGGCGCTGGGAAGCGGTGGCGACGACGAGCAGTACCTCACCATGTTCCGGCCGGACTTCGTGGAGGAATACGCCGAGCGCTGGCGCTGGAGCAATCCGTTCGCCTCGCACGACGGGGTCGCCTGCCTGACCCGCCACGGTGTGGCGACCCTCGGACAGCTCCGCCTGCGGGCGACCGGCGCGGAGCGGGACTTCGCCGACAAGTTCCTGCGCCGCCACGGCATCGACGACATGCTGAAGATCGTCATCAGGTCCCGGACCACGGGCGCGATCAGCACGCTGGGCGTGCCGTTCGACGGCGCGCGGCGCGCCATCGGGCCGGGCGACCGGCTGATGGCGGCCACGCTGGGCCCGTTGCTGAGCCCGTACTTCGACGCCGATCTCGCGCCGACCTCGGAGCACGGTCTCACCTCAGGTGAGCGTGAAGTGGCCGACCTGGTAGTGCTCGGACTGGCTCACCAGCAGATCGCGCAGCGGCTGAACATCAGCGTGAGCACGGTCGAGAACCACCTCACCCTCATCGTGGAGAAGACGGGATGCGGCAACCTCGCCGAGCTGACCGCCCAGTGGAAACGCCGTCCGCCGAGCTGACCGGGCCGAGCAGGCCCGAGCTCTCGGACGGCACCGGCTGAGCGGAGGGACAGGGATGGTTCCGCTCTGCGCGAAGCCGGCGGAACTCGAACGTGCCGTCTGCCTATGGTGAGGCATGACCTCCTCCATCCCGCCGCTGCGCCCAGCGATCGATCGGACCGCCGCCAAGCCGTCTCCGGCTCGCGAGCCGCTGTGGCGGCAGGTGCTCGGCGAGCGTCTGCGAGGTCTTCGTCACGAGCGGGGCGAGAAGTTGAGCGAGACGGCAAGCCGCGCCGGAGTCTCGCCGCAATATCTCTCCGAGATGGAGCGAGGCATCAAAGAGCCGTCGAGCGAGATGATCGCCGCAGTCGCCGGCGCGCTGGATGTGACGCTGGTTGATCTGACCCTTGCCGTCGCCGAGAGCTTGCAGTCTGCTCAGCACAGCACGTCGAGAGGTGCTACCTGCTCGGCGGCGTATGCCCTGGCCGCGTAGCGTGGCTTGCCGGGGTTGTCCGCGGGCCTACGAATGCTCCTCGATGATCTGATCGATGAGCCCGTACTCCAGGGCCGCGGTCGCGGTGAACACGCGATCGTGATCGGTGTCGGCGCGTAGGGTCTCGATCGTCTGGCCGGTGTGCCGCGACAGGATGCGCTCGATGTCTGCCCGGACACGTACGACCTCGTCGGCCTGCAGGATGAGATCGGGGATCGTTCCGCGCCCCTGGGCGGCCGGCTGGTGCAGGATCACTCGCGCGTGCGGGAGAGCGGCACGTTTTCCTTCCGCACCCGCGGCGAGTAGGACGGCACCCACCGCGACAGCCTGCCCCACGCAGGTTGTCGAAACCCGCGGCCGGATATGGCGCATGGTGTCGTATATCGCGAGCATCGCGCTCGGGTCCCCGCCTTCGCAGTTGATATAGAACTGTATTTCGGCGTCGGGGTTGTCCGACTCCAGAAAGATCAGCTGCGCGATGAGCGCGTTCGCGACGCCCGCGTCAATCGCGGTGCCCAGATATACGATTCGCTCGGTGAGCAGGTGCGAGTAGACATCCATGATCCGCTCGCCACGAGGATTCTGAGCGATGACGTTCGGGATCGTATATGTGGTCACTGACCGACTCCTTCGGTGACGCCGAATCCGGGTCGCGGGCGATTGGGTGGCGCGATTTCGTCGAAGCTCTGCACGATGGCATCTATGAAGCCGTAGTCCAGCGCCTCTTGCGCTGTGTACCAGCGATCGTGCAGGGAATCCTCGAAGATGCGCTCGACGGGCTGACCCGTGTCCGCGGCGATGAGACCGAGCACCGTGTCACGAGTGTGCCGGAGGTCGCCGGCCTGCAGCTCGATGTCGACTGCGGTGCCACCGATTCCCGCCGAGCCCTGGTGCATCAGGACACGCGCGTGCGGCAGAGCACGGCGCTTCCCTCGGGCCCCCGATGACAGCAAGAATTGCCCGGCGCTGTAAGCGATGCCCATCACGAGGGTCGACACGTCACAGGGAATGAGTCGCATGACGTCGCGGATCGCCAGCATCGAGGGAACCGAGCCGCCCGGGGAATGAATCCACAATGCGATGTCGGACGACGCGTCCTGCGTGGCGAGCGCCATCAGTTGCGTGGCAAGAAGTGTCCCGTTGTCGTCGTCGAGAGGACCGTCGAGAACGAGAACACGCTGATCGTAGAGCTCGCGTCTCACCCGCGCGTTGAACAGTGGAAGTTTCGATTCTTCGCTCATGCGTCCATCATGTGAGGCGCTCCGGATCGACATCGACCCGATCCGCCTGGGGCGGATCTGCTCTGAGCAGCGTGAACCCCTGAGCAGGGAGAGCTCCGGTCGGCGGACCGCACGGGCTCACGGCGCGCGGCAGGCGTTGTCGCCCGGACATCATCAGCCCTACATCCCCTCTCGGGGCGCCTTCTTCTGTATCAGGATTGACTTATATAAGTAGCGGGTGAAATTATCGGCTTGCGCACGCGACGTGCTCGGCGGCGTGGTGGTCCCCCTCCGGCCCGTACGGCGTCGGCTCCGTACCACTCGGGGAGGTCGGCATCCAGGTGGAGCGCTTTCTCCGGTTCTGGAGCAGACGCTTGGACGCGCTGGGCGCCGAACTCGCGCGCGCCCGGCGCGAGCGCCACCGCCCGCGTGAGACGCCGTCCGCGGAGGGACGGGCAAGCTCGAACGAGGAGGAGGAAGCGGACGAATGACCGACATCGTCAACCGGGTCCACGCCGCCCACCGGGAGATCGGCAGCCGGCCGGTCGCCGCCTGGGGACCCCGCGGTCCAAGCCTCTTGGGACGGCGGCAGATGACCCGTCACGTAGTGGATCGTCCCGTTCTTACGAGAGGAACAGATCGATGAGCGAGAACCTCACCAGCAGGGCGACGCGGGCGCTGCTGATGTGCGGCATGGTCGCCGGCCCGCTCTACATCGTCGTGGTCCTGCTGCAGATGCTCACCAGGGACGGGTTCGACATCAGCCGGTACCCGGCCAGCATGCTGAGCAACGGTGACCAGGGATGGATTCAGATCGCCAACTTCGCGGTCAGCGGCCTGCTGTTCGTGGCGGGAGCGGTCGGCCTGCACCGGGCTCGTGGTCCGGCGGGCTGGGGCGGCGCCTGGGGGCCGCGGCTGGTCGGCGTCTTCGGCGCCGGGATGGTCGCCGCCGCCTTCTTCTCCGCCGATCCTGCCGACGGCTTCCCGCCGGGGACGCCTGTCGGCCCGCCCACGAGCATGAGCACGCCCGGGATGGTGCACTTCCTCGTCTCCGGGGTCGCCTTCCTCGCGCTGATCGCCGCGTGTTTCGCGTTCGGCCGGCGGTTCGCGGCGGCCGGTCGCCGCGGCTGGGCTGCCTTCAGCATGGTGACCGGCGCGCTCTTCCTGGCGGCCTGGATCTCGCTCTTCGCGATGCAGGGCTCCCGGGTGGTCAATGTCGCCTTCGCCCTCGCCATCGCGCTCGTCCTGGTGTGGACGTCGCTCCTGGCTGCGTACCGGCTGACTCGGCCCGGCGTGGCGGCACCGGCCTGACCTTCGGCATGAGCCACCGGACACTGGACCGGATCACACCCTTGTCACATGACCTCCACACGGCGTTCATGACCGTCCCGATGGTGGCTCGCGCAGCGGGCGTGAGGATCTCATGGTCCGATCGGTGAGCTCATAACTGGTTGCCGCCCGTCGAAGCTCCCAGACTGGGCCTTGATCGCAGTCCCCGCGCCGAGGAGATGTCATGGTCAGGAGTCCCTGGAGCTCAGTTGCTCGTCCTCGGCACGTCCCACCTCCGTGACTCGCTGTGCCGGGGAGATTCGCCGGGCCTCGAAGTAGGCGAGCCGGCGCCGAGGGCAGCCCGGTCGGTTCGGCGATCTCGCCGGCGCTCAGCGCAACCGGCGGTTCGTGTTTTTGAGCCCCGCACAAGCCCACCAAGCCCTGGCCCAGGCCGCCTGCCGCTCGATTGACGTGGCGTTCCGGCCGCCGCCCGCGCTGTTTGTAGTGACTCTGTAGGGAGTCTCTGGCGGCGGCTCCCATCCTTGATCACAGAGGGCGCCACCAGTGCGCCCCCTGAGGAACCTGGGAGTTCGCCATGGCCAAGACCGCCCGTCGTTACGCCAAGTACGCCATCAGCACCCTGTCCAGCGCCATCTTCGTGCTGCAGGTCTGACGACGATCGAGTGCGCCCCCGGGAGCCTGCTCCCGGGGGACACCCACGACGGGAGGAATGCGGCGTGTTCGGCACCGCGGTACGCCAGCTTGGTTACGCCTGGTCGATGATGTCGGGGCGCAGGTTCCGGTTGCGGGACGTGAACACGCTGGTCGACGACATGCGGGAGACCCTGGAGACGTTCGGCTCGCCCGGCGAGGGCGCCGACGACCTGATCGCGGGCAACGACCCTGAGCTCCAGGAGGACCTCACCCGGCGGCGGCTGCGGCGCACGGTGGCCCACGCGGCGGCGGAGAGCCCTTACTACCGGCGGTGGTTCGCGGAGCACGGGGTGGACCCGGCCTCGATCACCCCGCAGACCTTGTCCTCGATCACCCCCACCTTCAAGGCCGACCTGCGCGGCAGGCCGGCGGCGTTCGTCTCCGACCGGGCCACGCCGTCCGTGCTCGCGCACACGACGGGCACGACGGGCACGCCGACGCTCGTGTGGTTCTCCGCGTACGAGATCGAGCTGATGTCGTCCTTGTCGGCTCTCGGGCTCATGATGGCCGGGAACGTGCGCCCGGACGACGTCTGGGCCAACGCGAGCAGCTCGCGCTCCGTGGCACAGATCCTCACCGAGCGGGCCGTCACCCGTACCGGGGCGGCGTTCGCGCACCTGGGCACCATCGACCCGGCCGCCACGCTCGACCGGCTGGCCACTCCCCTCCATGTTCCCGGCAAACGCCCGCAGATCTCTCATCTCAACCTGGCGGCCTCCTACCTCGCGGCACTCGTGCAGGAGGCCGAGCGGGGCGGCTGGCGGGCCGGCGACTTCGCGCTGACCACCATCTGGTCCGGCGGCGAGGTGCTCACCGACGCGCTGCGCGAGCGGGCGGAGCGCGCGTTCGGGGCCGAGGTCCGCGACGGGTACGCCATGACCGAGATCGCCCCGGTGTCCGGCCGCGTCTGCCCCGACGGCCACCTGCACCTGCCCGTCGATCAGGGCCTGGTCGAAATACTCGACCCCGGCACCCTGGCCCCCGCCGCTCCCGGTGAGGTCGGCACGATCGTGGTGACGCCGTACTCGGCCTTCCGCGACACCACGCTCCTGCTCAGGTACGTCACCGGCGACCTCGTCAAGGTCCTGCCCGAGGAGGAGACGCCGGCGTGCGCGCTGGCAGCCCTGCCCGCCACCTCGCGGGTGCTCGGCCGCAGGTCGCCCGGCGGACTCACCACGCGTGACGTGCTGGACCTGCTGCAGGCCGAGCACGCGCTGCCGCTGCCCACCCGGTACGCCCTGGAGGGCACGATCCTGTACGTCGTCGCGGGCAAGGGCGAGCAGGGCCTGCTCGGCCGGCTGGAGGAGCGCGCGCACGGGCTGCCCCTGACCGGCATCGTCCTGGTCGAGACCGCCGAGGACCTGCCCGCGCCCTGCCGGCTCCGCGCGGACCTGCTGGAGTTCAGCTTCGAGCGAGGACTGTGATGATCCCGTACGTGCTCGCCCTGTACGCCCTCGTCGCTCTGACCGTGGCTCTCACCGCCGCGTACCTGGGCCGCTACGTCATGCCCAGACCGCCGGTCGGCCGGATGGTGGGCACCGATGTCGCGGTCATGGTGGGGGCGCTGGTCGTGATGCCGTTCGCGTACCTGCACGTGCCCGCCGGCGTGGTCGTGTCGGTCTTCGGGCTCGTGATCCTGACGTTGGCCCAGCTCACTCTCGCCCCCGTGCTGGGCGGCCGGTGGGCCATGCTCGCCGCCCTGCTCCTGTGCGCCGCCGACGTCACCGCCTACGCGCTGGGCTGGCCGGCCGCGCTCCTCGTGATCAACGACGCCCTGCTGATCCTGCTCGTCGTCGGCGTGGTGAACCTGTGGACACAGGCGGCGATCACGCCCGCGCAGGTGGCCGCGCTGGCCGCCGCCCTCACCCTGTACGACACGCTGGCCACCGGGCTGACGTCGCTCACCGTCGACTTCGTCCAGCGCATGCGGGGGCTGCCGTTCGCGCCCGTACTGGCCACCTCCTACGGCGAGAATCCCGCCCTCATCGGCCTCGGCGACTGCCTGATGTTGTCGATCTGGCCGGTGGTGGCGCTGCGGGCGTACGGGAAGGCGGCCGCGTGGTGCGCCGCCGGCCTGGAAGCCGTCCTGCTGGCCGTGTCCATCGCCCTCGTCCTGTCCAGTGGCCGGCCGCTGCCGCTGCTGACCTTGCTCGGACCGCTGATCTTCCTCCAGTGGGTGTACTGGCGGCGCCGGCAGGCCCTCAGGGCTCCGGCGCCGGCCCGGCCCGAGGTGGATCGGGCGCTGGAGGTCGCCGCCGCGCCCGCCGGGGTGTGGGCCGCCCTGTCGCCCGATGGCCTGCTGCTCGCCGAAGGTGCCACACCGGGGCTGGCGCGCAAGGAGGCCCGGCTGGCGGGAGCGGAAAGCGTGCCGGTCGTGTGGCGGCTCAGCGAATAGCCGTCGGGGGTCGGGGGTTCGGGGGTCGGGCAAGGGATTCGATCAGCCCGCCAGATATTCGGCCACCTGCCGCCCCTCGGCCGCGTCGCCGAACAGGGCGAGGGAGCCGCGCCACGCCGCCACCGACTCCTCGTGCCGCCCGAGCAGGGCGTGGGCCCGGCCCAGCTCCCTGAGCGTGCGGGCGCGCCACACCGAAGGCCCGTCGCCGCCGAGCCGTTCCAGCGCGGCCCGCAGGTGCGAAAGCGCCCGGCCGGGCTCGCCCTGGCGCAGGCGTACCACGCCGAGGGTGTGCCCGGCCAGCGCCTCGCCCAGGGTGTCGCCGCACTCCACGAACAGCCGGAGGCTCGCCGCCAGCGCCTCGGCCGCCTCGTCGAACCGGCCCAGCGCACCCAGCGCCTCACCCAGCCGGCGCAGCACCTTGCTCATCTCCATGCGATCGCCGAGCGCCTTGGCCGTCAGCAGGCTCTCCCGGTAGCGGACGACGGCCTCGGCCGTCTCGCCCTGCTGGTAGAGGGCGGTGCCGAGGCCGCGCAGCAGGTTGCCGCGAATGGCGTAGTCGTCCTTCTCGGTCACCTCCAGCCGCGCCCTGGCGATCTCCACGGCCCGCCCGTGCTCACCGCGCTCGACGTGGATCCACACAGGCCAGGTCCACGCGTACGCCAGCCCGGCGGCATCGCCACAGGCGCCCAGCAGGTCGAGGCAGGTGTACGCGTCGGCCAGCGCCTCGTCCAACCGGCCCATCCCGTGCCGCGCGGCGGCCCTGACGACCAGCGCGTACGCCGCTCCATGCCGGTCTCCCGCCCGGCCGAACTCCGCCAGGAGCTCGCCGCACATGGCGTCGGCCCGCGGGAACCGGCCCCATTCGATCTCCACCGTGGCCAGCAGCAGCCGAGCCCGCAACGCGGCGCGCCCACCGTCCAGCCCGATCACGATCCGCTGGACCCGCTCGGCGTCGGCCAGGAAGCGATCCATGATCAAATAGCCGGTGAGGTGGTGGGCCAGCTCGGCGGCGGCCTCGTTCAGGCCCAGGTCGGCGGCGGTGCTGAGGGCGAGCAGCAGCGTACGCCGCTCGGCCGCCAGCCACGCCGCGCTTACCCGTACGTCGGGCGCCGGCCCCTCCTCCGGCTCGCGCTCGTACGGCGGGGCCAGCAGAATCGGCAGGCGACGCGTGGCGGCCCGGGTACGCCGCAGACACTCCAGCACGTGCCGGGTGAGCGCCGCACGCCGACCCCCGGGGGTCTCCTCCGCCTCCGCCCGCTCCCGCGCGTACACCCGCAGCAGGTCGTGCAGCCGGTAGCGGGGCTGCCCGGCCCCGTCCACCTCGGTCGAGGTGAGCATGCCCCGCGCGACCAGCGTCTCCAACGCCGCATCCGCCTCCAGCGCGGCCACCCCGGGCATCTCCGCATCATCGGGCAGCCCGCTTTCCGGGGCGGGTGCTCTGAGGAGGGCCGCGACCGACCACTCCGCCACGCTGTCCAGCCCGGCCAGGCCCAGCAGCCGGAACGCGCGCCGGGCCGGCTGCGGCAGTGCCGCGTAGCTCGGCTCGAACGTCGCGCGCACGTCCAGCCCGCCGACGACCAGCTCGTCCAGGCCCCGTCCGGCCAGCCGGGTGGCGAACTCGCTGACGGGCCAGACCGGCCGGGTGGCCAGGCGGGCGCCGGCGACTCTGATGGCCAGCGGCAGGCGGCCGCAGGAACGCAGGATCTGCTCGGCCGCGCCGGGCGCCGACCCGATGCGGTCCGGGCCCGCCACGCGTTCCAGCAGCAGCCTGGCGTCCTTCTCGTCAGGGAGGTCGAGCGTGAGCCGGACGGCGCCCTCGAGGGCGGGCAGCCCGGAGCGGGAGGTCACCAGGACGGCGCCGCGTGCGGTGCCGGGCAGCAGGTGGCGGAGCTGGTCCTCCTCGACCGCGTCGTCCAGCACGAGGAGCACCGCCCTGTCGGCCAGCCGCTGACGCAGCAGCCCCGCGCGCTCCTCGACCGGGGCGGGGATGAGCGCGCCGTCGAGGCCGAGCGAGCGCAGCAGCACGTCCAGCAGCTCGCCGGGCTCCCGGGGGCCGCGCGCGTCCCGTCCGAGCCGGACGAAGAGCTGCCCGTCGGGGTAGTCGGCTCGCAACAGGTGCGCCAGCCGTACGGCGAGGGTGGTCTTGCCCACGCCGGGCAGGCCGGACACGACCACGATGGGCGGGCTGAGCCGATCCGCGCCCGCTCGCAGCAGCCCCAGCAGCTCGGCGATCTCCTCCGCACGCCCGACGAAGTCCGCGGTGTCCGCGGGTAACTGGCACAACCCCCGGAACGCCACCGGCCGCGCGTCCGGTACGACGTCCGCGAAGGGCGGCACGCCGTGCCGGGCGGCTTCCCCGGGCAGCTGCACTGCGTGCCGGCCGGTATCCCTGGACAGCAGCGGCGAGTGGCGGTCGGCGTCGCCGGAGAGCAGTGCGGCGTGCAGGTGGCGCAGCTCCGGGCCCGGCTCGATGCCCAGCTCGGCCACCAGCAGCTCACGCGCCTCGCGGATGGCGTCGAGGGCCTCGTCCCGCCGCCCGCTCCGGTGCAGGGCGACCACGAGCTGCTCCCGTAACCGCTCACGCAGCGGGTGGGCGGCGACGAGGGTACGCAGTTCGGCGACGAGGTCGTCGTGGCCGAGCGCGAGCCGTACGTCGATCCACTCCGATCTGGACACCGCCAGGTGCTCCTCCAGCTCGGTGATCCGCGGCGCCACGGCCCCGCTGAGCGGCACGTCCTCGGCCGGGGTGCCGCGCCACAAGGCGACCGCGGCCGCGTACTCCCGCTCGGCCGCCACCAGGTCACCGTCCACCCGCTCCTTGCGCGCCCGGCGTGCGCCCTCCTCGAACACCAGCAGATCCAGCCGCTCCGGCGGGACCTCGCAGGCATACCCCGACCCCTCGGTCCCCAGCCACAGGCCGCTGCCCTCCAGTGAGCGGCGGAGCTGATGGACGTAGGTCTGGACGTTGGCGACGGCCGAGCGGGGCGGGTCGTCCCAGAGGGCGTCGATCAGGCGTTCCGTGGAGACGGTCGCGTTCGGGTGGAGCAGCAGGACCGCGATCACGGCCCGCTGCTTGCGGCTGAGGCGGATCCGGCCGCCGGGACCGTTGAGGCGAATGGTGCCCAGGATCGCGAAGTCCACCGGCCCTCCCTCGTGCGCGATCGGGATGATCAGCTTTCCGGAAGGAAGTACACCCCTGGTCACGCCCGTTTGACAAGCACGGCAAGCCGATCGGCCAGCGATGGCCCCCCGGCCGCGACAATGATCTTACCCACCTGGGAACCCGCCTCCGCGCCCCGGCCGGGCGCCACCGGGCCGTTGGCTGCGCGGCTCAGTCGCCGCCGAAGTCGCCCCCGCCGCGGCCGAAATCCCCGCCGGCACCGCCCCCGAAGTCCGGTGGCTGTCTCCGGACCTCCCGCTGGATCTGCTCGTGCCTTCGCTGCATCTGCTTCCAGGACTTCCGGTCGATCGTCGGCGGCCGGTCCTTCCAGCCGTCGTTGCTCGGCTTGGGGATCCCCCGCCACCCGGGATGCTCATCGCTGTCCCCGTCCGAGCCGAGCAGGTGAACGAACGCGATGACAATCGCTATGACCAGCAGGGCTTCCACGGGCGACTCCCTGGACCGCGTCTGTCGTGGCAATCTTCAGTTCAGAGTGCCGTTCTGCGTCGTGCCCGGCAACCCTGCGGGTTGAGCGACGAGCACCGCCGATGCAGCCCTGTGCCGCCCTCAGAGCGAGCAGACATCGCGATATGGCACACCTTTCAGGTACTGGCTCCACTCCTGCGGGCTCATGGTGCGACCGGCGCGCTTGCACACGAGCTCGGCGATGCGGTCCCCGTCGACCGGTATCTGAGTGATGGTCCCGGAATGATTGCCCGAGACGTACACCGTGTGGTCGTCGGCGCTGAACGCCAGCAGGTCGAAGATCTCGATGGGGTACGAGCCGAGCCGCTGCCGTGAGCCGACGTCCCAGATCTGGACGGTGTACACATCGTCGAACGTCTCACCGACGGATCTGCTGATCAGGGCGAGGAGAGCGCCGTCATGGCTGAACCGCACGGCCTCGACCTGGGCATTGCTCGCCACGCGCAGGGCGGGAGACAGCTCGGCGCCCTTCGCGGTGTCCCACAGCTCGACCGTGGTGGAGCCGAGGGCCAGGAGTGGCGCTGTGGGGCTGACCGCGATGGACTGTCCCGCTCCGTGGAAGCCCGGGCCGACGACCTTGCCGGTGCGCAGCTCGAGCGCCTTGCCCGTGCTGCTCACCACCGCCGTACCGTCGCGGGTCGAGACGATGGTCCCCGTGGCGGTGTTGAGCGGGTGCCGGGAGAGCACGCGGCCGCTGTCGGCGGCCAGCACGACCAGCTCGTTGAGCGCGTCCGGCTGGCTCAGCTCCGTGAGTGACAGCACCAGCTTGCCGCCATCGGGGGTGAACGCCTGTGACAGCACGACCTGCGTCTTCGGAACGGGATGGCGCCACAGCCGCGTGCCCGTGGCCACGTCCCAGACGGAGACCGCCCGGTCCTCCCCGACGGCGGCCAGCCTCTTGCCCACCGGGTCGAACAGCTCGTCGGTGCTGCCCTCGCTGCCCGTCATCGGTACGCCCAGGCCGCGCGCATCCCCCACTCGTACGGCGCCGCCGTCCTTCGTGGCGGCGACCAAGCGGCCGTCCTGGCTGAATGCGCCGACCGCGTACCCGCCCGGCAGCCTGCGGGAAGAGACACGGGAGCCGAGGTCGACGGTGATGATCGAGTTCTCGAGCAGGTAGCGGATGGTCCTGCCGTCAGGGTCCAGCCAGGCATCGTCGAGCTCGCCCTCCGCCTGGTACGTGTAGAGCTCGTCGCCTTTCCCGGCATCCCACAGGTGGAGCGTTCTTCCCTCGGCGGCCAGCAGTCTGCCGCCGTCGCGGCTGACCCGCAGTCTCGCGCTCCTGAAGTCCTCCGAAGCCGAGGCCTGCCAGAACGGTCGATCTTCGTCGGGCAGTTTCGTGGCGGTGCGCAGGTCCCACGCCGCGATGTCGCCGTCCGCGCACAGCAGCCGCCGGCTGTCCGGCGTGAACGCCACCACGGTGCCGCAGTTCTTCGGTATCCGGGTCTCCACGGTGAGGTCAGGAAGGTGGATCACCTTCAGCCCGCGCTGGTTGAGGCCGACCCCCGCGATGTAGGCGCCGGAAGGGGCGATCGCCGGAGCGTGGTCCGCCTCCAGCTCCGGCGTGTAGGACCTGCCCGTCCTGGTGTCCCACAGGAACTCCAGCGTGTCTTCCCGCATCACAGCGGCCAGGCTCTCGTGCCCGTCGAAGGCCACGTGCACGCCTGGGCCGCCTGCGCCGACGCGGTGCTCGTACAGCTTCCTGCCCGTCATGGTGTCCCAGGAGTACGCCATGTTCCTGCTGACGATCACCAGCGTCCTGCCGCTCGGGCTGAGCGCGGCCGCGGCCGGCAGCGCCTGCATTCCGCTCGGCCACTTCCAGAACTTCGACTGCCGCTGTGAAGGGGTGTCGTAGACCCGCACGCCGTCCTCGCCGGCGATGACCCGCGTCCGCCCGTCGGCCGCCGCCGCGGCCGCGGAGACCCCTTTGGCGCCCGGGTCACGGAAGGCCGCGCTCTCCGGCATCGTCAGCGAGGTCGTCAGGCTCTGCCTGGTGCCGGTGCCCGGGGCCAACCGCCAACCGGCCACGCTGAGCAGCATCGCCCTTGCCGGGTCAGTGGTACGCAGCTTGTCGGCCTCGGCCGCGACCTGCCGCCCCACGGCCTGGTCGCGCTGCTGGACGACCAGGTTGCTCTGCTCGGCCATCTGCCTGCTCTGCAGCACCGCGATGACTCCCGCCACCAGCGCCACCGCCAGCAGTCCGGACAGCGCGACCGTGGTCAGCCACCTGCGGCGGATGCGCTTCCTGGTCAGCTCGGTGCCCGCGGCGAGGAAGTCACGCTCCTGCGGGGTCAGCGTGATGTGCCGGCGCCCGGTGGCCGCCCACGTCAGCATGTGGTCCAGCCGGCTGCCCTGCAGCAGGTCGCCGTCCTTACGCCCGTTCTCGGCCCAGTGGCGGGCCGCGTTGCTGATCTGGCTCAGTACGGCGAGCCCGGAGCGATCGGCGTCCACCCACACCCGCAGCCGCGGCCAGGCACGCAGCAAGGCAGGACGCGACAGTCCGACCGCGTCTCCCTTCTTCGTCACCAGATAGGAGAAGGCCTGCAAGATGTGCTCGATGGCCAGCATCTCCCGCTCCGAGCGGCCGGCCAGCAGTTCCTCCCGCAGCGCCCAGCGGACGGTCTCGTGCCCGTCATCGGTGACCGCCACCATGCGGAGGAAGACCTCGGCGGCCAGCTCTCGCTCGTCAGGCGTGAGCGCTCCATAGGCGTCCTCGGCGATCGTGCCCAGCGCCGGGGCGGCCAGGTCGGGCACGTGCACCCCCCTGGCCGCATGGCTGCCCGCGGTCAGCAGCCCGCGCATGTCCCGATCGTTGCCGCTGACCAGGGCGAGCAGCAGGTCGCGAGCGGTGGGACGGACCGACGGGTCCTTCTCCATCGCGGCGGCCACCAGCGTGGCCAGTCGCGGCGGCAGCCCGCTCAGGTCTGGCTCCGCCGACAGCACCTGGTGCATGACCCCGCCCAGGTTGTCGGCCTTGAACGGATCCGCACCCGTGGAGGCGAACACCATGATCGCGCCCCAGGCGAACACGTCGGCAGGAGCTCCGGCCCGCTGCCCCATGAACACCTCAGGCGCCATGTAGGTGGGCGTGCCGGACACCTCGCCTGTCTTGGTCAGCGACATGTCCAGGGTTCGCGCGATGCCGAAGTCGATCACCCGAGGACCGTCGGCGCCGAGCAGCACGTTGTCCGGCTTGAGGTCGCGGTGTATCACGCCCGCGTCGTGCACCGCGGTCAGCGCGGTGGCGATCGCGGTGGCCAACCTGTGCAGATCATCCCCGGTGAACCTGCGCCCCTGGTTGATCGCCTGGCGCAGGCTCGGCCCCGCCACGTACTCGCTGACGATGTACGGCCTGCTGCCCGACAGATCGGAGGCCAGCACCCTGGCCGTGCAGAACGACGCCACCCGGCCGGCGGCCGCCGCCTCCTTGGCGAACCGGTCACGGCCCGCCTGGTTGTCGGCCACATGCAGCACCTTGAGCGCGACCCTGCGTCCCTCACGGTCGTAGGCGTCGTACACCACCCCCTGGCCACCGGAGCCGAGCCGCCCCGCGAGCCAGTACTCGCCGATGTGCTGCGGGTCTCCAGCGATAAGCGCATCCACGGCGTGTTAGATGCCGGGACTGCTCACAAGGTTCCGGCGACGGCCGGCGGCCCGCGATCCGGGAGCACCTGCCGGATGGTCTCCCCCTCGCGGAGATCCCGGGGCCGTCTCCTGGTTCGAGACCGGAGGTCAGGAAAGGGCGAGGCTCCGTTCGCGGTAGGGTTCTGGCGGACTTTCTTCAAGGTGGACGGCACGGGTGAGCAAGGCTGACGAGCTGATCGGCGCGGCGGTGGAGGCCCTCGCCCGCGAGGATGAGGCGGCCTTCGACTCCGCCGCCGCCTTCCTGGCCGACCGGGACGACGCCGATCGCGTGCTGGTGGAGGCTGTGACCCGTGCGATCTCGGGGTTGTGGCGCGACGGCTGGCAGCCCGCCGACGTGGTCAGGATCGCGGCCAGGCGGCTGACCGACTGGCACGGGCAGGTGGCGGCTGACCTCATCGCCTGGGAGCTGCGAGCTTACGCGCCGGCCACGGTGGACGAGCGCTGGCGCGACCAGCTCGCCGGCCTGGAGGCCGCGGTGTGGTGGAAGGGCGGCTACCTGGCGGCCCGGCAGGCGCGCGACGGGGCCGGCCGGCTGTCGACCGTCTCCGGTGTGCTGGAGCTGCTGGGTTTGCTGACCGGGCTGCCGCGGCTGGAGTCGTTGAGCCCGCAGCCCGGGGCCGCTCGCCGTACGGTCCGGGCACGCCCGCACGCGGTCAGCGAGAAGACGTTCGCGCGGGTGCGGGCGCTGCTGGCCAAGGCGGAGTCGACGCCGTACGAGGCGGAGGCGGAGACGTTCACGTCGGCGGCGCAGAGCCTGATGGCGAAGTACAGCATCGACGCGGCGATGCTGGACGCGCGGCCAGGCGAAGGCGCGGCCCCGGCGGGCATCCGGATCGGCATCGACGCGCCGTACGAGCAGCCCAAGGCCGTGCTGCTCAACCTCATCGCCGAGGCCAACAGGTGCCGGGTGATCTGGTCGAAGGAGCTGGGGTTCGCCACCGTGCTGGGGTTCTCGGCGGACCTGTCGTGGGTGGAGGTGCTGTTCACCTCGCTGCTGGTGCAGGCGCAGACCGCACTGGTGAACTCGGGCACCAAGAAGCACGGCACCGGCCGGTCGAGGAACAAGGCGTTCCGCCAGTCGTTCCTGTCGGCGTTCGCCTCCAGGATCGGGGAGCGGCTCGCCGAGACCACGGCGGCCGCGGTCGCGCAGGAGAGCGCCAGCCGGGGCACCGACCTGGTGCCGGTGCTGGCGGCCCGCGAGCAGGAGGTGGAGCAGGCGGTCGAGCGCATGTTCCCGAACCTGGTCTCGCACTCCGTCCGTACGTCCTGGGACCGGGAGGGCTGGGCGGCCGGCCGTACCGCCGCCGACCAGGCCAGCCTCGGGACGCGCGACCGATAGCGCCTGCGGTTCGCCGAGCACCTGACCCTCGTGGCCGGCTGGCTGGGACGCGAGTGTGCCGGCCGACGACACCGCCTGGTCCAGGGACCTTCGCTCCTCTCGGCGGGGTAGGCACGGTCATGCTCGCCAGCCGGTCTTCGATGCGCGCAAGGGCGATCAATCCTCGGATCGCACCCAAGATGAGCAGGTCGACGGCACCGACGAAGGTGAGGTTGGCGCCAACGTTCATCCACCAAGAACCGTTCATTTCTACCGGCGTCTCGGAGCGGCGCCAGGTAGCGGCACTGCGTCGGGGTGGCGAGCTCGAACCGGCGTAGGCCGCTCGAATACAGGACGGCGAGCATCGCCGCGCCCCGAAGCGGTTCCTTCTCCTTGACGCCGCCTGTGAATCCCTCGCTGGCCGATGCCGGCGTACTGGCTGGAGGCCGCCATCGCGAGCGCGGCCCGGAGCCGACAGGCTCGATCAGCCGATCGGTGGTGCGAGGTATTCCAGCGCATAACCGTCGCCGGAGGGGGTTACGCGGGCGATGCCGGGTGAGTCGAGGTGGGCGCCGGCGACGAAGTGGTGTGGTCGGGTCAGCTGCTGGAGGAGGGCCGCTCGCGCGGCGCGGGCCTGGGACTGGTCGCCGTCGAGCTCCCAGGACACGTTCGGCTGATCGAATTGGAGCGTGGGAACGTGCACGGTGTCGCCCCAGGCGAGAAGGTGGCCGGTGCCGCTCCTGATGTCGTAGACGGTGTGACCGGGTGTATGGCCCGGTGTCGGGATCGCGGTGGTCCAGTCGTTGATCGCGACCTGCTCCGGCACGGGCACGACCCGGTCGCGGATCGGCTCGAGCCGCCCCGTGAACACCGAGGTGTCCCCCGCGCCGATCCACACGCGCTCCAGTTCGGGGAACGCCTCTGAACCGTCCGGCGCGATCAGGCCGCTCACGTGGTCTTCGTGCTTGTGGGTGATGGCCACATCGGTGATGTGCGCGCGGTCGATCCCCGCTTCGTCGAGCGCGTCGTAGATCAATCCCATGGTGGGGTCGTGCCAGGCGTTGGACGCGCCGGTGTCGATGAGAACCGACCGCGTGCCGTCGGTGACGAAGAAGGCGTTGACCGACAGCCGCAGGTTGTCGCCGGCCAGCGGGACGGCGGCCGGCAGCTCGTCGAGCGTGTGCCCGTCCTCGTCGCGGAGCCGGGTCGGCGGCATGTCGATGTACCCGTCTCGCAACGAGATCACTTGAAGATCGCCGAATTCGAACGTGGCATGGTGCCGGCCACTCGAGATCAACCGCATGGAACCTCCGTCATGTCGAGCGCGCATCGCGCGTCTCCGATAGAAGACAATATCTTCTTTAGAAGAAACCATACACTGTGGGCGGCGAGACACCCATCGATCGAGGAGCACGGTGGTCGAGCAAGACGGATACGCGGCCGAGCCACAGCACGGTGACGACCTGGCCGGCGCGTTCGGCAATAACGTGCGGCGACGCCGCGAGGAGGCGGGCCTGACGCTGGAGCAGCTGTCCACGCAGTCGTCGGTCAGCCGGGCGATGCTGTCCAAGGTCGAGCGCGGCGAGAAGAGCCCGACGATCGGCGTGGCGTCCAGGATCGCCCACGCGCTCGACGCGTCGCTCTCGGACCTGATCGGCGCGCCGGCCGCCGCCGCGTCTGGCGTGGCCATCGTCATGCGCAGGAACGATCGCCCCGTTTTCCGTGACCCGGAGACCGGCTTCGAGCGGCACATGGTGTCAGCGGCCCCGGGCGCGGGAGGAGCCGAGATGATCGTCCACCACCTCCCCGCGCAGGTCTCCACGGGGCTGCTGCCGGCATATCCGCCGGGTACGGAGAAACAACTCGTGGTGCTCGAAGGCACCCTCACCGTCGCGATCGGCGGGATCAGCGAGACCCTGACCACAGGCGACTCCCTGTTCTTCCAGGCCGACGCCGACCACGGCTTCGCCAACCGAACGGACGCTCCCTGCGAATACATCATGGTCATCTCGCGCCGAGCCTGATCGCCTGATCGGCCGCAGCGTGCGAGCCTAAACAAAGCCGGCCGGGGCGTCGCCCGGCTCGCGGCGTGCCGGTCCGAGCCCTTCACCCATGCGGCGTGGACCCCGCAACGTAGCCGTTCCCTCGCAGCGCGGGTACTCATGGGGTGCCCGGCCCGCACGGAGGCAGATAGGTCACCATGACAGGGGCCGTCGAGAGGGCCTTGGTCGCGTGAAGAGACCCCGCCGGATGAACCGGGCGGGGCCTTGTTTTGCGGCTGGCAGCTTGCGTGCGCCTTGTCGCCGGAGGCGGGTCGCCGTCGAATGCGGTCGGTCGCTGTCAGCTGAAGGGTCACGACTGCTCGGCTTGCGAAGCCATCCGTCTACCGGGTCAGGACCACCTGCAGGGCCGGGTGGTCGGTGTACCTCATGCCGACGGTCTCGGTACGGGCGTAACCCATGTTGGCCGCGAACACGTGCTGGACGCTGCCGTCCCCCTTCCTGAAGAACGGCGACGCGTTGCAGTCCTGGACGTTGGGACCGATCAGCGGGGCGTACTTGAGGTTGAAGTCCCCGGCCAGGAACGTCGGCTTGCCCGCCAGGGCCTTGTCACGCAGCATGGCGATGGCTGACTTGCACTGCGCCATGGCGACGCTGCCCGTCGTGGACAGGTGGGTGCTGCACCCGATGAGATCGGTGAACTCGGCGCACACGTAGACGCGCTTCTCGCTGCCGCTGTCCTGGGTGGCGTACACGCCGGAGGTGACGGCCCCTACGGCAGTTGATCTAAATATCAGCCCATTTCCGTATTCATCACCGTTCGTGCACCGGACCGGCGTGCCATCGGGCCGCCGAGCGGGCGCGAACGTGCTGAACCCGTTCCCCATGGCCGCGGCGAGCTGCGGGAGGTCGTTCCTGCAGATCTCGTTGAGCGACACGACCTGGGGTTGTTTGGCGACGATGACGGCGTTCGCTTCCTGGATGGTGGCGGCGCCGTTGTAGCAGGAGGTGTTCACCCCGCTGTGGCACAGATTGAGCTGGAGCACGCGGTACTCCTGGGCCGCGCCCGCAGGAGGCGCCACCGAAACCATCGAAACCGCCGCGATCAGGATCACGAAGGGCAGTCGGATCAGCAGGCGACGCATCAGCTCTCCCTCGGCAGAGACACAGCGGCTCGACAACGAGTTCAACAGAACCGCCGGCCCCAAGCAACCCTCCAGCCACCTCACGGGCCACCACCAGCGCCCTCCGATTGCGTCCACGGGAGTGGCGGACGAGTTTGGCCTGGTCACAGGCCTGGTGTCGGGAAATGATGATCGGCCATCGCGTGGTCCTTCGAGCGGCAAGACCGAGATCGAAGGAGTACCAGGCGATGGCCGCAGCCAACAGTTCTGCGCCGGATCGCCTCAGGCCCGGGGCATCGCGACCGTCTTGATCCGGCTCGCGGCCAGTACGGCCGTCAGCACCGCAAGGACACCGCAGAGGCCGATCACCCCGGTGACCGGTTGCCAGGGTACGTCGATGGCCACGAGCCCGGACAGTTGCGCCAGAGCCGCGTACAGGCCGAGCAGCCCGAGCCCCGTCGCGACGGCCGCCAGGACCACGCCCACCGCCACCACCAGCAGCGCCTCGGCCATGACGTACCGCAGGACCTGAGCCTTGGCCGCGCCGAGCAGGCGCAGGGCGGCGTGTTCGCCCGCCCGGTCAGGGGCCGCCATCAGCAGCGTGTTGACGAGGGCGATCACGGTGTAGCTCAGCATGATGCCGAGCACTGCCAGCAGGCCGAGGCGGCTGGCGGTGGTGCCGCGGTCCATGGCGGTGGCGGCCCAGGCGGCCTTGGTCACGGCGCGGGCGTTGTGTCCGTCGGTGGCCCGCTCCAGTGCCTGCCGGACCTCGGTGGCGGAGGCGCCGGGGCGGAGTTTCACGTACGCGAGCGACGGCGGGGCGGACAGGGCGTGCGCCGAGGCGACATAGGAGTCCGCGGCCGAGCGAGCGCCGAGCAGTGCGACCACCGTCAAGGTGGCCCGGCTGCCGTCGGCCCGCCACAACGTCACGCGCTGCCCCAGGGTCAGCTCCCAGGTGGGTGAGACGGCGATCGTGTCGTCCCGCAGCTCGGCGAGCGATCCGGCGGCGACCGGCACGGACAGGGCGGTGGTGAGCGCGGCCGGGTTCACGGCCTCGGCAGGCCGCTTGACGAGCTGCGTGCCCGCGCCTTCGAGGGTGTAGAGGCTGGTCGAGGTGACGGTGGTGACGTCGGCGCCGGGCACATTGCGCAGGCGGTCGACGAGTTGCCGGTCGAGCCCGGCCGCCCCCGCAGGCACGACCAGGTAGTCGGCGCGAACGGGAGCGGTCCGCATCGCCGACTTCGTGGCGTCGGTCATCGCGGCGGCCCCGAGCAGGGTCGCGGCCAGGGCCACGGTGACCAGGACCGGTGCGGCGACGGCGGCGGTGCGCCGGGCCGAGGCGCCCGCCCATGCCGCGACCACGACCGCGCCCGCACCTCGAAGGCGGGTGAGCGGGGCGGCCAGCAGCGCCGTGACCGGGCGGACGAAGACCGGGGCGAGCAGCCCGACCCCGGCGATGAGCAGCATGACGATGGGCATGAACGTCTTGTTGTTGGTCGCGCCGTCCGGGTCGCCGGCGGCGTTGACGGCCATGCTGATGACCGCGGTGGCCAGCAGGCCGCCCCCGGCGATCCAGCGTCCGACCGTCATGGCCTTCGGCTCCACCGCCGCCGCGCGCAGTGCCTCCGCCGGCCGCACCCTGGCCGCGCGCCAGGCGGCGGCGACCACGCCGAGCACGGCGACCAGCACACCGGTGGCGAAGGCCACGTAGGACGGCACGGAGGAGGTGGAGAGCGCGAGCCAGGCAGGCGCCATCCCGAGCGAGCTCAGCCGGCTCAGGATCGGCCGGGCGCCCAGCGGGCCGAGCACCGCGCCGAGCGCGGAGGCGGTGATCGCGATCAGCAGCGCCTCACCGTACACCAGGCGTCTGACCTGGCCGGTGGTCGCGCCGATGGTACGGAGCAGCGCGAACTCCCGCTGCCGTTGACCGACCGCGAAAGCGAACGTGGAAGAGACCACGAAGATGGCGATGAACCCGGCGAAACCCGCGGCGATGCCGACGATCGTGTTGCCGTTGTTCCGTGCCTGATCGTCCGCTTCGCGGGTCGGGTCGATCAGCGCCCGGTCCTGGCCGGTCAGCACCTTCACCCGGCTGGAGACCGCCGGTGTGCCCGGCTGGGCCGCATCGGGCGCGGTCGCCGGACCGAACGCGGTCGCCGAACCAAGCTCGGCCGCCGCACCGGACCCGGCCGCCGCACCGGGCTCGACCGCCGGACCGAGCCCGGCCGCCGCACCGAGCGCGGCACGTACCTCCGCGACGGGACGCCAGAGGGCGAGCGCGTCGATCCGCGGCGACAGCAGAGCGGCCCGCTCGTCGGTGAAGAACACCGTGGGCTCTGCCGCCGCCGAGGCGAGCCCCACCACCCGGTACGCCCGGGCCCCCGCCGTGGTCACCACCCGGACCCGCTGGCCGACCCGGGCGCCGGCAGTGACGACGATCTCGTCATCCCCGGTGGGCGCCCTGCCCTCCGACAACCGCTGCGGCGCCGTACGGGCCGCCGACCAGGGACGGCCGACCGCAGGCGGTCCCCCGTCGAGCCGCGCGGGGAAGATCCGGTCCACCACGGCCCCGGGCAGCCGGTCCGCCAGCTCGGGCGCCAGGCCCGATGGCTCGGCCAGCGGCACGCTGCTCTCGCCGTACGAGCTCTTGACGATCAGCCGCTCATCGGGCGCCACCACGACGGGAGCGGCGGCGTAGCGCTGCGGCGGCCGGTCGGGTGAGGAGAGGCTGGAGGCCAGCACCTGGCCGAGCGCGGCCATGAGCGCCGCGCCGAGCGCCAGGGCGACGAAGGTGCCGGCGAAGGACAACGATCGCGTACGCAGGGTGGACCAGGCGATGCTCAGCACGACGCCTCCAGCTGCAACATCCTGGTCGCGACCTGCCCGGCGTCCGGATCCTGAAGCTCCCCGTAAACCCGGCCGTCGGCCAGGAAGACCACGCGGTCGGCATAGGACGCGGCCACGGGGTCGTGCGTGACCATGATGATCGTCTGAGACTGCCGGTCGACCAGGTCCCGCATCAGCCGCAGCACCTCACGGCTGGTGCCGGTGTCCAGAGCGCCGGTGGGCTCGTCGGCGAACAGCACGGCCGGCCGGGTGACCAGGGCGCGGGCGATGGCGACGCGCTGCTGCTGGCCGCCGGACAGCTCGGCGGGCCGGTGGTGCATGCGCTCGGCCAGGCCCACGGAGGCCAGGCTCCGGCGTACCTGCTGGCTGTCGGGCCGGCGGCCGGCCAGCCGCAGCGGCAGGGCGACGTTCTGGGCGGCGGTGAGCGACGGCAGCAGGTTGAAGGACTGGAAGACGAACCCGATCCGGTCGCGCCGCAGCAGCGTCAGCTTCCTGTCGCCCAACGTGGCCAGGTCCCGCCCGTCCACGACCACCCGGCCGGAGCTCGGCCGGTCGAGCCCGGCGGCGCACTGCAGCAACGTCGACTTGCCCGACCCCGACGGCCCCATCACGGCCGTGAACGTGCCGGCGCCGAACCCGATCGACACGTCGTCGAGCGCTGTCACGCCGTGTGCGTAGTGTCTAGTGACCGAGGTCAGGTCGACCGCTTGCATGGAATTCATGGACGACGACGCTAGGGACGCCGGCAGCCGGGCGGTATCGGACAGACGACTAGGATTCGTCCCGTGCTTCGGGGACGGGAGTCTGATCAGCAGGCCATCGACGTGCTGCTTGACCAGGCGCGGACCGGACGTTCCGGCGTCCTGGTGCTCAAGGGCGAGCCGGGGATCGGCAAGACCGCGCTCCTCGCCTACGCCGGGGAACGCGCGCCCGATATGACCGTGCTGCGCGGTCTGGGCATCGAGACCGAGGCCGACCTCCCGTACGCCTCCCTGCACCTGCTCCTGCGCGGCCGGCTCGACCGGCTGGACGCGCTGCCCGAACCCCAGGCCGTGGCCCTCGCCGGCGCCCTGGGCCTGGCGCCCACCAGGACCGACGACCGGTTCCACGTCGGGGTGGCCGTCCTGTCGTTGCTGGCGGAGCTGGCCGAGGAGCGGCCACTGCTGTGCCTGGTCGACGACGCCCACTGGCTGGACCAGGCTTCGGCGCGCGCGTTGCGCTTCGCCGCGCACCGCCTGCACGCGGAGGGAGTCGTGATCGTGTTCGGCGCGCGCGACGGCTTCGACCCGGCGGGCCTGCCGGAGCGGCGGCTGGCCGGCCTGGACGAGCAGAGCGCCGCCCAGGTGCTCGCCGACGTCGCTCCCGGGCTCACCGGACCGGCGCGCCGGAGGATCCTCCAGGAGAGCGCGGGCAACCCGCTCGCCCTGCGCGAGCTGCCGCGCACGGCCGTCCTGCCGGCCCATGACCGCGGCCCGCTGCCGCTGCCGGAGCGGCTGCGGCTGGCCTATGCCGAGCGCATCGGCCGGCTGCCGCGCTCTGCCCAGACCGCGTTGCTGGTCACCGCCCTGGTGGACGACGGCGACCTGGACGTGATCATGAACGCCTGTGCCGGGCTGGGCATCGAGCCCGCGGCTCTGGGAGCGGCCGAACGCTCCGGCCTGATCAGGATCGCCGGGCGGCATGCGGCCTTCGCCCACCCGCTCATGCGCGCCGCGGCGTTCCAGCTCAACACGTACGACCTGCGCCTGAAAGCGCACGCGATCCTGGCCGGATTGCTGATCGGTGACCCGGACCGGCGGGCCTGGCACCTGGCCGCCG
Organism: Nonomuraea zeae; assembly: GCF_005889725.1. Lineage (GTDB taxonomy): Bacteria > Actinomycetota > Actinomycetes > Streptosporangiales > Streptosporangiaceae > Nonomuraea > Nonomuraea zeae. Next base: position 79,859 of record NZ_VCKX01000004.1, read on the forward strand.
CCGCGACGGGCCCGGACGAGACCGTCGCGCGAGCGCTGGAGGAGACGGCGTACCTGTCCAGGGAACGCGGCGCGAACCTCAGCGCCTGCGCCGCGTTCGAGCGGGCGGCAGAGCTGAGCGAGGATCCGGAGCTCAAGGGGCGGCGGCTGCTCGCGGCCGCGGTGGACGCCACCGAGGAAGGCCAGTCTCAGCGGGCCCAGCAGCTCCTCGACGCCGCCACCGGCCTCATTCCGGACGCGTCGGCCCGCGCCACGCTCCCCACGCTGCGGGCCAGGATCGCCTTCGGCCAGGGCGCACCGCGCCTGGCGCACGACCTGCTGCTCCAGGGCGCCGCGGACGTGGCCGCCGACGACCGCGCCGCCGCGGGCCTGATGCTGGTCGAGGCGGCACGCAACGCGCAACGTCTGGGCGACGCCGACGGCATCGTGGCGGCGGCCACCCGGCTGCGCGGGCTGGACCTGCGCCCGCAGGACGATCTCGACCTCGCCAGACAGGCCGCCCTGAGCACGGCGCTGCTGCTGACCGACGGGCCCGCCGCCGCGCTGCCGCTCATGCGGGAGCTGGTGGTCGCCGGCAGCCAGATCACCCCGGAGATGCACTCGCGCCGCATCAACGCCGCCTACTTCGCGCTCCAGACCGGCGACTTCCGGACCGCGTGGGAGATCGCCCGCGCCGCCGCCGACGAATGCCGGGCGGCCGGCGAGATCAGCAAGCTCGCGGTGCTCCACATCACGCTGGCCACCAGCGAGATCTTCCTCGGCAGGTTCACGGACGCCGCCGCCACCGCGAGCGAAGGGCTACGGCTGACCGCTGAGACGGGACGGCCGAGCCGGGCCGGTTGCATGCGGGGCATGCTCGCCTGGCTCGCCGCCGCCCGAGGCGACGCGGACCGGTGCGCCGAGCTGGCCGCCGGCTCACTGGAGCGGTATGACGCCGACGGCATCGTCAACGGCCTGGCCTGGGCTCGGTGGGCCCAGGCCCTGCTCGACCTGGGTCAGGGCCGGTTCGCCGAGGCGCTGGACCGGCTCGACGCGACCATGGCCGGTCCCGTCCGCCACCAGTTCCAGGCCGTGCACTTCGCCCCCGACCAGATCGAAGCCGCGGCCCGCCTCGGCGTGCCCGCCGATGCGCCGCTGCGCCGCTACGAGGCCTGGGCGCAGGCCTCGGGGCTGGCGTGGGCGCAGGCCGTCCTGCATCGTTGCCGGGCCCTGCTCGAACCCGACGGTGAACGGGCGGACGAGTCTTTCCGCGCCGCCGTACGACTGCACGCCAACGGCGTCCGCCCCTGGGAGTCGGCGCGCACCGCGCTGGTCTACGGCGAGCGCCTGCGCAGGGAGCGGAACAAGACAGCCGCCCGCGTCCAGTTGCGTGCCGCGCTCGAGATCTTCCAGCGCCTCGACGCCCGCCCGTGGGCCGAACGTGCCCGAAGCGAACTGCGCGCCGCCGGCGACACCAGCCTCGCCGTCGCCGACACCGACGCCTCACCGGCTCTGTCGCCGCAGGAACTGCAGATCGTACGCCTGGCCGCGGCGGGGCGGACAAACAAGGAAATCGGCGCGCAGCTCTTCCTCAGCCCCAAGACGGTCAGCTACCACCTCTACCGGGCCTTCCCCAAGCTCAATGTAACCAGCAGAGCCCAACTCGCCGGGCTCGACCTGGCCTGACCAGGCGATGTATGCGGGCATCGTCAGCCTCACACGCCTGTAGGCCCTGATCATGCTCGAACACGGCAGCCCCCGATACGACGAAGCTGAAGTTCCTGATCCGCGACCGCGGCGGCCAGTTCACCGAAGCCTTTGACACGGTCTTCGCCGACGCCGGCCTGCGCGCCCTCAAGAGCCCACCGCAGAGCCATCCTCAGCGGCCTCATCACGAGTACGGATCGCCGGCTGATCAGGCGGCCGGCTGACACCACCTGAGAAGCGGCAGATCGGACACCGCTCCCATTTTTGAGCCCCACACCTTGAACACGCCGTCACCAACCCGAATGAGCACAAACAGTGACTCCCGGTACCTAGCCGATAATGGGCCGATGAAAGTACGCATCGGGATAGCGCCACCACCTGGAGACACCCCCGACCACCTCGCCGGGCTCGCGGAGCGGACCGAGGCTCTCGGGATCGACTCCCTGTGGCTGTCGGAGATCGTCCACGGACCGTCCGTCGAGCCCATCGTCGGCATGGCCTACACGCTGGCCGCCACCCGCAGGCTGAAGGTCGGCACGGGGGTGGCGATCCTGCCCGGCCGCCACCCGATGCGGGTAGCCAAGCAACTCGCATCGCTGGCCGCGCTCGCCCCCAAGCGCGTGCTGCCGGCCTTCGGGCTGACGCCGGCCAGGCCCGCCGAACGGGAGGCGTTCCCCGTCCCTGGGCCACGCGGAGCGGTGTTCGACGAGTCGCTCGAACTGCTCAGGCTGCTCCTGCGGCAGGAAAAGGTGACCTTCCACGGCGAGTTCTTCACGGTGGAGAACGCCGGGGTCGGCCCGCTGCCGGCCAGGCCACTCGACATCTGGGTCGGCGGCAGCGGGGAGCGCGCCCTGCGCCGCGCCGGCCGGCTCGCCGACGGCTGGCTGGCCAGCTTCCTCACCCCTGACCAGGCCGCCGCCGGCCGTACGGCGATCGCGGCGCACGCGGCCGAGGCGGGCCGCGAGATCGAAGCCGACCACTACGGCACCAGCCTCGCGGTGGCCGCGACCGAGATCCCCGCCACCGCGATCGACGCCATCGCCAGGCGCAACCCCGGCGCCGACCCCGCCGAGATCGTCCCGGTCGGCTGGGCCGCCGCCCGCGACCTGATCGAGCGCTTCGTCGAGGCCGGAATCACCAAGTTCGTCGTACGGCCCGCCACGCCCGTGCCCTCGACCGAGCGCTGGCTCGACGAATTCGCCGATCACCTCATGCCGCTGCAGAACTGAGCACAACCCTGACGAGCCCCCGACCGAGGAGGACTTATCGACGCCAAGCTGATCGTGACCAGTCCGGCCCGCAACTTTGTGACCCTTCGTGACCGACGAGGGGCGACCGAGGCAGCCGACGCCACCCACAACGGGCATGAGCCGGCGGTTCGACGCCTCCTGCGAGCAGCGCGCTCACCCTGGGCGCGAGGTCAGCCTCGATACTCACGCGGATCAGGTCGTCGTGGAACTCAACCGCGGCGTGGTGGTGTCCCGCCCAGGAACACGGGTGACAAGCCCTGGCCCTCGCGGACGCGTGGCCATGGCGAGGGAAATCTTTCCGGGACCCCGCGCCGCGCCCCGCGCCGAAGCCGTCGACCGGCTACCCGCCATACCCCGGCCCACTCTTCGGCGACCCCGCCGATGCGATCCTGCACGAGCTCTGACCGGTCGGCACGCTGGAGCAGGCCCGCGCCGCCCCTCGCCACGCTCATCCGCCGGAAAGCTGGGGCCATGATTGAGTTGGCTGTCCCATAGGCGCACTGATGCAGATGGCCGAATTGCTGGGGCTCTGGCTCGTTTCAACGAGTGGCGATGAGTTCCTTTAGCTGCGGGTCGCTCTGCGAAATAGGATGAGGATAATGTCGAATGAGCAGCTTCCGGCGGAGGTGACGAGACCGGCGGCGGGCGCGCGGACACAGGAGCAGATGCGGCAGCGGAACCTGAGCGACGTACTGAAGCGCGTCCATAAGGACGGGGCGGTGTCACGGGCCGCACTCAGCCGCCGGATGGGCCTCAACCGCAGCACCATCATGGACCTGACCGCCGAACTCACCGCGGCTGGGCTCGTCCGCGAAGGCATCCCCACCGGGCGGGGCCGCGCAGGGCGGCCGTCCATCGTCGTCATGCCCGAGCAGGAGACGCTGTACGGGCTCGCGTTCGACGTCGCCGTGGATCGGCTGCTCGCGGCCCGCGTCGGGCTCGGCGGCCGGATCCTCGACCGCCGCGAGGCCGTGCGCACCCGCGCCGGGGCCGACCTGGAGGACGTCGTCGGCGTCCTGGCCACCTTTGGCCGCGAACTGGCCGTCGAGGCTGGTCCGGGCGCGTTGTGCGTGGGTGTCGGCGCGTCGTATTGCGGGTTGATCAGGCGCGCCGACGGCACGGTCCGGTACGGACCGCACCTCGGCTGGGTGGACCAGGCGTTCGGCGCGGAACTCGCCGCCGGGCTCGGCCTCGGGCTTCCCGTCGAGGTGGGCAACGAGGCGCACCTGGGTGCCGTCGCCGAGCACGTACGCGGTGCGGGATGCGACGTCGACAACCTCATCTACCTGCACGGGGACGTCGGCGTCGGCGGCGGGATCATCGTCGGCGGCAAACTCCTGGACGGCGACGCGGGCTACGGCTGCGAACTCGGTCACATGCTGGTCAACCCGTTCGACGGGCGGCCCTGCCTGTGCGGGTCGCGCGGCTGCCTGGAGGCCGAGGTCGGGGAAGAAGCACTGCTCGAGTACGCGGGACGGTCCGACGGCCTCATCGGACGCGACGGCATCCGGGCCGTCGTCGCCCTGGCCGGGAGCGGCGACGCCCGAGCGCGGGAGGCTTTCGACCGCGTCGGCGACTGGCTCGGGGTCGGCGTCGTCAACCTCATCAACCTGTTCAACCCGGCGCTCGTGGTCTTCGGCGGGATGCTCCGCGATGTCTACCCGAGTGCCGCGCCACGGGTCCGCGCCCGGATCGACGCGCATGTCCTGCCGGTGTCGCGCGAACGTGTCAACCTGGCGGTGACGGCTCTTGGTGACGACACCACGCTCGCCGGGGCTGCCGAACTCGCCTTCGCCAAACTCCTGGACAACCCGCTCAACACCTTGGCCACCTTACGCTGAGGGGGCTGGGATCTGGCGGGGAAGCTTCCGAAGTCTTGTCGAAGCGGAAGGCCGACCCGACTGGCTGACGAGCCGACGCCGACGAAACCGGCTCGGCGAAGTCCTCCACGAGTACTGACATGCCGCTTGACCTGCACGGAAGGAATTCATCGCGATCCCCGGACATCTGTACGGGCACGCGGTGGCCTCAAGGTTCGATCCCACGCTGCCACTCGCTGGAGCATGGGCAGTGGTCAGCGGCGGCACGCTCATGATCGTGATGACCACGGTGCTCGGACTGACACTCGGCGCGATCTTCCGCAACGGCGTCGTGGCCTGTGCGGTGCCAAAACTCGCCCATGGCATCTGATCTGGCCTTCTATCCTCGACACACGTGTTTCTACGCCTGCTGTATCTGCTCATGGTCCGGTGGTTCGGCTGGTTGACGCTACTCTCGCGGGGCGACACCTCCAAGGACGTGGAGATCCTGGTGCTGCGTCATGAGGTCGCCGTCCTGCGTCGTCAGGTCTCCCGGCCACGACCAGACTGGGCCGACCGGGCGCTGCTGGCCGCACTGGCGACCGCTGCCCACCCGGCTTCGCCTCCATCGGATCGTGACACCGGGCACCCTGCTGGTCTGGCACCGCCGCCCGGTCAGCCAACGCTGGACTTACCCAAACGCGGCCGGACGTCCACCGATCCCGGATGAGCTGCGTAACCTGGTAATCCGAATGGCCAGAGAACCCCCGATGGGGGCACCGGCGGATCCACGGCGAACTGCTCGGCCTCGGCCATCAGATCGGAGAAGGCGCCATCCGCCGCATCCTCGCCGCGGCCGGCCTCGGCCAAGCGCCACGCCAGACCTCACCGACCTGGCGACAGTTCCTCACCTCGCAAGCCTCCGGCATCCTGGCCTGCGGCTTCCTGCACGTCGACACTGTCTTCCTCAAACGCCTGTACGTCCTGTTCGCCATGGAGATCGAGACACGCCCCGTACACCTGCTGGGCGTCACCTCAAACCCGACGGGCGCATGGACCACCCAGCAAGCCCGGAACCTGCTGATGGACCTGGGTGAACGCGCCGGCGCCTTGAGGTTTCTCATCCGGGACCGTGACGGCAAGTTCTCCCGCTTGTTCGATGAGGTGTTCGCCGCCGCTGGCGTTCGGGTCATCAAGACACCTGCCCGGTCACCACGAGCGAACGCGTTCGCCGAACGATTCGTGGGAACGCTACGCCGTGAGTGCCTCGATCACCTGCTCATCCATGGTGAGCGCCACGTGCGCAAGATCCTGACCGAGTACGAACGCCATTTCAACCATCATCGCCCGCATCAGGGCCGTTCCCTCCGCCCGCCGCTGCACGACCCCAGCGAAGTGATCGACCTGGTCACCCCGATCCACCGTCGAAGGACCGTCGCAGGACTGATCAGCGAGTACCGCAGAGCAGCCTGATCGTCCAGCAAACGCCCAGCTCAGCAGTAGTATCCGCATTCTGGCACCGCACAAGCGCCCACCTGCGCGAACGTGCGCCACCGGCAAGATCAGGTCTACGCGTTTACTGCGGCAGTGCATTCTGGCGTTCAATTCGGGCCGGATGGCCCCAGCACCCGGCCCTGGCGCGCTGGTTGTACGTCGGCCTGAGGTGCTATTCGCCCAAGCCCGCGCGGCGGGCGCGGACCACCGCCTGGGCGCGGTCGGCCACCTGGAGTTTGGCGAAGATGGACGTGAGGTGGTTCTTGACGGTCTTCTGGCTGAGAAACAGGGCCCGTGCGATTTCGGCGTTGGACTTGCCGGAGGCCAGCAGGTCGAGGATCTCCCGCTCCCGCTGGGTCAGCTCGGGGAACGGGCCGCTGTCGGGCCCGCTGGTGAGGAAGCGGCGGATCCTTCGCGCCACGCCCGGCCCGTACACCGCCTCTCCCCGGGCAACGGCGGACACGGCGGCGAGGAAGTCGGGGCCGGCGGTGCCCTTGAGCACGTACCCGCGCGCGCCCGCCCGCAGCGCGGCGAACACCGACGCGTCGTCTTCGCTCATGGTGAGCACGAGTACGCCGAGGTCGGGGCGGCGGTCGATGAGCTGCCGGGTCGCCTCGGTGCCGGACATGCCGGGCATGACCAGGTCCATCACGACGACGTCGGGGTCGAGGGAGAGCGCGAGCTCGATGGCCTCCTCGCCGTCGCAGGCCTCGCCGACGACCTCGGCGCCGCCGATCTGTTCGAGCAGCGCCTTGAGGCCGTGGCGGAGCAGCGGGTGGTCGTCCACCAGCAGCACACGAATGGAATCTGTGGGGCCGTTCATAAGGGAAGCACCGCCTCCACGAGGGTCCCGCGTCCGGGCTCGGACGAACGTCGCAAGTCACCGCCCACTTCGGCGGCGCGTTCTCGCATGCTGCCGGATCCTACGCCCTCGTGCAACGGCTCCGGCAGGCCGCGCCCGTCATCGCGGATCCGCAGTACCAGCCGGCCGGGCACGGCCTTCGCGGTGATCTCCACGTTGGCGGCGCCGGCGTGCTTGAGCGCGTTGGACAGGGCCTCCTGTGTGATCCGGTACGCGGCCACCTCCACGGCCGCGGGGAGGGCTGGCAGCGGTTCGGGGATGGTGACGGCGATGTTCGGGCCCCTTGGGGTGTCCAGTGCGAGGTCCTCCAGGGCTCCGGACAGGCCCAGCTCGTCCAGGGCGGGTGGGCGCAGGTCGTGGACGATCCTCCGGACGTCTCCGACGATCGCCTGGGTCAGCTCCCTGATGCCCGTGACCTGCTCGCGCAGCTCTGGTGGTGCCGTGGCCTCGATCACGTACAGCCTCAGCCCGATCGTGGTCAGGTCCGCGCCGAGGCCGTCGTGCAGGTCGCGGCGCAGGCGGCGGCGCTCCTCCTCGCGCGCCTTGACCAGGCGCTCGCGTGAGTCCCTGACCTCCGTGGCCAGCCGCACCGCCGCCAGGGCCACCGCCAAGTGGGGCGCCAGATCGTCGAGTACCGCCCGATCCGCCCTGGTCAGCGGCTCACCTGGTGACCGGGGCGCCGCCCGCAGCTCCCCTTCCGTTCGTCCACCGCTCAGCAGCGGGATGCGTACGCCATCATCGGGAACGCCGCCGAAGACCGAGATGGGGACCTCGGCGGCGGTGAGCACGGCGACGGACGGCAGCCGCAACGTCCGCGCCACGGTCTCGGCCGCGCCGTCGAGCAGCTCGGTCGGCGCGGCCGTCGCCTCCAGCCGCTGCCCGAGATGAGACAGGGCCGCGGCGGGCTCCCCCCGGTTCCCGAACAGCACGCGGCTCACGGCCCGCTGTACGGCATCGCGCGCCGGCGCGAAGGCCACCGCCACGACGCCGGTGGCCAGCAACGACTCCAGCACACCGCCCTGCTGCCTGAACAGCGCGTTCAGAGTTGTCACGGTGGCCACGTAGGCGCCCAGCAGCAGCCCCGCGACCAGGAGGTACACGACGGTACGCCGGATCAGCACCTCGATGTCGAACAACCGGTAACGGAAGATCGATACTGCGGTGGCCAGCGGCAGGGCGGGCAGGGTCAGCGCCAGCAGCCAGATCCCGAGGGACCACGTACCCCCGGAATGGGTGGAGTCGACCAGCGCCGCCAGCGCGATGGCGACGGCGGCCGGGAGCAACGGCATGAGCTGACGCCGATCCTGAGCCCGCCGCACCCGCACCCCCAGCGCGAGCGCCCCCACGACGGCTGCCGCACTCACCACCACCCCGAAACAGGCCGCGATGATCTCGGTCGGCACGAACCCCACCGGGCTCGGCCGCTCACTCCCCCATACCCACACCATGTCCCTGAACATGAGCAAGACCTGCAGGATGGCCATGCCCGCGATGAGCGCCCCCATGACCGGCCGCCACCTTCGCGACGGCAACCGCCCGTCGGGCAGGAACGCCGGCAGCAGGAACAACGGCCCGAACCCGGTGAAGAACACCCAGTTGACCACCCAGGAGCTGAATTCGGTGCCCGGCCATCCGTGGGCTTGGCCGTACACGCTGTAGCCACCCGCCAGCGCCTGCAACGCCAGCCCTGTGCCGCCCAAACAGAACAGCCACCCAATGGGATTACGCGGTTGCCGCGCTACGATCAACGCTCCCACCAGCGGATAGGTCAGCCCCACTACGGCGTCCAGCAGAAGGTACGTAGCGTCCTGAACCGGGACGTTGACCGTGAGAACGGCGCCGATCAGGATGGCCGCTGCGCCCGCGCAGGGGATCGCCCAAGGCCAGGTGGGAACACGCACAGGAACATCGTCCCGTTACGCCCCATCTGGGGCAATGGGACCAGAGTCCCGCCCCACCCAGGACCTTGCGGGTCGGCGCCGGCGTCTTGTGCCCCGGCAGGTGGCCGGCCGAGGGAGGCGTCCGACGTCGAGGGAGGCCTTCCCCGAGTCGGGACCCGGTGGGGACCGGGTGCTCAGGCGGGTGGGACCGGTGGGCGAGTGGACTGCTGGTCATGCACACGACATCGCCACCGATCACACACCGAGTCACCCGACGGCAGCTGACGACCTTCGCCCTCGTCCTTCCCGCGCTCGTTCTGCCCACCGTGGCCTTTGCCGTGGCTCAGGGTGTGGATCTGGATCGGCTCGATGACGCCCCGGTCGGTGCGCTGATAGCGCTGTACGGGCAGGCGTTCATGCCGGCCGTGGCCGCGCTGATCGCGTGGGCGGTGGGAGACAAGGGACTACGCGGCTTCCCGTGGGGATTCCGCCGTACCCCCTGGAGGAACATCGCGGTGGCGTGGGCGCTGCCGGTGCTGGGGACGGGGCTGGCGTACGGGACGGCCTGGGTGACGGGGGCGGCGCGTTTCGACCCCGGCTCCACCAGCCTGCCGCCTCTGATGAGCGTGTTGCTGGGCCTCATCCCCGGGGTGGTGCCGTACATGGTGCTGGCGATCGGGGAGCAACTGGGTTGGAGTTCGTTGCTGGTCACGCGGCTGTCCAAAACCAGAGGCGCGGCCGTGATCGTGGGGCTGGCGTGGGCGGCGTTCCACTTTCCGTTGATGCTGTTCGTCCCAGGGGCGGTCCGGGCGGGGGTGCCCACGCCGTACGCGCTGCTGTGGTTCACGGTCGAGGCCGTCGCGCTGGCCTTTCCTCTGGTGGGGCTGCGGATTCGTACCGGGAGCATCTGGCCGGTCCTGGTGCTGCACGCGACCCTGAACGCCTCCATCTACCTCGCTGCCGAGCCCCTGACCGCGGCGACCGCACACTCAGCCTGGTGGCTGGGCGAAGGGGGCGCGCTCACGTCGGGCGCGATGGTCGTCGCCGTGCTGGCCACCCGGCGTTGGTGGCGTGACCCCAGGTGCGTGATCCGATGACGAAGGTAGGGCTGCGCGTGCTGGGCTCGTTCCGTGGCGAGGTGGCGGGCAAGCCTGCCAACCTCGGTCCCGCAGGTCAGCGCGCCGTTCTGGCCATGCTGGTCGGTGCGGGAGGGCGGGTGGTCACCACCGACGGGCTCATCGACGGCCTGTGGGGCGGCCGGCCGCCGGCCACGGCGCTGGCCTCGCTCCGGGTGTATGTCTCCAACCTCCGCCGTGTCTTGGAGCCTCGCCGGCCACCGCGCGCCCCCGCGTCCGTGCTGGTCAGCGCCGTACCTGGGTACCGGTTGTGCCTGGACTCGCGGGACGTGGACGCGTGGCGGTTCAGGGAGCTGGCGTACGCCGCGTTCGCCGAGCAGGACCGTACGCGAGCGGTCGCCATCGCGGACGAGGCCCTGGCGCTGTGGGAGGGCCCCGCGTACGCCGAGTTCGCCCACAAGCACTGGGCGGCACCGGAGGCGGCCCAGCTGGAAGAACTACGGCGAGCCACCGTGGAACACCGGGCCGAGGCCGCCCTGGACCTGGGATGGCACGCCCAGATCATCCCAGCGCTGGAGCAGCATACCCGCGATCATCCCTTCCGCGAGAACGCCGCGCGACTGCTCGCCCTGGCCTGTTACCGGTCGGGCCGGCAGGGTGACGCCCTGGCGGTGATCGCCAGGACCCGCCGCCTGCTGGTGCACGAACTGGGCGTGGACCCCGGCCCAGGGCTGCGGGAACTGGAGTCGGCCATCCTCGCCCAGTCCAGGTCCCTGGACCTGGTCTCGCCGCAGCCGCTGCGGCCGGTCGCCACCATACCGTCCCAGCGCCGCACGCCCGCCCACCGGCTCCGGCGTCCGTGGAGCCGGTATGCGCCGTGCCACCGCTGCCCGCCATGAGGCCGCCCGTGAACAGCTCGCGTAGCCCGTCCTTGGAGCCGCCCCCGCAGCGTCCGTGCGGTCCTCTGTGAAAGCGCAATACGCCCCCAACCCTTATCGCCAGGGCGGACCCACCGCCCGGCGGAACTCAAAGGAGAAGAAGACCATGAACATGCGAATCCTGGCCGGCAGCCTGGTGGGCAGCGGCGGCATCCTGTTCGCCCTCGGAAACGTCCTGCACCCCCTGGAGCACAGCGAGGCCGCCCACTCCGCCCCGACCTGGGAGGCGGCGCACCTCATCTTCGCCTTGGGCGGCCTGCTGATCGCCGCCGGGCTCCCCCTGCTGATCGCCGTGAGCCAGGCGCTCCGGCCATCCAAGCTGGCCTCGATCGGCGGGGTCGTGCTGGCGATCGCGTTCGCCGCCCTCGCTCCTGGCGCGTGGTTCGAGGCGTACGTCGCGCCGCTGCACGGCGTCGCCGAACAGGTGGAGGCCGGTGGCGGCGGTGCGGTCAACGCAATGGCCGGGATGGTGTGGATGGCGTCGCTGGTGGCGTTCGGGGCCGGGCTCGCGTGGCGCGGGGCGCGGCGCTCGGCGCGGCTGGCCGGCGTGGCGCTGCTGGTCGCGGCACTGGTGCTGATCGTCGGTCCGGGCCTGCCTGTAGTGGAGGGGTTGGTGATCATCCCGGCGACGGTTCTGACCGGTCTCGGGCTACTGACCGTGGGCGCGGCGTCGGCACGTACGACCGCCGAACCCGTCCCCGTGAATGCCTGAAAACGCAACACGGGACCGGCGCCGCCTGGGTCACGTCAGGGCTAACCGGTAGGCGGTGGTCTTTAGCCTGCTCGGCGGCCGTGGACTTGGCGCGGGCGACGCCAGGTCCGTGGTCAGGATGCGGTTGGCTCGGGCGCCAGGTCACGCTCCCGCCCAATACGGTGACCACCCAGAACCGCCCGGTCTCGGAGCCCACCAACCCCAGCCAGGCCAACAGTAGCTACACGATCAGCTGGCACCAGTGACCCCACCTCGCTCCAGGGTCCCGTTCCCGTTCCGGAAACGGGCCTTTCCGTTGGTGGCCGCGTCCAGTGGTCAAGGAGGAGAGATGGGCCGCTCATCTCGGATCGTGCTGCAGCACGACCTGGCTCGCGTCGCGGTCCAGCGGGTGAACAGGTGGGAGTACCTGACAGGGATCACCGACGCCGAGCGCGAGCAGATGCGCGCCGAGCGGCTGGCTCGCGGCGAGCCCTACGACTATGAACCTGGCCGACGACGAAACTTGACGCACTCGGTCGTGCACGTGCATGCGTGCTCGACATCCCCTCTTACGCGTGCAGGCGCGCGCTGACCCGGGAGCACCCCGTTAGCGCGCGCCCCAGGTGACCGCGCTGGTCGGACCGGGCGGCTGTGGTCTCTAGACGAGAGTAGTGGTCTCAGCGTGAGACCCGCTAGAGGTGGGGTGACCTGGGACGCTTGCCAGGCGATTACATCTGATGAACAATCCCTTCGTTCAATGTAAGTGACGGAGGGTGCTGGAGTGATGACTAATGACGGTCTCATCCCGGGCGCCGCAGGCCTTCATCTGGTGGACGGTCTGCCGCTGCTGCGCCCCGACGAACAGGTCTTCACCGCGATGCTGGACGGCTGGCGCAACCAGCAGCTGGCCCGGAACCTGGCGTTCGGCACGATCGACGGCCGGGAGAACACGGTCCGAGCCTTCGCCCGGCATGCCGACGCCTTCCCCTGGCGCTGGACTCCACTGATGGTCGATGAGTGGTGCGGCGACCTGCGCTCGGTCCACCACCTCAAACGGTCGACCCTGCGCAACTACCAAGAGGCGGTACGCAGCTTCTGCTCCTACATCACCGACCCGGCCTACGGCTGGCCGGCTGAGTGCGAGCAGCGCTTCGGCACCCATCCCGTCCAGGTCTGCCACGAGTGGAACACCGCGGTGCACGTGGCCGAGGCCGAAGCCGACGCGGGCAAGCGCGCCTTCACCGCCAGGAGCTGCAGGCCTTCTTCGATCACGCCGACGAGCAGGTCGACCGGGTACGCGAGGCCGGCCGCAAGGGCTGGCTGCCGATCTTCCGCGACGGGGTGCTGTTCAAGACCGCCTACGCCTTCGGCCTTCGCCGCAACGAGGCCCGCATGCTGGACTTGGTGGACTTCGGCCACAACCCCGACGGCTCGGAGTTCGGCGAGAACGGCGTGCTCTACGTCCGCCACGGCAAGGCGCAGAAGGGCTCGCCCCCCAAACGGCGCAGCGTGCTGACCGTCTGGCCCTGGGCGGCGGAGATCTTAAAGCAGTGGGACACCGAGGTCCGGCCCCTGTTCACCACCTCCGAAGCGGGCGCGCTCTGGCCCTCCGAGCGCGGCCCGCGCATCGGCTTCTCCCAGATCAACACCCGCTTCGCCGCCTACCGTGACGCGATCGGCCTGGACCGGGCGCTGGACTTCCACTCCTTCCGCCGCTCCTACGTCACCCATCTGATCGAGGACGGCTGGGACGCCCGCTTCGTCCAGGAGCAGGTCGGCCACGAGCACGCCTCCACCACCTCGATCTACACCTGCGTCTCCTCCGACTTCCGCACCCGCACGCTGCGCCGGGCGCTGGACGCCACCCTGGATGCCGCACTCAAACCCTCCCGGAGGAAGCGATGAAACGCCAGGTCAGCTACCAATGGCGGCTGCGCGAGACGATGGCCGCCCACGGCATGTTCGCAGCCACCGATCTGGCCCCGATGCTGGCCGAGCGCGGCATCACCCTGTCCTCGGTGCAGGTCTGGCGGCTCGTCACGCAGACCCCCGAACGGCTGTCCCTGCCCGTGCTGGCCGCCCTCTGCGACATCTTCGGCTGCACCCCGGACCGGCTCATCGCGACCAAGGCCGAGAACGCCCCCGCGCGTCGCACCGCCACCGACCCCGGCGAAGTCACCGAGCTGGCCCCGATCCGGCCCAAGCGGGCCCGAATCCAGCCCGAGAAGTAGCACATGCGCCATCTCACCGCCGAGCAGTACGAGCGCTGGCACCTGCGGGACTGCGCCCGCTGCGGCCGCCATGCGAAGAAGGCGGCGAACTGGTCCGATAGGCCGATCTGCCGCGCCTGCCTGGACAGGGCCACCCGCACCCGAGGCTGCTGCCCCGGCTGCGGCACCGACCAGCTCCTGCCTGGACGCAGCCCGGACGGCAGCCCGATCTGCCGCGACTGCGCGGGCATCACCCGCAGTTTCTTCTGCGACCGGTGCGGGTTCGAGGGCCGCCTGCACGGCGGCCGGCTCTGCGAGCGCTGCACCCTGGCCGACAAGGTCACGGCCACGCTCGACGACGGCACCAGCCGGATCAATCCCGCGCTGGCCCCGCTGGCCGAGGCGCTCATCGCGATGCCCGACCCCGTGGAAGGGATGGATGTGGCTGCGCACCGCCCACGTCCAGGACCCTCTCACTGGCCTGGCCCGGGGTCGCATCCCTCTGACTCACCAGGCGCTTCACCAGCTTCCCGGCTGGCGAACCGTCGCCTATCTGCGCGATCTGCTGATGGCCTGCGGCGTGCTCCCTACCGTCGACAAGCAGCTCCTGCACACCGAGACCTGGCTCACCCACCGCCTTGCCGAGCTCGACGGGCACGTGCACGAGCCGCTGCTGCGCCGCTTCGCCACCTGGCACCTCCTGCCCACCCTGCGCGCGCCCGGTCAGAGGCTCGTCATTCGGGCTATGGGCGCGGTTGGGTGAACAATCCCGGTTCAGTCTCGACGAGGATGCCGCGGCCGGCCAGGCGTTTGAGCTTGGCGCGAAGGTTCTGGATGTCGTTGCGCGTCAGGGGCAGGTCCAGGGCCATGGCCAGGTCACGGGTGCGCAGGGAGCCGCCGGCTTCGCCGAAGACGGTGAGGATCTGCTGGTAGGCGGGGTGGTCGGGGACCGCTGGCGGCGCGGGCGGTTCGGCCGGGGCGGGGTCCTCCTCGGCCAGGGAGATGAGGGTCTTTGCGGCGGCCACGGGTCAGGCGGCGGGACATCACATCGGTCATCGCCCAATACACCCGTGATTCGGAGCTGGCCGGCAGGTGCTCGTAGTCGCGGACCAGGCGGCGGTGGAACATCAAGATGCCGTACGTCTGCTCGACGACCCATCTCCTGGGCTGGGGGACGAACCCCTTGCCGGCGGGATTACGCTCGACGATCTCCACATCGATGCCCAAGCCGGCGCCATGCGCGACAACGGCCTGTTTGAATCCCTGGTCGACCAGCGCTTTGGTCACCGTGCCCTCGGTGCCGGCGGCGACCCGGTCCAGCAGCGCGATCCCGGCGGTATTCTCGTGAGCCGACCCGGTCAGCATGACCACGGCGATGACCAGGCCCAGCACGTCCACCGCCAGGCCGCGTTTCCTGCCCGGCACGCGCTTGGCGGCGTCTTTCCCGGTGGTGGAGGCGGGGACCCCGGCCGCGACGTGGACGCTCTGAGTGTCCAGCACGACCAGACTCGGGTCGGCTAATCGTTTCTTCTTCTCGCGCAGCTGCCAGCGCAGCAGGTCGTGGATCGTCTTGTCAGTGCCGTCGTCGCGCCACTTGGAGAAGTAGTAGTACGCCGCGCTCTTGGGCGGCAGGTCATGCGGCAGGTAGTCCCATTGCACGCCGGTCCGCCCCTGGTAGCGGATGGCGTTGACGATCTCGCGCAACTCGTAGCCGCCCTGGTGGCCGCTGACGGACGGGTGCGCGGCCTTCCACGCGGTGAGTACCGGCTCGATCAACACCCACTGCGCGTCGGTTAGTCGCTCGGGTACGGCTTACGCTCAGTCACCCAACCATCACAGCACGCCCAGGCCCGCCAACCGGCGGTAACGCTACAAATCCCAACGATCACACTGCGACATCACGGGCATAGGCTCACAAACTGCACTCTCAGAGAAAGATCTCGCGGCAACTGAATAAGGGGGAGAGCCTGCACGCGCTGCGCCGCGACCTGCACTACGCGCAGCAGGGCACGATCACCCGCCCGCACCTGGAGCAGCAGACCGAGCAGGCGTGGCGCCTGACCCTGCTGACCAACTCGGTGGTCGCGTGGACGACCGAATATTATTCCAGAGCGGTGCTGGAGCTGCGTCCGCAGGGCCGGGAGGTGAGCGACGAGATCCTGTCGCACATCTCGCCCGGGCACAGCGACAACATCAACTTCTTCGGGGTGATTAATGTCGACGTGGAGGCGGAGCTGGCCAAGCTCGACACCAGCGGATGGCGGCCGCTGCGGCTCGCGCAGTTGCGCGAGCTAGGGCTGACGCCCTGACAGGCCCTGCGCCGCACTCGGAAGGAGCGGTGCAGTAGACGGGTGGAGGAGGCCGCCGGGGCGGCCCACGCCGTATGCGGCCGTCATGGTGTCGGCATCGAACACGACGGTGCGCCCGTGCACGAAAGCGGCCAGATCCGCCGAACGCGGCTGATGCAGGTCGATCTCGAGGCGGAGCGGCGGGGAGAGCGCGGCCAAAGCACCTGCTGTCGGACAGCCGCACCGCCTGGTTGGCGCCATGCCGCAGGCGATCTGCTGCTGCTTCGGGGTGCAGGGTGTCGGTTGCGTGCTGGCCGAGCCCTCGCTTGACCGGCACGGTAGAAATGAGCTGGAGAGCCGTTGAGCAGTGCGTCCTCAATGGACTGCCAGCATATGGTGGATCGTTTGCCATGTCGGTCAATCGATACCCGAGTACCCACCCCTACGTTGGGTTTCTGTGACAACACGGTCTGCTACCACTCGATCGAGAACTATCGAATCCGGCCTGAAACGGTGGGCCATATCCGGCGTGGCGCTTCTGGGCACGTTGTCGGCCGCGCTCCTACCGGCCCAGCCAGCAGCGGCGCAACCGGTGCCGCTGGTCGAGGAGGACTTCACGGGGGCCACCGCGATCCCGGAGTTCCGGGCCGTGGGATCGGCCTGTCTGACCGGTGCGCCGGCCGCGGGGCCGCCGGGGCCGGGGAACCGTCCTCTCACGGGATGCCCGGAGAACGCTGCGGGTCCCGTGCCGCCGACCGGAGCCGCCCCATTCGGCTACCTCCAGCTGACCAGCGCCGACAACGACCAGACCTCGGCCGTCCTGTACGACGAGCCGATCCCGGCCGAACAGGGCCTGCAGGTGACCTTCGAGCAGTGGCAATACGGCACCACCACGCCGGAGTTCTCGCCCGCTGACGGCATCTCCTTCTTCCTCATCGACGGCGCCGCCACGCTCGACCGGCCTGGCGCCTTCGGCGGCAGCCTCGGATACGCCCAGAAGCTGCCCGACGACAACCCCGCCAACGCGTTCGAGCCCGGGGTCAACCAGGGCTACGTCGGTGTCGGCCTGGACGTCCTGGGCAACTACTTCGGCGATTGGGAGCAGCGCGGCCGCGGTTGTGCCGAGCGTTCACCGGCCGGTACGGAATTCCGGATCCCGGCTCCGGGGGCCAACATGGTGACGGTGCGAGGGCCCGGTAACGGAACGGAGGGCTACTGCTTTCTGACCGCCACCACCAGCAACTTCACCACCACCGGGCCATGGCCCTCCACCTTGCCGGGCCAGCTGCACGGAGAAACGACGACGGTCCCCGATGACCCTCAGGCGGCGCAGGCCGCGCTCGAACCGTCGCGCCGCAGGGTGGACGTCCGGATCACCCCGGCGCCCGACCCCGTGCTGACCGTGTCGATCGATTTCAACGACGGCAACGGCATGCAGCAGGTGCTGTCCACGCCCGCGCCCACACCGGTGCCCTCGACGTACAAGTTCGGGTTCGCGGCCTCCACCGGTCTGTTCACCGACGTCCACCTGATCCGCAACGTCGTCGTCCGCCCGGTGGCAGAGCGGCCGGAATTGACACTCGACAAGCGGATCGTGAACGACGCGCAGTTGCCCGACCCCGTGCCGGTGGGCACCGAGGTGCCCTACGAGTACGAAGTGACCAACAGCGGGAACATGAACATCACCGACCTGGCTGTGAACGACGACGTGGTCGAGGAGGTCACCTGCCCGCAGGCCACCTTGGACGTCGGCGAGACGATCATCTGCCGCGGCATCCACACCGTCACGCGGCAGGACGCCGAACGCGGCTCGATCACCAACACCGCCACCGCGACCGGCATGGCCGACTCGACAGAGGTCACCTCGCCCGAGTCACAGGTCACGATCCAGGTCGCGGATGAAGGCGAGGGAATGCTCGAGCTGGACAAGAGCGTCGACAACTCCCGCCCATACCGGCCGGGAGACACGGTCGTCTACCGCTACACCGTTACCAACAACTCCGGCAGCACGGTGGATGACCTGCGGATCGAGGACAGCCACGTCCAGGACATCACCTGCGAGGACACAACCCTTGCCCCGGGCGCCGTCACGACCTGCACGGGCAGCTTCACCGTGCCGAGCAGCACGGGCGGCAAGTCGACGTGCAAGGGGCAGGACTGCCGCCGATCCATCACCAACACCGCCGTGGCCAGAGCCGGAGACCTGACCTCCGCCCCGGCCACGGCCACCATCCAGGTGGTGCAGGGGCCACACCACTGCCCGCCGGAGAAGCCGCACCATTCTTGGACACCTCACCGCGGCACGAAATCAGAGTGTGGCTCGGTAACTCCCAACGAGAGCTCGGTAAACCTTGACGAGACCTGGATGTGGGTCACCGACTCTCCTGACAGTCCCGGCGACGAGGAGATATCGATGGGTACGAGAACCGCCTCGGCACGCGGGTAACCAAGCCCCCGCGGTGAGCATCCGCGCCGACTGCTGCGGTCCGGCCGGTCCGCGACCACGATCGGCCCGGGTGCTCACCGATGTCGACCGGCGCGGCTTGACGCCGCTCTAGCACACCAACATGACGCCGTACGGGATGGTGCAACTGCGCCGTGACTGCCGCCTGAACCTGACCGGGCCGGCGTCCCGGCCGGAGGGTTGAGGCTCGTAAGGTGATCTGGCCGCCCTTGTGTCAAGGGCGGCCAGATCGCGGAGAGAGCAGGTCCGGGGGCGCGACCGTCTCACCAACCAAGAGCACTTGAGCTCTGCCCACGACGCGGCTTAGCCGAATACGGGGCGAATGTCGGCATCATGAGGTACCGCATTGTGCTCATGCGCGGTCCTCAGATCCACGCAGCCGTCGACCTGCTGGGCCGGCCGCCGTTCGGCCCGCTGGTCCGGGCGCTCGTGGGCGAAGCCCAATACGATCCCCAGGTCGCCGCCGCGCTCAACGAGCGCTTCATCGCCCCGCAGGAAGCCAAGACCGTCGCCCGGCTGGAAAAGGCGCGCGAGCAGGGGCAGATCTCACCCGACTTCGACCTGGACCTGGCGATGGCGATCCTGTCCGGACCTCTGTCCTTCAGGTACCTGATCACCAACGAACAGCTGACACATACCTACGTCGACCGCGTTCTCGAAGCCCTCTTCGCCGGGCTGCCGCTAAGGGCTGGGCAAGAGGTCTGAGCCACGGTACGCCGGAGTGACCGAGCAGCGACCGTACCCCAGCGACTTCTCCGACGCCCGATGGGCGCTCAGCGAACCCGTGCTGAGCGCCTGGCGGGCCGGCCGCCGCAACAGAGGCCTCGACTGCGAGCACTGCTCGTAGGCGCCGTGTCGGCGGGCGCACCGGGCCAGGTCCCGGTCGTGGCGGAACGCGCCACCCCGGGTGACATGCGGGTCGAAGGCCCAGTCCTCCGTGCTCGGCACCTCAATGGGAGGACCCGGGTAAGGGCGTAGAGGGCGGTCCTAGGCTGTCCTTCACCTGGCCGATGCCGCTAGACGAAAGCCCACGCCAATCGCCGCCAGGTCCTGCTCGTAGGCGCCGTGTCGGCGGGCGCACCGGGCCAGGTCCCGGTCGTGGCGGAACGCGCCACCCCGGGTGACATGCGGGTCGAAGGCCCAGTCCTCCGTGCTCGGCACCTCAATGGGAGCGCCCGGGTAAGGGGCATAGAGGGTGGAAGTCCACTCATCGGCGTTGCCCACCATGTCCAGCACGCCGAAGGGGCTGGCACCCTCGGGGAACGAACCGACCGGCATGGTGGTGCCGATGCCCAAGTCCACCAGATTGGCCAGGCCCGTGCGGTACTCGTTGCCCCATGGGAACTCGCGGCTGTCGTCACCGCGGGCGGCACGCTCCCACTCGTCCTCAGTGGGCAAGCGCACGTCAAGGCCGCCGAGCTGTTCCCCCAGCCACCGGCAATAGTCCATCGCCTCCTTCCAGGTGACGCCGATGACCGGGTGGCCACCCGGTGCCTGCGGCACCGGCCTCCCGGTGGCCTGCGCGAAGAGCGTCCACTGGCGGACAGTGACCTGGCTGCGGGCGATCCGGAACGCCGGAAGGTGGATCTCTGTGCGCGGGGCTTCCTTCCAGTACCACTCCACCGGCACCCCAGTGTCGGCGTAGCGGTGTGCCACCTCCTCCACCTCTTCGGCGGGTGTACCCCGACGCAGCATTCCGGCCGGGATCTCGACCCAGTCCACCAGTTCCACCAGCATGACCCCTCCACCGCTGATCGAAGAGATTCCATGATCGCTCCGGTGCCCTCAGATGCTCATCGGTCGGTGGACCCATGCTGACAGCGACCTTGGACCTAGGACCACACACGAGCCGGGACGACGCGGTCGGCCACGCAAGAGGCGAGCAGCGGGGAGTCGTGGCGGTTGGCGCCAGCCAGGACGCGGCCCAGCGGGATGCCGTAACCGTCCGTCGTGCCCGAGCGTTTCAGACCCTGTTTGCCGCGGTCGACCGGGGAGCGTCCGGCGACCTCGCCGCCGCCGGGGGCCTTGGTGATGGAGCCGTCGACAGCGATCTGGTCCAGGAGGAGGCCGATGATCCGGTCGCAGGACTCCAACGCGATCTGCTTGAGCCGGGCGAAGACGCCGAGGCGGATCCACTCGTCGCGGCGGTTGCGGATCGTGGTGGCCGAGCAGGTGATGTCGGCGATCGCCTGGTGGGAGCAGCCGAAGCGCAGGAGTTGCAGCATCTTGTCGAAGATGATTCGGTCACTGATGCGTGGGCGGTGGCAGCCCAGAGGATGGTCCGGGTGATAAACCGGCCGCTCGGGCAGCAGCGCCGAGAATTGATCCCACAGCGGCTCGGTCAGCCATGGCGGAAGGACGGGCACAGATCTCCCGGTGATCACGAAGCGTTGTCCGTTCATGATCATCAAGACCTGCGCCTGCAACACCCGCCGGGGTGCCTCAACCGCGCCTATCCGCTCGGCCTCTTATCTCGAAAGCACATCGGATGATTCGGGAAGGTACACCCCTTCCCCGCAGATCCACAGGCTTCGATCATTGCTCACGGGCCTCGGCCCTGATTGCCATGATGCGTGACCAGCAAAGAGGAGCACACCCCGTGACAGACGCGACATCCCTCCTGCTCGAACGCCTGCACGCGGCCGGCCTGACCGACGTCGTCGCGGTCGAACCGGCCACCGGAGGCCTCGCCGCGACCGCGGGGCTCGCGCGCCGCAGTGACGGCACGTCGGTGTTCGTCAAGGCGTTCGGCAAGCCGCCATCGGACGACGCCTTCGCCGCGGAGGCCGAAGGGCTCACCGTGCTGCGCGAGGCAGGCGGCGTCGCCACGCCCGAGATCATCCTGGCGGACCGCGACCTGCTCGTGCTGTCCGTGCTGGAGCCCCGGCCGGGCACCGAGGCCTTCTGGGAGCAGTTCGCGCACGCGCTCGCCCACCTGCACACCACCACGCGGCACCCCCGATTCGGGTGGCACCGGGACAACTGGCTGGGCCGTCGTCGGCAGGTCAACACCTGGGATGACAACGGGTTCGAGTTCTTCGCCCAGCACCGTCTGCTGCGCTGGCTCGGCGAGCGTCGCGTCCAGGAGGCGCTCGACGCCGCGGACCGGGCGGCGCTTGAACGGCTGTGCGACCGGCTGCCCGAGCTGCTGCCGGTCAGGCCCGCGTGCCTGACGCACGGCGACCTGTGGGCGCTGAACGTCATGGCCGCCTCCGACGGGCGGCCCGTGCTGATCGACCCGGCCGTGTCGTACACGTGGGCCGAGGTCGACCTGGCCCACCTGTGGACGACGGCGCCGCCGCCCGAGGCGCATGTGTTCTTCGAGCTGTACGCCGAGCTGACCGGGCTCGACCGCGACTGGCGCGAACGGATGCCGATCCTCCAGCTCCGCCAGCACCTGGCTGTGATCGCCCAGTTCGACCCCGACTGGGGCGCCGCCGACCTCGTGCGCGCCACGCTCGCCCCGTTCCGGCAGCGGCCCTGAGCACAGCTCAAAGAATCACTGCCTTCCGACCGCTGTGGAGGGAGCGATGATCGTCACATACTTGATACTCGCGCGGCTACCTGAAGGAGGCTTGTACGCCTTCGACGCTGATGGAGGGGCCGTTTTGCCATTCCTCGCCGAGTATGGAGGACGTCTTGAGCGACGACTGCGCACTCCGGGAGATCAGATCGAGGCCCACCTCATTACCATTCCCGACAGCGAAGTGGACAGGAAGTGGATCCCATCGGTGTGGATCTTGCGGCGCTTGGCGACCGTGAGCAGCAGCAGGTCCAGCTGCTCGAGTGAGCCGGGCATGCGCGGGATGAATGCGCCGGCCTCCCAGCGTGCCTGCGGCGCTGTCTTGGTCTCCGAATGGGGCCGCTGGTTGTAGACCTGATGGAAGAACCGGCCGATCGCGGCGTCCAGTTGGGGCAGGGTCAGCGTGGCTTGCCCGGCCCGGTCGCAGGTGCCGCGCGGCGCGTAGCCGGGCAGGTGGGCCAGGCACATCTGGTTGACGGTGCCGATCAGCCGCTCGATCTTGCCGTGGCCGTGCGGCTGGCCCTTCTTGGTGCCCTGCACGCCGAGGGTGACCAGCGCCGGGTCCAGCGAGCTGACGATCTTATGCACCGTCCAGTAGGTGGGGATCGGCCAGCTGCGGGCGGCGGCGACGGAAGCGGCCAGCCCGGGCCAGCGCCTCCAGCCCACCCCGCCGGTAGGCCGCCAGCCAGCGCTGCAACGTCCGGTAGGTGACACCGCTCTCGCCCTGCCCCGCCGCCAGCCGGGCCAGCGGCACGCCCTCATGCAGATGCGGGGCCAGCAGCTCATAGCGGGCCATCGCCGACCCACGGCCCGTTTTGGCGGCAGCCCGCCCGGAACGGGCCGGGGCGATAGCGGCTCCTTGCGGCTCCTCACTCGCGGTGCTCACCCTGTTATCGTCGGCCCCGCGCACCGCACAGCCACCAGCCTCGAAGCCACACTCATGCCACAGTCGGGTGGCGGCGACGTGCTCTTGGCACGCGCGTGGGCGGGCCCTCAGCTGAGGGTGATCTGGGCGACCAGGGTGCCGTTCTGGCTGGTCAGGCCGGGCTGGTGAGGCGTTGCAGGGGGCTGAGGACGTGGTAGAGCCAGAGGATGGTGGCGTTGTCGCCGGCGAATGGGCCGCTTGGTGTGGCGGCTTGACCGACTGGGCCGGTCGCATACGCCCAAAACTTCGCGACCCATGATCGTTAGGTGGCTCCGGTGCGAACCAGGCCGCTTTCGTAGGCGAAGACTACGGCTTGGACACGGTCGCGTAGGCCGAGTTTGGCCAGCACGCGGCTGACGTGGGTTTTGACGGTGCCCTCGGACAGGAAGAGGCACTCGGCGATCTCGGTGTTGGACAGGCCGCGGGCGATGAGGCTCAGCACCTCGCGTTCGCGTTCGGTCAGGACGTCGAGGCTGGCGGCGGGTATGGCCTGGGCGACGCCGATGCCGACATATCGTTCGAGGAGTCGGCGGGTCACGCTGGGCGCGACGACCGCATCGCCGCGCGCGACCACGCGGATGGCCGAGAGCAGGTCGGGCGCGAGGGTGTCCTTGAGGAGGAATCCGCTGGCGCCGGCGTGGAGGGCGGCGTAGACGTACTCGTCGAGGTCGAAGGTCGTCAGGATCAGCACCCGGACCCGGCTGGTGCCGGTGCATATGCGGCGGGTCGCTTCGACGCCGTCGACCTCGGGCATCCGGACGTCCATGAGCACGATGTCGGGCTGGAGTTCGAGGGCCATCTCCGCGGCCTGCGCACCGTCGCCTGCCTCGCCGACGACCTGCATGTCGTCGGCGTTGTCGAGGATCATGCGGAAGCCGGTACGGACGAGGGCTTGGTCGTCGGCGAGCAGTATGTCGATCATGTGGCGTGTCCTTGGATCGGGAGCGCCGCCCGTACGGTGAACCCGCCTCGGGGCTTCGGGCCTGCGGTGAACGTGCCGCCGAACAGTTTGACGCGCTCGCGCATGCCTCGCAGCCCGTTACCTGCGCCGGTGTTACTTGCGCCGGCGTCCCCGGTCCGGGCGCGGCCGTTGTCGCTGATCTCGATGCCGATCTCCGCGTCGTGGTAGGTGAGGACGACGCTGGCGGCGGCGCCCGTTCCGGCGTGTTTCATGGTGTTGGTCAAGGCTTCCTGCACGATGCGGTAGGCCGACAGGTCCATGGTGGCGGGCAGGGTCACGGGGGAGCCCTCGACGCGCAGCCGTACCGGCGTGCCTGCCCTGTTGACCTGCGTGAGCAGGGCGGGCAGGTGCGCCAGGCCGGGCTGCGGATGCCAGGCATCGTCCACCTCGCCGACCGCGGCGAGCACGTGTCGCATGTCGGCGAGGGAGTCACGGCCGGTGGTGACGATCGTCTCCAGCGCGGTCCGGGTATCGGCCGGGGTGTTGTCGAGCGCGGCGGCGCCGCCTTGGGCCTGGATCACCATGAGGGACAGGCCGTGGGCCACGACGTCGTGCAGTTCGCGGCTGATCCGGGCGCGTTCGGCGGCTACCGCGAGCGCGGCCTGCTGGTCGCGTTCGCGTTCGAGGTCTCGGGCGTGTGCGTGCAGCTCGTCGAGGTAGGCGCGGCGACTGCGGGCGCCGGAGCCGATGGCCCAGGAGGCGACCAGGGCCGAGCCGAGTACGGACAGGCCGCTCCAGGCATCGGCCGAGGCCTGGCGATGGACCCTCATGACCTCTTTCGGGCCGGATGGGGTGCCAAGGCCGGGGCCCATGGAAAGTACCTCGGATGGGCCGGGCATCGGGCGCTCGCCGTACAGGCTCCATCCGGCGGCCACAAGCAACAGGCAAGTCAGGGCCGCCAGCGAGGTGACCCACGCGTAACGGGAGGCCACCGTGTAGAGCAGAACCAGCACGCTCAGATCGATGATCATGAGAGGTGCGGCCTGCGCCACGTGCACCCCGGCGGACAGCACGCAGACGGCGAGCATCGGCAGCGGCCAGCGCCTGCGCAGCACGACGCCGCCGGCGGCGAGCGCCGTCGCCGCCCACCACAGGGCGAGTTGTCCGTCCTGTCCAGCGGCGACGGGGGTACCCGCCGTGTTGCCCACGATCGCGTTCGGGGCGTTGACCAGCACGCAGATCGCGAGCAGCACCGCGGCCGGCGCCGCGTCCTGCAGCATCGGTAAGCGTGACCACGCGCGAAGAGGCGTCATAGTCCTGTGAGCTTATGGTCAGGACCGATGCGCCCGCGTCTGCCGCAAGTCTGATCCGGCGACGCCCGTATACGTCTCAAGACAGATGCCCACGTGTGGCTGAGGGCGGACGCGGGTGCACGATCGCCGCCACCAAGGTGGGCCACATGACTGAACATGGACTTCTGACCGGCCGCGCGGTTGCCGCCGCAGCCGCGAGTGCCGTCACCTTGACCGCGCTGATCGCGGGCTCGCCCGCCGCGACGGCTGACAGCGGGCAGGCGCTGGCCTCGGTCACGTGGCGGTCGTGTCCCGCCTATTCCGGCGAGGTGATCCGTAGCCTTGCCGTCACTGATGAGCAACGGCGGACGTTCCGTGCGCTGCTGGGCCGGATGGAGTGCGGAACCGTCAGCGTTCCGCTGGACTACCGCAAACCAGGCGGACGGCAGATCACCATCGCGATCACCCGGGTCAAGGCCATCGACCGCAAGCACCGGCTGGGCAGCCTGGCGCTCAACCCGGGCGGGCCAGGCGCCTCCGGTTACCTGTTCCCGCTCCAGATCGCCTCGATGAACCAGACGAACGCCAAGCTCAACGACCGCTACGACCTGATCGGCTTCGACCCCCGCGGGGTCGGTTACAGCACCAAGGTCGACTGCCCGGCCCCCCAGGGCCAGGGCGTGCCGCCCCAGCCGGGGCCGCTGCCCGAGGAGACGGCCAAGCTCGTCCACGAGTCCGGGGTCGCGGCGAACAAGGCGTGCGGGGATTTCGATCCCGCCTTCCTCGGCCAGCTCACCACCCAGAACGCGGCCCGTGACCTTGATCGGGTGCGGGTCGCGCTGGGCGAGCGCAAGCTCAGCTTCCTGGGCATCTCCTGGGGTACCTGGCTGGGCGCGGTCTACCGCAGCACGTTCCCGGGCAGCGTCGGACGCATGTTCCTGGACAGCGTGGCGCCGGTGCACTTCCGGCTCGACGACTTCGAGGACGGCCACGCGGCGGGCACCGAGCGTCACTTCCCGCGGATGGCGGCCTGGATCGCGGAGCGCAACGGGACCTACGGCCTCGGCAGCACCGCGAAGCAGGTGCGGGCCACGGTGCTGGCGCTCGGCCGCGCCTATGACGAGCAGCCGAGGCGCTACAGCGACTGGGAGATGGTGGCCGATGGTGCCACGGTCGCCATGCTGGCCATCCAGAGCGCACCGGACTGGCCGCAGGTCGCCCAGGCGTTCAAGGAGATGCGGGACGAGAGTGACACCGCGCCGCCGGCCTTGAGGGGACTTCTCGGGCAGGGCACTCTGCAGCGCCCGCCGGCCGGCGCGCCGGAGCGGTTCAACGCGACCGCAGGCCAGGCCGTCTTCTGCAACGAGGACCCCAGCCGGCTCAACTTCTCCGACGCCTGGGCCACCTACCAGCGGCGACTTGAGCGCAACCCGGTCACCGGGCGGGCCAGTAGGTTCTCCGCCCAATGCGCGGGCTGGCCGCTGCCGGTGCAGAAGATCAAGGTGCAGCGCGGCGGCGGGTCGCTGGTGCTGGCCGGACACCGCTACGAAGCCGTCTCCCTGTATGAGTGGACCAAGCAGATGCACGCCGCCGTCGGCGGCACGGTCTTCACCGTCGCCGACGACGTGCACGGGTCCGTCCTGCGCGTGCCGGACTGCGCCGCCGAGCTCGTGTCGTACTTCACCACGGGCCGCATCGACCGCGGCTGCGACGGCACCGCCGTACCCGCGAAGTAGCCGACGCCGTCCTCACCCGGTAGCCGGGACGGCCACCGCACGCGCCGTCTCGGCGACCGGGCCAATACTCACCCGCACACGATGGAGAACGACATGGGAAGCACTCTCGGCCAGAGCGTGGCCAGGCGGAAGCGCTCACGTAGAAGCACCGCGCGGGCCATCGCACCGGTTCTCGCCCTGGCCGCCGTCGCTCTGACCGGCGTGGCCTGCGGGGACAGCCAGGACCCCGGCAGGACGGTGGCATCTCTGGCGCCGCAGGCCGGTGCGGCGTCCGCCGCCGCTTCGCAGGGCGGTTCCAAGGCCGATCCGGTGGCCTTCGCCCAGTGCGTCCGCGAGAACGGCGTGCCGGACTTCAAGGATCCGGAGCCGGGCAAGGGCATGGGAGAGGGGATCGATCTCAACTCCCCGGCGTTCAAGAAGGCCGCCGAGGCCTGCAAGGAGCTCATGCCCGCCCCGCCCCCGCAGAACGACCCCAACGCGACGTGGTCCACGGCGGACAAGCTCAAGTACGCCGCGTGCATGCGTGACAACGGCGTGCCGTCGTTCCCCGACCCTGACGCGGGTGGCGGTTTCAAGCTCAACGACGACCCAAACACGCCGCAGTTCAAGAAGGCCGAGGAATCCTGTAAGCACTACCAGCCGCAGAGCATCCGGAACATGACCCCCGGCAAGAACGGCGGCGGCAGTTGAGTGCGATGCGCTGGGTGGCCGCGCTGGTGGTGGCCGGCGCACTGGTGGTCGGGGGTGGCTGGGTCCTGCGCGCCGACCCGTTCGCCGCGCCCACTGCGAGCACCACCGCCCAGAGCCCGGCCAGGACCGGGCTGGCACAGGTGACCAAGGGCACATTGTCGGCCCGTACCCTGCAAAACGGCACGCTCGGCTACGCGGGCAACCACCAGATTGTCAACAAGGCCGCCGGTACGGTGACCAAGCTGCCCGCCGTGGGCCAGGTCGTCACCGCGGGCAAAGTGCTCTACCGGGTGGACGGCAAGCCCGTGGTGCTGCTCCACGGTGCGGTTCCCATCTACCGGTCGCTGTCGTGGGGCGCCGACGGCGCCGACGTTCAGCAGCTGAACGCCGCGCTGGTGACGCTCGGCCACGCCACCAAGGACCAGCTCGACCCCGAATCCGACTACTTCGGCAGGGCCACCTACAACGCTCTTCGGGAACTGCAGGACAGGGCCGGGCTGGAAGAGTCGGGGAACCTTGCACTCGGCCAGGCGGTGTTCGTGCCGGCCAAGACGATCCGGGTGCTGAAGGTGAACGCGGTCAGCGGCGCGCAGACGGCGGCCGGGACCGTGGTGCTTGAGGCATCCTCGACGGCCCGGCAGGTTACCGTCGAGCTGAACGCCGGCCGGCAGAGCCAGGTGGCCGTCGGCGACAAGGTGATCATCACGCTGCCCGACGGCAAGACAGTGCCGGGCCTGGTCTCCGAGGTCGGCAAGGTCGCCACCACCTCCGACAGCGGGACCACGATCGAGGTGAAGATCCGGCCGACCAGGCCGAAGCAGACCGGCAGCCTGGATAAGGCGCCGGTACAGGTCTCGATCGTCACCGGCACCGCCGAGGACGTGCTGTCGGTGCCGGTGAATTCGCTGCTCGCGCTGGCCGGTGGCGGCTACGCGGTCGAGGTCGTGGACGCCGGTGGCGAGCATCGGCTGGTGGGTGTGACGACGGGGCTGTTCGACGACAGCGAGGGCAGGGTCGAGGTCACCGGCGACGGCCTGGCCGAAGGTCAGCGCATCGTGGTGCCTGCGTCATGAGGAGTGTTCTGGAACTGGACCGGGTGAGCAAGGTCTATCCTGGCGCGACACCGGTGGTGGCGCTGCAGGAGGTCAGCTTCACCGTCGAGGCCGGCGAACTGGTCGGCGTCGTGGGGCCGTCCGGGTCGGGCAAATCGACGCTGCTGCAGGTCATGGGTACGCTGGATCGGCCCACCTCGGGCACGGTACGCATCGTCGGCGACGACGTGGCGAGCATGTCCGACCGGGCCTTGGCCAGGCTGCGGGCGATGCGGATCGGGTTCGTCTTCCAGCAGTTCTTCCTGGCCCAGCACGCCACGGCTGTGGAGAACGTGGCCGACGGCATGCTGTACACCGGTGTCAGATATCGCGCCAGGCTGCAGGCGGCGTCCGAGGCATTGGAGCGGGTCGGGCTGGGGCATCGCCTGGACCACCGTCCCCCCCAGTTGTCGGGCGGTGAGCGGCAGCGGGTCGCGATCGCCCGCGCGCTGGTCGGCAACCCGGCGATCGTGCTGGCCGACGAGCCCACCGGTAACCTCGACAGCGTCTCGGGAACCGCGATCTTCACCCTGCTGAAGGAACTCAACGCCGAAGGCGCCACCATCATCATGATCACGCATGACCGGGAGCTGGCCGCGAGGCTGCCGCGCCGCATCGAGATGCTGGACGGGCACCTCGTCGCCGATGGGCGGGAGCCGTGATGTATCCGGCCGACCTGGCGCGGGTGGCCAGCCTGGGACTGCGGACCCGGCGGATGCGGGCGGCCCTGTCGGCGCTCGGCATCGCCATCGGCGTCGCGGCGATGGTGGCCGTGCTGGGCTTGTCGGCCTCCTCCCAGGCCGGGTTGCTGGCCGAGATCGACAAGCTGGGCACCAACCTGCTCACCATCACCCCCGGCCAGACCATGGGCGGCGACAATGCGAAGCTGCCCGGCGACGCGCCGGGGATGATCGCCAGAATCGGCCCGGTCGAGAAGGTCGAACACACCGGCAAAACCACGGCCAACGCCTTCCGCAACCCCTACATCCCCGCCTTCAACACCAACTCGCTGAGCGTCAACGCGGCCAGCCTGGACCTGCCCGGCGCGGTGCGCACCAGCCTGGCTCAAGGCGCCTATCTCAACGCCGCCACCGCCCGGCAACCGGTCGCCGTCCTCGGCGCCGACGCTGCCCGGCGTCTCGGCATCGCGAAGATCCACCAGGGGATGCGCATCTGGGTCGGCGGGCAATGGTTCTACGTCGCCGGGATCCTCAACCCGGCGAAGCTGACGCCGGAGATCGACTCCGCGGTACTGGTCGGCTATCCGGCCGCCGAAAAATACCTGCGCTTCGACGGCCATCCGACCACGATCTACGTGCGGGCGGCCACCGAACACGTGCCCAGCGTGCGGAAGGTACTGGCCGCCACCACCAACCCGCGCAATCCCGGCGAGGTCAACGTCAGCCAGCCCTCCGCCGCCCTGGTGGCCCGCGCGGCCGCCCAATCCGCGCTAAACGGACTGTTCCTGGGCCTGGGCGCGGTCGCACTGCTCGTCGGCGGCATCGGCGTCGCCAACACCATGGTCATCTCGGTCCTGGAACGCCGCTCCGAGATCGGCCTGCGCCGCTCCCTCGGAGCGACCAGAGCAGACATTCGCCTGCAGTTCCTGTCGGAGGCGATCCTGCTGGGCGCGCTCGGCGGCCTCGCCGGCGTGGCCCTCGGCGCCCTGGCCACCACCATCTACACCCACATCAACAACTGGGCCACCGTGATACCCCCGCTGGCCTGGGCCGGCGGGCTGGGCGCGGCCGTCGCCATCGGCGCAACCGCCGGGCTGCTGCCCGCCATCCGCGCGGCCCGCATGCAACCCACCGAGGCGCTGCGAACCGTCTGACAAGCCCGGCTCGACGGGGCAAACCCGTCGCGCCGGGCTTCAGGATGCCGGGCGGTCCGTTGATCGGATACTCACGACACTCGCCCGCCCGCCACGCCCGCCTCCGCGCGAGCGCACCCCTGTGACCACCGCAGCACGTGGGCACGAGGGGTGCCCCGCGTCCGGCGCAGGCCACTCCCGTGAGATCACCTGCCTGCGCTTTCCCCCTCGACCGCGAACCCGGCCCCTTGGTCCTGGCCCCACCCCATGCGTCACAGGGCGCTGAGCGCCTCCTGACAGGCCTTTCTGCATCCGTCAGCTGGGCCTGCGGCACCCCTATGGAGCCGCTGCTGACCATCGCCACGGACGAGTGGGACGCCAGCCGGATCCCATACGAGAACCAAGCCGCCGCATCGTCCACCGGCTACGGCCACCCCGACCCGAGTAACCCGGCCGCGGTCCAGATCGGCCGCGGCTACAACCAGCAGCTCTACCCCTGCCCGGCAGCGCCGAGCATCCGCACACCGAGCTGATGCAGGAGCCGGCCCAGGCAGCTGCGCGAACGCCCGACGCATCGTGACCACGTTGCTGCGCGCCGGACTTACCCCGAACGTCCGGACCGAACCCGCTCTTGGCAGCGTCCCGCAACTGCACATCATGAGCTGCTGCGGCCATGCCTCTCGTTTGGGTCATGTGGCGCGATTCTTACCAACGGGTCCAATGCGGCCGCGACCATGTACGTGCTTGCGCTTTAAGGTTTCATGATCGTTTTGACGCTCGGCGGTAGCTGTCACTTCCCGGGATAGCCGTCACCTGAGCGCCGATCGGCAACCTGTCCATGGCCTAATTTGCAATACCTGTGTCATTGACGCCATCCACGTCACTGACCAGGATGAATGTCATGCGGCGACGAGTGGTTGTGGTGATCTTCGAGGGGTTCCAGCTCCTTGATCTGGCCGGGCCAGTGGACGTGTTCGAGACCGCGAGCTTGTTCGCCCAGGAGGGCGGCTACCGGGTGGAGGTGGCCGCGGTGCGCGCCGGCGCCGTGGCGGCTCACGGCGGGATCGCGATCGACGCGGCAATAGCCCTGCGCGAGGTCGAGGGGCCGGTCGACACGCTGCTGGTGCTGGGCGGCCTGAAGGTCCCGGACTGCGTGGATGATCGGGAGCTGGTTGGGCAGATCGCCCGGCTGGCGCGTGTGAGCCGCCGGGTCGCGTCGGTCTGCACCGGAGCCTTCCTGCTGGCCGAGGCCGGGCTGCTGAATGGCCGACGGGCGACCACGCACTGGATGGCGGCCGCCGACCTCGGCCGCCGTTACCCGGCTACCACGGTGGACGCCAATCCGATCTACATCCGGGACGGGGAGGTCTGGACCTCGGCCGGAGTCACCGCTGGAATCGACCTCACGCTCGCGCTGGTAGCCGAGGACCACGGCCACGCGCTGGCCCGGAAAGTCGCCCGCGGGCTCGTGGTGTACCTGCACCGGCCGGGCGGTCAAGACCAGTTCAGCACCCCAATGAGGGCCGGCACACCGCGCACCGAGCCGCTGCGCGAACTCCAAGCCTTCATCGACGCCCACCCCGCCGATGACCTGAGCGTGCCGGCACTGGCCCGGCGCGCAGGGATGAGCGAGCGCCACTTCTCGCGGATCTTCACCAACCAGACCGGAGTCTCTCCCGGCCGATACGTCGAGCGCAGCCGCGCCGACGCCGCTCGCCGACTGCTGGAGAGCACCGGCCATCCGCTCGACCGCATCGCGAGCCAATCCGGGCTCGGTACGCCAGAAACCCTCTACCGCGTCTTCCGCCGACACTGGCGGACCTCACCCGGCGACTACCGCCGCCGGTTCCAGACACAGGAGAACTGACCATGCACGTCGCCATCCCTCTCTACCCCCGGTTCACCGCCCTGGACGCGGTCGGCCCCTACACCGTTCTAGCCTTCGCACCGGGCTGGACGGTCACCTTCGTGGCCGCCGTACCCGGCCCAGTCATCGACGACAAAGCCAGCCTCGCGATCACCGCTACCGCCTCCTTCGCCGACCTACCTCGGCCGGACATGATCCTGGTACCCGGAGGTCCCGGCACCCAAGCCGCCACGGGCGACCAGCAACTGTTGTCCTGGATCCGCGCCGCGCACGAGCACACCCGATGGACCACCTCGGTCTGCAGCGGCTCCTTCGTCCTCGGCGCGGCCGGTGTGCTGGCCGGTCGTAAAGCCACCAGCCACTGGGGCTGGGCCGAGCAGCTTCCCGCCGTCGGCGCCGAACACGTCAAGGAACGCGTCGTATTCGACGGCAAGATCGTGACAGCCGCTGGAATCTCCTCCGGCATCGACATGGCGCTGACCTTCCTCGCCGAGGCGCAGGATGAGGAGACGGCGCGGACCGTGCAGCTCGCGATCGAATACGACCCCCAACCGCCGTTCAACGCCGGCAACCCTCATACCGCCCCCGCCTTCCGGCGCGAGGCCGCACTGAACCTGATCTTCTGACCGCATAACGAGCAGCAGCTACCCGTTCCAGCAATACGCGTGCGGCCTCGAGCAAAGTGTTGGGGACATTGGTGAAGTCGGTATGTGTCCGGGGTAACCCTCATGTGTCAATCCCCTGGAATGGAATCGTGGAGACGGTCTATGCCACAGCGGTCCTCAGCAGGGCCGATGAGGCTTGTCTCTTCTCGATCATGTGACGTTCGAATGTGACGGGCGGCAGGCCGTCATTGGCGCTGTGCCGCCGGGTGGTGTTGTAGAAGTCCGCGATCCAGGTGGCGATCTTGAGGCGTGCCTCGGCCCGGGTGCCGAACCGGTGGCGGTGCACGTACTCGACCTTGAGGGTGCTGTTGAACGCCTCGGCGGCTGCGTTGTCGAGCGCGCAGCCGACCCGGCCCATCGACTGGATGACACCGGCAGAGGCGTTCAGCGAGCATCTAGACTTGCTGCTGAGCAGCAGTGTTGCGACGACTGATTGAATCCGAGTTCCGAGCCGCGGTCGGAGTGAAAGATCACCCCGTCCACGTCACCGCCGCGGGTGGCCACCGCCATCTGCAGCGAAGCGCAGGTCAGCGCCGCATCGTGATGCTCGGACATCGCGTAGCCGAGCAGCCGGCCCGAGAACAGGTCCTCGACCGTGGCCAGGTAGAGCCTGCCCTCATCGGTGTCGATCTGCGTCACATCGCCGCACCACAGCACGTCCACAGCACGTCCGCAGCGGGCGCGGCGAACTTCCGCCGGACCAGGTCCGGGGCGGCCGGCCGCTTGCCCTGCCGGGTCAGCGAGCGCGGCTTACGCCGTCTGCGGCCGGACAGGCCAAGCTCGACCATCCGCGCCCCAACCGTGTTCTGCGACACCCGCCAGCCCGCCTCATGCAGATCCTGGGTGACGCGAGGCGACCCATAGGTGCCGCCTGAGGCCTCGAACAGGCGGGTGATCTCCGCATCGAGGTCGGCCCGCCGGCGCTGGCGGGCGGTCGGCGCGTCATCGCCGATGCGGTTCTTCCATTTGCAGAACCAGGACTGAGACGCCCAGCGCCCGGCAGGAGATGGTGTGGTCGATGCCGTGCTCGGTCTTCTGGGAGCTGATGACGGCCGCCACGCTTATCCGCCCATCGCCTCCTTGACCCACAAGACCACCGAGCGCTTGAGCACGTCACGCTCGTCTTCCAGCTCGGCGCGTTCCTTCTCCCAGGCCGCCTTGTCCTGGGCGTGCCGCTTGGCCAGCTCGGCCTTCTCCCGCCGCAGCCGGGCCAGTTCCTCCTGCTCGGACTCCTTCAGCGTTCCGCTCCCGTCGCCGTCACCGTCGCCGTCGCCGTCGCCGTTGTACTGCTCGGCGAGCCGATCCATCTGCACCCAATGGTGCAACGTGTACGGGCTGATCCCCAGATCCCGCGCCACCTGAGCCACGGGCTTGCCGGTCTCCTTGACGATACGCAAGCGCCCCGGCCCAGAACTCCGGATCAAAGCGCCGCCGCGTAACTGCTGCCACGACCAAACCTTTCCC
Organism: Nonomuraea zeae; assembly: GCF_005889725.1. Lineage (GTDB taxonomy): Bacteria > Actinomycetota > Actinomycetes > Streptosporangiales > Streptosporangiaceae > Nonomuraea > Nonomuraea zeae. The sequence goes on from NZ_VCKX01000004.1 coordinate 114,463, forward strand.
GGTTCGGTCTCCACGCTATGAGGGGAAGGCCACTTTCGCATTGACCGCCAACTCGAAGAGGCTCTGACCCGCGGCCCGATCCCCTGCATCTGGCTGCCGTGTTCGGCATCGACGACAAGACCGCCATCCGCTACGCCAATGCCGCCCGCCACCTCCTGCAGACCGCTGCGGAAACGCCCGAACCACCGTGACACCATAGGCGTCGTGATCCCCGCGGATGAGCTTGTCAACCGAAAGCTGCTCCAGGCGACGGTGTCCTGGCACACCCATCCCAGCGATGATCAAGCCTCACTGGTGCATATGTGGTTGCACCTGAGCGATCTCGGCCCGGTTCGCTTTCACACCGCCCCCGACGCCTCGCTCGAGCTGACGCTCGATCAACCACACAACTCCTATGACATGGACGAGTACGGCCAGGTCACCGTCGGTCCCGCCGCAGAGAACTTTCTGATGAGCCGATTCATCGGTCAGTCGATCCGAGCCGTTCACCGCATCATCGACCACCGGATCGGGACGGAGATCGGCCTCCGGCTCGAACTCGATCACGGCGAGATGCGCATCCTCAACCTGGGCGACGACCTGGTCATCACTGACACTGCCCTGCCGGACGCGCTCGAAGCCGCTCTCCGCTGACACTCTCCTCAACGTTCAGTGCGCTGAACCCACGAGGCGAACAGGCCTTGAGATGCCGAACCCACGTGAGTTCCCGCTGAAACACCTTCAGTTCGCGTGAACTCTGGGCTTTCTGGGGCCCTCCGCTCGGGTCGCCGCCACCAGGCGCAAAGTAGCTGAGAGCAACCGGGCGTTCCGGACGTCTTGTTAGCGAGCAACCCCGCCCGGTCTCCCCCGCAGGAACAGGGACGGGACCCGAGTCTCGTTGGTGAGCTACTCCGGCAGCGGCCCGAACTTCGTGGCCCAGTCAACCCCGGCCACCGCCCGCACCTGCTGCTCAGTTGTCCCGCGTACACCCCTCAAGTCGGCGCCGGCCAGGTTCGCGCCGGCCAGGTCCGCGCCGCTCAGGTCCGCGCCACTCAGGTCCGCGCGGGTCAGTTGCGCCTCGGGCAGGTCCGCGAGGGTCAGGTCCGCGCTGGTCAGGTCAGCGTCGTACAGGTCCGCGCCGCTCAGGTCCGCGAGGGTCAGGTCCGCGCCGGTCAGGTCCGCGCCGCTCAGGGCCGCGCCGGTCAGGTCCGCGCCGTGGAGGTTCGCGCCGGTCAGGTCCGCGCCGCCTAGGGCCGCGCCGCTCAGGTTCGCGTCGGTCAGGTCCGCGCCGTGGAGGTTCGCGCTGGTCAGGTCCGCGCCGCTCAGGTTCGCGCCGGTCAGGTCCGCGCCGTGCAGGTTCGCGCCGGTCAGGTCCGCTCGGGGAAAGCGGCTGTTGGAGAAGTCTGCGCGGCCCGTAATGGAGTCGCTGTTGTTGAAGGGGGTCAGGGTGGGAGCAATGGTCAACGCTGCGACCACATCGGCGGGGGGACGCACGAGGGGGGCACTCG
>NZ_VCKX01000500.1 GCF_005889725.1 Nonomuraea zeae
CTCCGCCACCGTCCCCGACCCTCGGACCACCACCTCTTCGCCCAATCCACGCGCCGTCTCGTCGCCCAGCCCTCCCTCCACAGCCTCCTCACCCAGTTCTCCTGCTGGCTCCGGTGCGTTGCCTGGGGTGCGAGCTGCGGGTGCATCGCCTGGCTCCCGTTCGACGGCGGCAACCCGATCCGCTACAGCGGGGGCGCGTTCCTCGGCGGAGGGAGTCCGTTCGGCGACGGCGGGGACGCGTTCCTCGTCAGGCGGAGCGCGTTCCGCCGCAGGGGGAGCACGCTCCTCTGCGGGGGCCCGTTCGCAAGGGGTGGCTTCGCCGGCCAATGATCGGGATGAGCGGCTCGACTCCCTCAGCGAGGAGATGGCGCGGCCGTCGGTCAACGCACTGGCCGGTGGGCCTTATCTTGGCGACAAGACGGATCGGCCCGATCTCGTCATCCTCGCGCCCGTCACCCCGCTGGACGGTGTGCTGGTCAACGAGTTGCTCGACCTGGACATCCCCCACCTCCTGGTGTCCGCCTTCGAAGGGCATGGCAGCGTCGGCCCTCTGGTCCTGCCCGGCATAACGGCGTGCCTGCACTGTCTGGACCTGGCGCGGCGCGACGACGACCCCGGCTGGCCCATCGTGACCGCCCGCATCGGCGGCTACCCGCCGGGCGAGATCGCCGTCGACTCGGCGCTCGCCGCCTTGGTCGCGGCGGAGGCGGCCGGTCATGCGCTTGCTCATCTCGACGGCAGGAGGTCGGTTGTGACCAACGGCACAATGGACGTAATGCCTGATTGGCGCTGGAAAAGACAGGCGTGGAACGTACATCCTCAATGTCGTTGTATGCGAAACAATCCTTATTCGCTAAGAATGGTCATGACGCCCAACCGCGACTGACGTGCCCAGACGACCACGAAGGGGGGAAGCGGCGCCTCCACCGAGGTTCCGCGCATCAGTGTGAGCGATCTTCCGCGCCGTGCTGTCACGCGCTCAGCCAAGCTGGCCGCTCTTCCGCTTGGCTTTGCCGGGCGAGCCGCCCTGGGCCTGGGCAAACGCCTGGGCGGTAAGTCCGCCGAGATCGTGGCCCAGGAAGTGCAGCAGCGTACCGCCGAGCAGGTGTTCAAGGTGCTCGGCGAGCTCAAGGGCGGCGCGATGAAGCTCGGGCAGGCGCTGTCGATCTTCGAGGCGGCGCTTCCGCAGGAGATCGTCGGGCCCTATCGCGCCACGCTGACCAAGCTCCAGGACGCCGCTCCCCCGCTGCCCGTGTCCACCGTCCACAAGGTGCTCACCGAGCAGCTCGGTGACGACTGGCGGGCGAACTTCGTGTCGTTCGACGACCGGCCGACCGCCGCCGCCTCGATCGGCCAGGTGCACAGGGCGGTCTGGCACGACGGCCGGGAGGTGGCCGTCAAGATCCAGTATCCGGGGGCGGGCAAGGCGTTGCTCGGCGACTTCGCCCAGCTGGCGCGTCTGGGGAAGCTGTTCGGCGCGCTGCTGCCCGGCCTCGACATGAAGGCCGTGCTGTCAGAGCTGCGCGAGCGGATCGCCGAGGAGCTCGACTACATCCGTGAGGCCGAGGCCCAGCACGCCTTCGCGCTGGAGTTTGACGGCGACCCCGACTTCCACGTTCCCGACGTGGTCGCGGCCAACGAGATGGTGCTGGTCTCGGAGTGGATGGACGGCACCCCGCTGTCGCGCATCATCACGGAAGGCACCCAGGAAGAACGCGACCGGGCCGGCCTGCTGTTCGTACGCTTCCTCTTCTGCTCGCCCGCGCGGGTCGGCCTGCTCCACGCCGACCCGCACCCCGGCAACTTCCGCATGCTGGCCAACGGCAAGCTCGGCATTCTGGACTTCGGCGCGGTCAACCGGTTGCCCGACGGTTATCCGAGGATCTTCGGGCCGTTGATGCGCATCTTCAACCAGGGCGACATGCAGACCGTCATGGCGGGCCTGCGCAAGGAAGGTTTCATCAGGGAGGACATCGAGATCGATCCCGACGCGCTGCGGGCCTTCCTCGCGCCGTACGTGGAGCCGACCGCGGTGGAGGAGTTCACGTTCAGTCGGGAGTGGCTCCAGGCGCAGGCGGCCAGTGTGGCGGATCTCCGTCCGACCAACGTGGTCCGCCAACTCAACCTGCCGGTGTCGTACGTGCTCATTCATCGTGTGCATGCGGCGGGGATCGGTGTTCTCTGCCAGCTGGGTGCCACGGCGCGCTTCCGCGACGAAGTGATCCGGTGGGTCCCCGGCTTCGCTGACGATCCCGACGACGAGCCCCTGACAATCGGTTAGCTCTCCCGGCCCCTTGAGGGTCCGCCCCGCCAGCCGTTCGGTGGTTCGGCCCCTAGGTTGCTCGGTCCCCAGGTGGTTCGGCCCTTGGGTCTTTCGGCCCCTGGGTGGTTCGGCCCGCTGGGTCGTTCAGTCCCCAGGTCGTTCGGCCCCTAGGTTGGTCGGGTCCCAGGTCGTTCGGTCCGTGAGTGGCTCGGTCCCTCGGTGGCTCGGCTGTTCGACCCCTCGGTGGTTCAGCCCCTCGGTGGCTCGGCTCTTCGACCCCTCGATGGTTCGGCGCGCTTCGGTGGTTCGGGTCCCGAGGTGGCTGCGGCCCTCCTGTGGATTCGGCTGGTTTGGCGGTTCGATCCCTGGTGGTTCCGTCCCCCGGCGGTTCGGCGGTTCAGGTCCCCTGCGAGTTCGGCCCTCTTGCGGGTTCGGTCCTCCGGCCTTCCGGCGAGTTCGGCCCCTTGGTGGTTCTGTCCACCGGCCTCTTGATGGTTCTGCCCTCCGGCGGGCTCGGCGGGCTCGGCGGTTCGGATCCTCTGGCGGACTCGGTCCTCCGGTCCTCCCGTGGGTGCGGCTCCTCGGGGGTCCTGTTCTCCGATCCTCCCGTGTGCGACTCCTTGGGGGTTCTGTCCTCCGACGGTTCGGTGATTCAGCCCGTCGCGGATGCGGCCGTTCAGCGGTTCGCACATGCGGCCCCTTCACAGGATGCGGCCCCTTCGCGGATGCGGCGGTTCGGCGGTTCGCGGGTTCGGCGGTTCGGCGGTTCGGGTCCTCGAGAGTTCGGGTCCTCGGCGGGGTTGGCGGTGCGGTCGCCTTGGCGGGGCGGCGGGTGCGGTGCTCTGGCAGGTTCGGCGTTCGGGTCCTTCGGGGACTCAGCGTGGTCTTGGCTGGTGGTGGCTTTGCTGACCGATGGCAATTCGCGGAACGCGCTATGAACGATGACTACTCTGTGTAATCATGTGAATGCAAACCGTTACTCTCTTGGGAGGATTCCCATGCATCGACCCGCGCAACTGCTGGTGGCCACCGTACTGGCGGCTGGAGGGCTGCTCGTGGCCGTCCCGGCTGCGCACGCCGTCGTCGATCCCGCCGTCATCGCCGAATGCCTGACTGCCAGCGTCGGCGACGTCACCCACCTCGTAGACCCGACAGCTCCAGGGGTGCCCGCCGAGGTTCCCGCCGTTCACTGCCTGGCTCCCTGACCGGGTTGCACCGTCTACGTGCGACGCCGCTGAAGATCGCCCCGAGCGGCCCCTGTTTCGTTGGGGTAGCGGACGTGGACGCGCTCGCACGTGCGCGGTGACCCGATAGACCTGCTCGCCGGCTCTCCCCGAGGTTCCGCTCTTCCGCACGGGCCCCGCCTGGGAGGGGCGGCGAGCAGCGTTTCCGAGGATGGATGCCGGCGCGGCTCAGGTGAAGCCTGGCAGGAGGGCTCAGGTGAGGCCCGACAGCAGAGCGCGGACTCCGTCGGCGAGAATGCGCTCGCCTTCCTCACGTGAGTTCAGGAACCAACCCGGGAGCGGGCTGCGGAGCGAGCAGGTGAGCTCGATGCTGACCAGGCCGTGGATCGTGGTCCACACCAGGTAGGCCGCACGCACGGGGTCACCGGAGCTGATCAGCCCCGCCTTCGAGGCCGCCGCCGTAGCCTGGGAGAGCAGGTCGAACGTCAGGCCGAGTGCGTCTTCGCGCTGCTGGGGCGACGGGTCAAAATCGGGCAGCGGGCGCTCGAACATCAACGCGTAGAGCGCCGGATCTCCCAACGCGAACTCCCGGTAACCGAGGGCCACCGCCATGATCCGATCGAGCGGGCTCGCGTGGCCGTCCAGAGACTTGGTCATCACCTCGTGCAGGAGGTGGAATCCGTACTGGTAGATGGCTTCGAGCAGGCCGGCACGGCCACCGAAGCAGGTGTAGATGCCCATGGTGGAGGTGCCGGCGACGTCCGCCACCCGCCGGAGGGTCAGGTGGAGCGCACCCTGCTCGCGCAGGACGTGCATGGCCGCGTCGAGGAGGTCCTGGCGCAGCGCGCCGAGTTCTTTCGGGGTGCTTACGGCTCTCGGCACCCTCTCACCATATCTGGCGATAACGCGCATCATAACAAGCGTTATCGTCAAGAGAAGGGACTCCCGAGATGCGCATCTACCGGGTCACGGCGGCGGCAGGGTTCGTGTGCGCCGTGCTGCTCGTGATCAACTCCGCCCGCCGCGCCGGCTTCCTGCCGGAGACTGCCTTCACCCATGCCATCGCACCGTTCGGAGCGCTGACGGGGTTACTCGCGATCACCGGCATCTACCTGCTCATCAGAGGCACGACGGGCACCACTCTCGGGCTCGTCGGGTACGTGCTCAACTCGGTGGGCCTGGCCGGGGCGTTCGCGATCGAGTACATCCTGCACTTCGTCTTCCCCTACCTGAACGGCGGCACCATCACCGGGCTGCTGGCCGGGAGCACGGGCCGGGCGTTCCTCGTCACGTCGGTGATTCTGCTGGCGGGAGTGCTGACGTTCAGCGCGGCGGCGATCAGGAGCGGAGCTATGCCTGTCGTGGGCGTGGTGCTGTACGCGGCGGGGATGATTCCCGGGTCGCTGCGGAGCCTGGTGCCGGTGCCGGTCTACCTGATCGGGCTGGTGGCGGCGGCCGCCGGGGTCGCCTGGATGGCCGCGCGACTCTGGTCCGCCGAGGAGGAGCCGGTCATGCGGGGGGTTCAGGTGGAGGGGAGATAGGAAATCGGGAGGGCCCCCGCCTGACGCCCCCAAGGTGAGGACGCCCCCAGAGTGAGGACGCCCCCAGAGTGAAGAGGCATCCAGAGTGAAGGGCGTGCGCGAAAAGGGG
>NZ_VCKX01000501.1 GCF_005889725.1 Nonomuraea zeae
CGGAGTCGCGCGCGGGGGTGGCGGGCGGGGTCTTCTCGGTCAGTCGTGAAATTTCAGGGCTTTTCGGGATCGCTGCCATCGGGGTGATCGTGCACGCGTCCGGGAGCTTCGCCGCCGGATACGCGGCCGGGCTGCTGGTGGCGGCCGGGCTGGTGCTGGTCGGGGCCCTCGTCAGCCTGGCGACGCTGCCGTGAGGGCCGGTGGCGGGAGCGCGGTGCCGGAGGTGGCGGCCGGATGAGGGTGGCGGTGCTGGGGTTCGGGTCCCGGGGGGACGTGCAGCCGTGCGCGGGGCTGGCGCTGGAGCTGGCCCGGCGGGGCCACGGCGTCACGCTGGTCGCCGCCGGGCGGTACGCCGCGCTGGCGGGCGCGGGCGTGGGGTTCGCGCCGCTCGGCGTGGACCCGGTGGCCATCCTGGAGAGCGACGAGGGGCAGGACTGGCTGCGGAGCGGGCCCCTGGGGTTCGTACGCGGCTTCCGGACGGTCGTGGAACCGCTGGCCGCCAAGCTGGTCGCCGAGGTGGACACCGCCTGCTCCACGGCGGACCTGGTCCTCGCCCCCGCGCTGGGCGCGTTCGGCCGGCACCTGCACGATCGGTACGGGATGCCGTACCGGATCCTGCATTTCCAGCCCGGCGAGCCGACCGGCGAGTTCCCCAACCCGCTGGTGCCGCTCGCGACGCTGGGCCGGCTGGGGAACCGGGCCAGCTACGCCCTGGTGGAGCGGGCCGCCTGGATGATGCTCGGGCGAATGGTGAACCGGCTGCGTTCGAGCGTCCTGGGGCTCGGGCCGATGCGGGGCAGCCCGTTCGCGGCGGATCGGCGGGCCGGGGTGCCGGTGCTGTGCGGGGTCAGCCCCCTGGTGGTGCCCAGGCCCGTGGACTGGGGCGAGCACGTCCATCTCACCGGCTACTGGCGGCTGGCCGGGAGCGGCGGGCTGGGAGAGCTGCGGGACTTCCTCGACAGCGGGCCGGCGCCGGTGTTCGTCGGGTTCGGGAGCATGGTGCCGAGTGAGCCCGTGCGGGTCGCCGAGGAGGTGGTCGCCGGGCTGCGCGGGGCGCGGATGCGCGGGATCGTGCAGGGGCTGCCCGTGGCGGCGTCCGACGAGATCCGGGTGGTGGGGGAGGTGGCGCACGACGTGCTGTTCCCCCGGATGGCGGCCGTCGTGCACCACGGCGGCGCGGGGACCACGGGGACGGGGCTGGCGGCGGGGGTGCCGAATGTGGTGTGCCCGTTCTTCTCCGACCAGCCGTTCTGGGGGCGCAGGGTGGCCGCGCTCGGGGCGGGGCCGCCGCCGTTGCCGATCAAGGGGTTCAGCAGGGACGCACTGGCCGCTCGGCTGCTCGCCGTACGCAAATATCGCGAAAAATCAGCTCAACTGGGGCGGCTACTCCGCGTCGAGGACGGCGTGAAGAAGGCGGTGGATCTGATTGAACGTTGTTGATCGTCCAGATATGGTGCATATGCCCACGATCACCCCCTGGAAGTAAGGCGCCATGCGACTGCGACTGAGGCAGATCTTCGTCATCGGACTCGCCCTCTCACTCCTGGGCATAGGCGTTCCGGCGTGGTCGGAGGACGATCCGCGCAGCTGTAACGACCTGATGGGCGCCGACACCCCGGCGTACGTGGTCTGCAGATGGATGGCCACCCCCGAAGAGGCCGCGGACATCGCGAAGTTCTGGCTCGACAACGACGGCCAGAACATGATCGACGCCGGCCCCATGAACCCCATCACCATCGACTGCACCGAGCCCGGCTCCGTGTGCCCCACCGACTCCGAGGGCGACGGCGAGATGCACGACGTCGGCTCTCCCGACGTCGAGGGCGCCGAGGACGGCGGCACGCCCGAGTGCCAGAACGGCGAGCAGTGCTTCGTCGACCCCAACGGGCTCAGCGCCGCCGAGAAGGCCTCCGCCCAGGAGACCCCGGCGGGCCAGGCCGCGAAGGCCGTCGTCGAGACCAAGACGAACATGCGCGTCTGGATCGAGACGGAGCTGGCCGACGACTACAAGGCGGGCAAGCTCGCCGAGGCCGTCAAGAAGGTCGCCGCGCTCGCCACGCAGCAGGGCGTCGTCGGCATCAGGTTCACCTCGCAGCTCGGCTACAACCAGACGTTCACCACCGCCGAGGAGATGGACAAGTTCGTCGCCGAGACCGCGGCCGCGCTGCGCAGCCTGGCCCCGGGCAAGAAGCTGGCAGCGCACACGGTGGTGCCGGTGTTCGGCTGCGGCGCCAACGACGCCTGCAAGGCCGAGATCACGAAGAAGTACCCGCTGCTCGACCCCGACCGCATCGGCGCCTGGCTCTCCGCCGGCCTGATCGACCAGCTCGCGCTCGACAGCGGCCACCTCGGCACCGAGTACGCCACCTGGAAGATCGACGCCGCCGAGGCCCAGCGCAACCAGTGGATCCAGGTCCGCGCCCGCGCCTGGGACGCCTACGCCCAGATCGCCGCCGAGGACGCCTCCTTCGCCTCCACGGGGGCCGCCCAGCTCACCGAGGAGCAGGCCACCAAGGCCATCACCGAGCGCGTCGCTGCCCCGCTCCAGGACGACGCCGCCGAGACGGTCACCCTGTGGACCCGCTGGCAGAACGACCAGGGCCAGGTCAGCCGCGTGTACGGCGAGAAGTGGGCCGCGAACGTGACCTGGGACCAGCTCAAGAAGCTCAGCACGGTCCGCCCCCGCCTGGCCACCATCTACGACCCGGCCAGCCCCGAGGTCGACGTGGCCACCGACCTGAAGAACCTCTCCGAGGTCTTCGGCCAGGTGTACGTGCACGCGGCCTGATCCGCGTTCCGAAGCCCCGCCGAAGCCTCACCGAAGCCCCCGCCCGTCGCGCGACAGCCGATAGGCGGGGGCTATCGCGTTCTGCCTGGCGACGCGGAGATGTCCGGTTTCACGGGATCAGTGGCTTCGTCGTTAGGGTCCTGTGGCTCTCCTCCGCAGGCCGTTGCCCGGCCCGGCGGACGCGTGAGAGTTTCATAGCTCACGGGAAGAGGCCACCGGTCGGTGATGACTGCGCTACCACCGGTGACCTGGGGGATCACATTTCTGAAGGGGGCTTCGCCATGGCGGAAAACTTCGCCGAGCTGCCACAATCCGCATCTGTCCGGTTGATCGACTTCGAGGAGGCTCGGGTCGTACCGGGGATCGTGCCCAACTCGTTCATCCTGATCGTCAGCGGCACCCAGCCGTACCTGAACATGAAGGTCTCGCTGTCTCCGCTGGTCTACATCAAGCAGCCCGAATACTGGGGGATCGAGGTCGTCGGCTCGCTGCCGGGCATCGGGCTGCCCGCCACGGCCCCCTACACGGTGTCGCTGCCGCTCGACGGCATCCTCGGCACCAAGGGGATCGAGGTCATCGGGGCGAACAACCGCAAGACGTTCGACGTCCCGTAAATCCGTCAACAAGGAACCGCCCGGTCAGGAGCCCGCTCGTCGTGCGGCGCGTCCTGACCGGCGGGGGCGCGCCGGGCGCGGGTCCTAGCCGGTCCTGAGCCCGAGCGCCTTTACGATCATGGGATAGGACCTCTTGAACTCGCGCGTCCAGTACGGCCAGGTGTGCGTGCCGTTCCCGTACAGGTGCAGGGTGTGCCGGATGCCGAGCTTCTTCAGCCGGGCGCTCAGGGCCTTGCCGGTGTAGGCCGAGAGCGGCTCGCCCAGATGCGCCGGGTGCCAGGGGGAGCCGGGCGGGTCGAGCGGGCCGTTGAAGCTGTTGGTGCCGCTGGAGAGGTAGAGGCTGACGCCCCTGAGATTCGGGGCGAGGACCATCGGGTCGTTGGCGGCCCAGACCTTCTTGTTCCGCTGCGGGTGCCCCCATAGGGCCAGCGGATCCTGTTTCTCGCTGGACTGGGCGTTCATGATGATCGCCGGGATGCCGGGGAGCTCGGTGGCCATGATGCCGCTGTACGCGCCGGCGAAGCGGAACATGCCGGGGTAGCGGGCGGCGTACTTGATCGCGCCGTACGCGCCCATCGACAGGCCCGCGATCGCGCGCCTGGTCCCCGCGCGGTAGCCGACCTCCAGCAGGCGGCGCACCTCGTAGGTGTGGAACGTGGCCCACGCGGGGGTGCCGCCCTTGCCGCCGTTGTACCAGTCCGAGTAGTTGCCCGCCCGGCCCGCCTCCGGCATGACGACGATGGCGTCCAGGTTCGCGGTGTAGGCGGCGACGTCGGTCATGCGGGTCCACGACGTGTAGTCGTCCGCGCCGCCGTGCAGCAGGTACAGCACCGGCCAGGTCCGCTTCGCGCTCTTCGACCAGCCTCGGGGGAGCAGCAGGCGTACCGGCGTCATCCGGCCGATCGACGGTGAGGAGATGAGGACGTCCAGCGTGCGCGCGTCCAGGCGGCGCTCCCGCACCACGCGGGCGGTGCCGGGCAGCGCGGGCTGCCCGGGGGCGTAGCCGGACGGCTGGGTGGGCTGGGGCGTGGGCGTGGCCGGCTGCTCGCCGCCGCCGTCGGGGACGAACGACCAGCCGGGGTCGGCGGCGCTCGTGCCGAGTTCGGTGGCGCGGGCGGGTGCGGCGCTCGTGCCGAGGAGGAGCAGCGTCGCCGCCAGTGCCGGCAGGCCAGGCCGTCGCATGGTGATCCCCTTCGCCGTGAGTGCAGGCGAGGTTAGGGCCTGCGGCGCCGGTCGAGCTATGACCGCAGGCAACGAAATGCAGCCCGTTGTTGCGCCATGACGGATAAATCAACGGATTGTCACTCGCGTGACAAATCGGACCGGAGGAATGTTCCGTTCGCGTCTGCCTCTCCTCTGGGCCGATGGGTATGTTGGCCGATCACCCCGGCTGCATGGGAGTGTTCCGTGGACGTACCCGGCGAAGATGAGATCCGCCGCTTCCTCGTCGAGCGGCTCGGCGAGCACGTGGATCCCGATCGGCCGCTGGAGGAGTACGGGCTGTCGTCGCGAGAGGCGGTGGCGATCGCGGGCGAGCTGGCCGAGCTGGTCGGCCGCGAGCTGAGCCCGACGCTCGTGTGGGAGCACCCGACGATCGCGCGCCTGGCCCGCGCGCTGTCCGCGCCCCTCCCTCCTCCGGTACGC
>NZ_VCKX01000502.1 GCF_005889725.1 Nonomuraea zeae
GGCGTGGTCGTGGCGGTGGCGGGGGTGCTGGCGTTCATGGGGTTCGGCGGCCCGGTGCCGATCTTCGTGCTGGGGCTCGGGCACGGGCTGGTGTCGGCCTCGGTGATGGCCGCCGCGTTCAGGACGCTGGAGCCGGTCGCCATCCCGGCCGCGACCACGCTGAGCACGATCGCGGTACGGCTGGCCGCGCCGTTCGGGGTCGCCCTGCTCACCGTGCTGCTGCAGGTGTTCACCAGGGCGGGCGCCGAGCGGCCCTACACCTACGCCTTCTGGTGCGTGACCGTGCTGACCGGCGTCTCGCTGCTGCCGATCGCGCTCATAGGATCGAAGGTGTGGAAAGGATCCTCGTCAGCGCCTGCCTGATGGGCCGCAAGGTCCGCTACGACGGCCGGGCGAAGACCAGCTCGGACGCCCGGCTCGCCGCGTGGCGCGAGGAGGGGCGGCTGGTGGCGTTCTGCCCCGAGGTGGCGGGCGGGCTGCCGACCCCGCGCCCGGCCGCCGAGATCGAGGGCGGCGCGGGCGGGGCCGCCGTGCTCTCCGGCGCGGCCCGCGTGCTGGCCACGGACGGCTCGGACGTGACGGCCGAGTTCGTCGCCGGGGCGCGGGCGGCGCTGGCCGCCGCGCGGTCGGCCGGCGTCCGGCTCGCGGTGCTGAAGGAGGGCAGCCCCTCGTGCGGCGTGCTGGCGGTCTGCGACGGCACGTTCAGCGGGCGGCGCGCCCCCGGCCAGGGCGTCACGACGGCGCTGCTGGAGTCGAACGGGATCCGCGTGTTCGACGAGGACCACGTCGCCGATGCCGCCGCCTACCTGCGGACCCTGGAGACGTAGAAGGCGCCGGCGAGACCGGCGGCGAGCACGGCCGCCATCGCGCTGTGATACCAGGTGAGCAGCGCCGACCCCGCCGCCGCCCCGAACGCCAGCGACAGGATGCCCAGCACCACCCCGGCCAGCGCCGCCGCGTGGCTGTAGATCAGCCCGTCCCACGCCCACGACCGCCCGGACAGCGCGCCGTACCCGCCGGTGAGCAGGGCGGCCACGCACAGCGTCTCCACGATCGCGGCCGGGACGATCACGCTTTCGTGCACCGGCCAGGACACGATCCCGGCGTGCGGGAGCGCGAACATGGCGAAGATCAGCGCGTAGAGCAGCGAGAGCCCGCCCAGGGCCCGGCGGAGTGCGTCCATGCCCACCACGGTCGCATCCTCGGCCGGGCCCGCAATCGGCCCTAGGTAGGCGGCCCGGATACGCCTTCCGCAGTAGAGAGCATGCGCCTCACCAGGCGGATCGTCTCGTCGATCGTCACCGTGGCGTCCTCGTCAGACTCGCAGGCCGCCACCTCGCGGCCCGCCTCGGCCATCATGGTCGTGAGCAGCACCACCAGCACGTGGCTCTGCCGCGTGTCCGCCAGGCCGAGCAGGCGCTTGTTGCCGCCGATCCAGTCCCAGCCGCGCTGCCTGCGCAGCGTGGCGAACTCGGCCGGCCCGTCGCTCTCCAGGAACAACCTGGCCACCTCGCGCTGCTCCCACGAGCCGGCCAGATAGGCGCGGGCGCCGGCCAGGAAGCGTTCCTCGGTCCCCTCGGTGGCCTTGGCCGCCCTGGAGGTGCGCTCCTCCTGGCCGCGCATGAACTGCTCCCACAACGCCATGAACAGGCCCGGCTTGCCGCCGAAGTGGTGGTAGAGGCTGCCGACGCTGATGCCCGACGCCTCGACGATGTCGGCGACCGTGGCCTCGGCGTACCCCTTGGCCAGGAAGACCTCGCGGGCGGCGCGCAGCAGCGTGTCGCGGGTGCCGCTCGACCTGCTCCAGCGGCGGCTCTTCATCAGTACTCCCAGGTGTCGGTGCGCTGTTCGTGGCTGATGCAGAAGACGCCCGTGCCGTGCCCGCCCCTGGCCAGGTCCACCCGGATCCAGCCGTCGGCGCGGGCGACCTTGGCGGTGTAGCCGCTGACCGGTGTGGCCGACACGAGGCGGCAGCCGCCGGGGCCGAGCGTGAACGCCACCTCGCCGCCCTTCACGGTGATCACCTTCACCGGTTTCCGCGCCGAAGGGGTCGGGCTCGCCCGATTTTTCGGATTTTTCGTACTACGGCGGGGCGAGGGGGTCGGAGTGGCGATAATCAGCGGATCCGGGTCGGCCGCGATCGTCTGGGCGAGGAACGGCTCGACGTCCACATCGTCCACGAACTCGCTGCGCAGCACCCCGCGCACGCCGAACCAGGAGACCGACACGGCGACCACGGTGGCTCCGCACCAGATCGCGACATATCGAAGGGCTCGACGCATGAGACGCATTATGTACGGTTGGTGCGCATGGCGATGGTTCTCGTAGTCGAAGACGACGAATTCGTCAGGTCGGCGATCATCCACGAGCTCGGGGCACGCGGCCACGCCGTACGCAGCGCCGGGTGCGCGCTGGACGCGCTCAGGGAGATCTCGCAGCGCCCGCCGGACGCCGTCGTCCTCGACCTGGGCCTGCCCGACCTGGACGGCTCCGAGGCCCTGCGGATGGTACGCGGCATCTCGGACGTGCCGGTCATCGTGGCCACTGCCCGCGACGAGGAGGCCGAGATCGTCCGGCTGCTGCGGGCGGGCGCCGACGACTATCTCGTCAAGCCGTTCTCCGGTGACCACCTCAGCGCCCGGCTCGACGCCGTGCTGCGCCGGGCCAGGTCCGCGCCCGCACCGGTGACGCTCCAGGTGGGCGGTCTGGTCGTGGACGTCGACCGGCGCGCGGCCGTGCTCGACGGCGGGCCGCTCTCGCTGACCAGGCGCGAGTTCGACCTGCTCGCCTACCTGGCCGCCAGGGCCGGCCGGGTGGTCAGCCGCCAGGAGCTGCTGGCCGAGGTCTGGCGGCTGGCGTACGGGGACGACCAGACCATCGACGTGCACCTGTCGTGGCTGCGCCGCAAGCTCGGCGAGAGCGCCGCGCAGCCCCGCTACCTGCACACCGTCCGGGGTGTCGGGGTCATGCTGGCCGCCCCCGCGTGAGCGGCGGCGTGCACGGGGGCCCGCGGTGAGGCGGACGCTGGCCGTGCTGATGGTGGCGGTCACCTCGATGGTCGCGCTGGCCTTCCTCGTGCCGCTCGCGCTGATCGTCAGGGAGACCGCGCAGACCAGGGCCCTGGCCGGCGCGGAGCGCCAGGCGTCCGCGCTGGTCCCGGTGCTGGCGCTGACCACGGAGGGCGCCGACCTGGAGCACGCGATGGCCCGTACGGAAGCGGGGCGGCGCGGCCTGCTGGCCGTCCACGTGACGGGCGGCGCGACGGCGGGCACCACCCGCGCCCCTGCCGCCGAGGTGGCCGGGGCCGCCGCCCAGACCAGGGCGAGCACGGTGGAGCTGGCCGGCGGGTACGCGCTGCTGCGGCCCGTCGCGCTGGACGGCGACCGGGGCGCGGTGATCGAGGTGTTCGTCCCCGCCGACGACCTCAACCAGGGGGTCCTCACCTCGTGGGCGGTGCTCACCGGCGTGGCCGTGGTGCTGGTGCTCGGCTCCGTGCTGGTCGGCGACCGGCTCGGGGCCCGGGTCGTACGGGCGGCGCGCCGGCTCGGGACGGCTGCCACCGCGCTCGGCGCCGGCGACCTGAGCGAGCGCGTCTATCCCGAGGGGCCGCCCGAGCTCAAGGCGGCGGCGACCGCGTTCAACTCCATGGCGAACCAGGTCACCCACCTCCTCGCGGCCGAGCGGGAGCTGGCCGCCGACCTCTCGCACCGGCTGCGCACGCCGCTGACCGCGCTGCGGCTCAGCCTGGACCGGATCGGGCCGGGGGCCGAGGCCGCGAGCCAGGCGCTGACCAGGCTGGAGAGCGAGGTGGACACGGTCATCGCGGCGGCCAGGCGGCCCTCCAGGGCGGCGCGGTCGTGCGACGTGGCGGAGGTGCTGCGCGAGCGGCTGACGTTCTGGTCGGCGCTGGCGGAGGATCAGCGGCGGCCGTGGGAACTGGTCGGCGCCACCCTGCCGGTACGGGTGCCGGTGCCCGCCGGCGAGCTGACGGCGGTCGTGGACGCGCTGCTCGGGAACGTGTTCCGGCACACGGCGGAGGGGACCGCGTTCAGCGTCACGCTGCACGAGGGCCCGGACGCGGTCGGTGTGCTGATCGCCGACGCGGGGCCGGGCATCCGGGATCCGGAGGCGGCGCTGGAGCGGGGCAGCAGCGGTAGCGGGTCCACGGGGCTGGGGCTGGACATCGCGCGGCGGCTGGCCGAGTCGTCCGGTGGCTCGCTGCGGCTGGATCGCTCGGCGCTGGGCGGGGCACAGGTGCAGGTGTGGATTCGGCGTACCCCTGAAAAGGCACCTAAGCCAGCCTTAAGGGAGGCTTAACCACGATATTTCGCCCTTTCACGTGGTCCAAGGTGATCTGCATGCAGATCAACCGCAAGGCAATCGTCGCCACCACTCTGGCCGCCCCCACGCTGCTCGTGCTCGCCGTCGCCCCCGGGACGGCCTCCGCCCACGGCACCATGAGCAACCCGCCCAGCCGGGCCATGGTCTGCTACACCGAGGGCCCGGAGAGCCCCAAGTCGGCCGCGTGCAAGCAGGCCGTGGCGATCGGCGGCACCCAGCCTCTCTACGACTGGAACGAGGTCAACATCGCCGACGCGGCCGGCCGGCACCGCGAGATCATCCCGGACGGGAAGCTGTGCAGCGCCGGCCGCGACAAGTATCGCGGGTTCGACCAGGCCAGGGCGGACTGGCCGGCGACGACCATGACGAGCGGTGCGGCCCACACGTTCAAGTACCGGGCGACCGCTCCGCACAAGGGCGCGTTCGAGCTGTACATCACCAAGGACGGCTACGACCCGGCCAAGCCGCTGAAGTGGTCCGACCTGGAGGCGAAGCCGTTCCACACCGTGCAGAACCCGGTGGTGGCCGACGGCTTCTACACGATGGCCGCCAAGCTGCCCGCCAAGCAGGGCCGTCACCTGATCTACGCCGTCTGGCAGCGCTCGGACAGCCCCGAGGCGTTCTACTCCTGCTCGGACGTCGTCTTCGGCCAGGGCAACCCCTCCCCCGCGCCGTCCCCGACGGGCACGCCG
>NZ_VCKX01000503.1:2500-5000 GCF_005889725.1 Nonomuraea zeae
CGTAGGAGCTTACAAGGATTCGTCCTTGTGTGATGTGACTGCGTGCCTTTTGAAGAATGAGCCTGCGAGTTATGGTGTGTGGCGAGGTTAACCCGTGTGGGGGAGCCGTAGCGAAAGCGAGTCTGAAGAGGGCGTTTGAGTCGCATGCTGTAGACCCGAAGCGGAGTGATCTACGCATGGGCAGGTTGAAGCTCAGGTAAGACTGGGTGGAGGACCGAACCCACCAGGGTTGAAAACCTGGGGGATGACCTGTGTGTAGGGGTGAAAGGCCAATCAAACTCCGTGATAGCTGGTTCTCCCCGAAATGCATTTAGGTGCAGCGTCGCGTGTTTCTTGCCGGAGGTAGAGCACTGGATGGCTAATGGGCCCGACAAGGTTACTGACGTCAGCCAAACTCCGAATGCCGGTAAGTGAGAGCGTGGCAGTGAGACTGCGGGCGATAAGGTTCGTAGTCGAGAGGGAAACAGCCCAGATCACCGACTAAGGCCCCTAAGCGTGTGCTAAGTGGGAAAGGATGTGGAGTCGCAGAGACAACCAGGAGGTTGGCTTAGAAGCAGCCACCCTTGAAAGAGTGCGTAATAGCTCACTGGTCAAGTGATTCCGCGCCGACAATGTAGCGGGGCTCAAGTACACCGCCGAAGTCGTGGCATTGATGCAGATTCGTCTGTGTTGATGGGTAGGGGAGCGTCGTGCAGCCGGCGAAGCAGCAGAGTGATCTAGTTGTGGAGGCTGTGCGAGTGAGAATGCAGGCATGAGTAGCGAATCGAGGGTGAGAAACCCTCGCGCCGGATGACCAAGGGTTCCTGGGCCAGGCTAATCCGCCCAGGGTAAGTCGGGACCTAAGGCGAGGCCGACAGGCGTAGTCGATGGACAACGGGTTGATATTCCCGTACCCGCTTCAATGCGCCCATATCGAACCTCGTGATGCTAAGAGTCCTTAGCTCGCCTAAAGCCTTCGGGCTTGGGGTCAGAGTGAACGCTCGATCCGATCGGGTAGTAGGTAAGCGATGGGGTGACGCAGGAAGGTAGTCCAACCCAGGCGATGGTTGTCCTGGGGTAAGCATGTAGCCCGTGTTGTAGGCAAATCCGCAACACTTGTGGGTGAGATGTGATGCCGAGCCGATTGTGGTGAAGTGGATGATCCTATGCTGCCGAGAAAAGCCTCTAGTGAGTGTTGTGGCGGCCCGTACCCTAAACCGACTCAGGTGGTCAGGTAGAGAATACCAAGGCGATCGGGTGAACTGTGGTTAAGGAACTCGGCAAATTGCCCCCGTAACTTCGGGAGAAGGGGGACCTCTGCTGGTGATCAGATTAGCTCTGGGAGCTGGTGGGGGTCGCAGTGGCCAGGGGGAAGCGACTGTTTACTAAAAACACAGGTCCGTGCGAAGTCGTAAGACGATGTATACGGACTGACGCCTGCCCGGTGCCGGAACGTTAAGGGGACCGCTTAGCCAGCGCAAGTTGGCGAAGGTGAGAACTTAAGCGCCGGTAAACGGCGGTGGTAACTATAACCATCCTAAGGTAGCGAAATTCCTTGTCGGGTAAGTTCCGACCTGCACGAATGGCGTAACGACTTCCCCGCTGTCTCAACCGCAGACCCGGCGAAATTGCACTACGAGTAAAGATGCTCGTTTCGCGCAGCAGGACGGAAAGACCCCGGGACCTTCACTACAGCTTGACATTGGCGTTTGGAACGTCTTGTGTAGGATAGGTGGGAGACTGGGAAGCTGTCACGCTAGTGATGGTGGAGTCATTGGTGAAATACCACTCTGGTCGTTTTGAACGTCTAACTCTGGTCCGTGATCCGGATCGGGGACAGTGTCTGGTGGGTAGTTTAACTGGGGCGGTTGCCTCCTAAAGAGTAACGGAGGCGCCCAAAGGTTCCCTCAGCCTGGTTGGCAATCAGGTGTCGAGTGTAAGTGCACAAGGGAGCTTGACTGTGAGACTGACGGGTCGAGCAGGAGCGAAAGCTGGGACTAGTGATCCGGCATCGGCGTGTGGAAGCGGTGTCGCTCAACGGCTAAAAGGTACCCCGGGGATAACAGGCTGATCTTCCCCAAGAGTCCATATCGACGGGATGGTTTGGCACCTCGATGTCGGCTCGTCGCATCCTGGGGCTGGAGTAGGTCCCAAGGGTTGGGCTGTTCGCCCATTAAAGCGGTACGCGAGCTGGGTTTAGAACGTCGCGAGACAGTTCGGTCCCTATCCGCTGCGCGCGCAGGAGACTTGAAAGGGGCTGTCCCTAGTACGAGAGGACCGGGACGGACGAACCTCTGGTGTGCCAGTTGTACCGCCAGGTGCACGGCTGGTTGGCTACGTTCGGAAGGGATAACCGCTGAAAGCATCTAAGCGGGAAGCTCGCCTTGAGATGAGGTCTCCCACCATGAGAGTGGGTAAGGCTCCCGGTAGACGACCGGGTTGATAGGCCGGAGGTGGAAGCACGGTAACGTGTGGAGCTGACCGGTACTAATAGGCCGAGGACTTGACCACAAAGCATACT
>NZ_VCKX01000504.1 GCF_005889725.1 Nonomuraea zeae
CCCCGCCACCGGCCATTCACCCAGGCCCCGGCATCAGACGCACGGACCGGGTACACGGATCGGGCGTTCGGACCCGAGCACTCGCGCCGGATGCTAAGTGCCGATGCGGGGCCTGGGTGAATGGCCGGTGGCGGGGAGGCGAGGAGCGCGCGTGAGCGGGTAAGCACTGGTCATGGAGCTCTTCGCAGATCGAGCCCAGGCCGGGGCGCTGCTCGCCGAGCGGCTGCAGGACGTGCACGATCCGGTCGTGCTGGCGTTGCCCCGGGGTGGGGTGGCGGTGGCGGTGCCGATCGCGCGCAGGCTGGGCGTCGCCCTCGACGTGCTCGTGACCAGGAAGATCGGTTATCCGCCGGCCCCGGAGCTGGGCGTGGGCGCGATAGCCGAGGGTGGGGAGCCGGTGTTCGACCTGTCCCTGCTGCGCCGGCTGGGCATGACCCCCGAGTCGGTCGCCGACGTGGTCGAGCAGGAGCGGCACGAGCTGGCCCGCCGGGTACACGCCTACCGGGGCGACCGCCCGCTGCCCTCGCTCGAAGGCAGGGAGGTGATCGTGGTCGACGACGGCCTGGCCACCGGAAGCACCGCGCGGGCCGCACTCAGAGCGGTCAACGCCGCCAAGCCCGCCAAGGTGACGCTGGCCGTGCCCGTAGGGGCTCGCGAGACGGTCAGGTCCCTGCAGGAAGAGGCCGACGAGGTGATCGCGGTGATCACGCCGATCGACTTCAGGGCGGTCGGGCAATGGTACGAGCATTTCGACCAGCTCAGCGACGCCGACGTACTGGATCTCCTGGACAGCGTGTGACGGACGACAGCGGGTGACTGCGGAGCCCGGCGACAGCGCCTGCTGGTCAGCCCGCGAGTACGGCCCAGACGAGCTTGCGGGCACCGCCGGGGGAGAGCCAGCCCCAGGCGGTGCAGAGGGCGTCCACCAACCGCAACCCCCGGCCGAATTCGGAGAACACGTCCGGCGCCGCCGCCACCGGCGCGGTCCGGCTGTGATCGGTCACCACGCACGCGAGCTCATGCCCATGGCTCAGCAACCGGAGCTGCGCGGCCCCGCCCCCGTGCCGCATGGCGTTGGTCACCAGCTCGGAAACCACCAGCTGAGCATCCAAGATCAAGCCGAGGGTGCCCCAAGAGGTGAGCGTCTGATCGACGAACCGCCTCGCCGTGGCAACGCAGGCAGGCTCGAGCGCCGTCCGCTGATGGAACGGGAACACCGCGTCGCACTCACCGGCACACCCGTCTACCAGGATGGACGACAGCCATCCTGGTGGCCGGGAACCGATGGCGGCTTGCGGCCGAGCGTCGAAAGTCGTCATTCTGGCCCCCGAAGCGCGGTCTGGTGATCCAATGCCCATCTTTACGGGGAGTGCTTACCGATGCAAGACTTTTCGTGGTTTACGGATGCGAATAGCATCTGCACGTGCAACTGACCTAGGAGCGGCGCAGTGAGCGCACAGAGCGCGGAAGGGAAGCTTCTCAGCCATTCGCCGGGAAGCCCGACAGTGCTGCGGATCCTGCTCGGGACCCAGCTGCGCAGGCTCCGTACCGAGAAGGGTATCTCCCGCGAGGACGCCGGGTATTCGATTCGCGCATCTCACGCCAAGATCAGCCGGTTGGAGCTCGGCCAGGTCAGCTTCAAGCAGCGGGACGTGGCCGATCTGCTCACCCTGTACGGCGTCACCGACCCCGCCGAGCGCGACCCGCTGCTCGCCCTGGCCAAGCAGGCCAACGCCCCCGGCTGGTGGCACAAGTACGGAGATCTGCTGCCTTCCTGGTTCGAGGTCTACATCGGGCTCGAGGGCGCCGCGTCGGCCATTCGTACGTACGAGAACCAGTTCGTCCCCGGCCTGCTCCAGACGCCCGCCTATGCCAGGGCCGTGATCGAGCTGGCCCACGAGAAGGCCCCGAAGCAGGAGCTCGACCGCCGCGTGGCGCTGCGAACCACGCGCCAGAAGCGGCTGGAGAGCGGGCTGACGATCTGGGCGGTGATCGACGAGGCCGTGGTGCGCCGCACGCTGGGCGGTCCGGAGACGATGCGGGCGCAGATCGTCCACCTCCTGGACATCACGGCTGAGCGTAACGTCACGGTGCAGATCATGCCGTTCGACCGAGGTGGGCACGCGGCGGCCGGCGGGCCGTTCAGCATCCTGCGTTTCCCGGAGCGCGAGCTGCCCGACGTGGTGTACATGGAGCAGCTCACCAGCGCCCTCTACCTGGACAAGCCTGCCGATTCTGACCACTACATGGAGGTCATGGACAGGCTCAGCATCCAGGCTGAGGAGCCCAAGCAGACCCGAAGGTTCTTGGAACGCCTTATTTCCCGATGAGCTGCTGATATCCCTGTGATCCACTCCATACGGTGATTTTTGGTCGTCCGCTATATGGAGATCAACGCGCTGCCGTATTCTCAGCTCGCAAACGCGGATGCACGTGCATCCGTAAGATCGCGAGGAGCTGCCCCCATGCATGAGTTCCGGAACGGAACGTCCGCCGGCCGCCTTCCCGTCGTCTGGCGCAAAAGCAAGCGGAGCAACCCCAACGGCAACTGCGTCGAAGTCGCGAACTTGCCCACGGGGGAAATAGCCATGCGTAACTCACGGTTCCCAGAAGGCCCGGCACTCGTCTACACCCAGGCCGAGATCACCGCGTTCGTCCTCGGGGCGAAGGACGGCGAGTTCGACGACCTCATCGTCTGAGTCCTCCTCCCATCGCCGGGTGCCCCTGCTTTCGGTCACCCCGGCGATGGGTTTCGGCCCTCTCGCTCCGTCACCTGTGTGAGATCGGCGGTCGCGGGCGCCGCCCGGCCGCGAGCGTCGTCCGTTCAGGAGCGCTGCCAGGCTAGGAGCGCGGCTCGCCGTACCAGCGCCAGCGGGTGAGGCGCGGGTGGCCGGGGAGCTCGGCGCGGCCGGTGGCCCACAGCAGCGTGGTCCATGGATCTGTGGTCTGCGGGGCGTCGGGGAACAGTCTGGCCAGGACCCGTGCGCACATGCCTGCGGGCGGCGCCCAGCCGAGCCCGAGGCCTTCGGCCAGGTCATGGGTGTGGACGAGGACTTCCACGATGCCCATCGCGGCGAAGCCTTCCGGGTCCGCCGCGCCGAATCCGTGGTGCCCGCGATATTCCGGCGGCGTCGTGCGCGTCATCGCGACCAGCAGCGCGCCGCTCGCCTCCAGCACCTGCAACAGCCCGGCCGGCCCCGAGGCCCGGTCGGCGTGCACGGAGTTCCTCGGACCTCCCGGTCTGCGGCTCTCCAGGGCGAAAGGGACGTCCACGTCCAGCGGTGGCGTCCGGAGCCCGAGCTGGACGGCGTAGGCGAACAGGTCGTCGCTCATGTGCTCGACGGTTTCCCAGCAGGTCCACTCGAGCGTGCCGGCCTTGTCGTCCCAGGCGGACGCCGGAGTGCCCTTGAGTGTCTCGACGGAGAGGCGAATCGCCTCGTCGAGGTCGTCGGGGGTCACGGGCGAGGGCTGCTCTGGGTGCGACATGCCAGGCACCTTACCGCCGCACCCCGACACTTCCGCCCAGCTCACCAGCCCAGCCCAGCCCAGCCCGGCCCGGCCCGATCCGGTCCGGTTCGGTTCGGACCTCGGGCCCGCTGCGGGGCTCAGGACTGAGCTGGGGCTTACCGGACGGGGCGGGCTTCTGTGCAGCTTGGGCTCCAGTCCTGCCCGGGGTTGCGGTTGCGCGCCGCGCCCGGACCCTGGTGGCGGCTTTCGCCGTGCCCCCGTGGCAGGGTTCACGGTCTGACGCACGCTTGTCTCGGTGGCGAGGCTCGCCGTCCGAGGCACGGTCGCCGGCCCTCCTGCGGGCGTCCGCCCGTTTCGGAGGTCAGCGGGAGACGCGGGGGTCCGCCTGGAGACCCTGGGTGAGCTTGATGGTGATGAACTCGTTGTCGTCCGCCTGCCCGGGCGTGCGGCCGTTGGAGAAGGGGAAGTTGTTGTCGTCGAGCACCGCGAGCGTGCGGTCGTCGAGGATGGCGACGTCCTCGATCGTCTGGAACGGGAACCTGAACGTCCCCGCCGTGCCGCCGAGCCCGCGCGGGTCGGCGATGTTCAGCAGGTCGGCCACCAGGGTCTTGTCCAGCGCCCCGTCACCGTCCCTGTCACGCATGTCGGCCAGGTAGATGCGCTTGACCTTGGCGGCGTCGCCCTGCAGGTTGTCCCGCTCGATGATCAGGAAGCGGTTGCGGTCCACGGCGATCGCGTCGCCGATGGAGTGGGAGGGGTCGTCCAGCCGGTACGTCCAGCGGCGCCCGGTGTAAGCGCCCTTGCGCAGGTCGAACTCGTTCATGCGCAAAGTTCCCGCAGGGTCGCCGTTCACCGTGCCTTCGAGCAGCGGGTAGAGGCGGCGGCCGTCCACGGACCTGGCCATGCCCTCGTACCCCTTGCTGCTCGCGAGGTTGGGCTGGCCGCCGTTCAGCGCCGGGTTCTCGGGGGCCTTGACGCCGGGGAGCTCGATCGGGGCCTGGAGCAGGCGGCCCTTGCGGTCGAAGTGGAGCAGGAACGGGCCGAACTCGTCGCCGATCCAGTACGTGCCGTCGGTCGTGCGCACGATCGACTCGACGTCGAAGTCGGCGCCGGTCAGCGTACGGTCCTGGCGGGTGAGGGGGAACGGCACCAGCCCGCGCGGGTCGGTCAGGTTGAACCCGCCGAGCACCTGTACCGACTTGGCCCTGAAGTCGGGCTTGATGCGGTGGATGCGCAGAAGGAAGTCCGAGCTGTTGGCCTTGTTGCCGAAGCCGTTGTCGGACAGGACGTCGTACGTGCCGTCGTGGCGGCGGACGATGCCGCTGAAGCCCTGGACGGGCTGGCCGGGGAACGGCGGGGTGATCCCGTTGACCGGGGCGGTGCCGAGCAACGAGCCCGACGGCTCGCTGCCGGGGACGAAGGTCTGCGCGGGCAGCGAGGCGAAGCCGGTCAGCGTCGCCTGCCCGAAAGCGCCCCGATCGGGCCCTGCGGCGGATGGGGTGGCGGGGGTTGCGGTGCTGGAGG
>NZ_VCKX01000505.1 GCF_005889725.1 Nonomuraea zeae
TTCGCCGACACCCTCACCACCCTCCAGGAACGCGGCGTCACCACCTACGTCGAGCTCGGCCCCGACGCCGCGCTCACCCCCCTCGCCGCCCAGGCCGGCCACGCCATCCCCACCCGCACCCAGCGCAGGCCGGAGACGATCAGCCTGGCCACCGCGCTGGCCCAGCTCCGGGCGAACCCCGCGACTCTCTATCCGGGCGCGCGTCCCGTCCCGCTGCCCACCTACGCCTTCCAGCCGGAGCGGTACTGGCTCGACCACCTCGCCCAGCCGACCGGCGACCGGAACCTGAAGCACCCGCTGCTGCACACCGCGACCCGGCTCCCCGACGGCAGCCACCACTTCACCGGCCGCATCTCGCTGAAGGACCACCCGTGGTTCGACCAGCACGCGGTCCACCACACGGTGATCCTTCCCGGCACGGCCTACATCGACTTCCTGCTGCACGCCGCCCACCACGTCGGCATGACGCACATCGACGAGCTGACCCACCACGCGTTCCTGGCCATCCCCGAGGAGACCGCCCGGATCCTGTACGTGACCGTCAGCCCCGCCGACGAGGGGCGGCAGGCGTTCACCGTCCACTCCCGTCAGCAGGACGAGGACGAATGGACCCACCACGCCAGCGGCTTCTTCACCACCCGCGAGCCCGCCAGGGTCGCGCCGTCGCCGGTCTGGCCGCCCGAGGGCGCGGTGGCGGTGGACGTCGCGGCGCACTACGAGTCGATGGGCGAGCGCGGCTACCACTACGCGCCGCCGTTCCGCGGCATGAAGGCCGCGTGGCGGGTCGGCGACGACATGTACGCCGAGGTCGAGCTGCCCGAGGACCACCACGGCACCGCGGGCAGGTTCGGCATCCACCCTGCGCTGCTGGACTGCGCGCTGCACCCGATGACCCTGCTGTACGAGGACCAGGTGCAGCTCCCGTTCGCGTGGACCGGGATCGAGCTGCACACGCCGGGCGCCACCGCGCTGCGGGTGCGGATGCGGCACACCGCGCCGGACGCCATGCAGATCACCCTCACCGACCCGTGGGACGCGCCGGTGGTGAGCATCGAGAGCCTGGTCGTGCGGCGGACCTCCGCGCAGCAGATCCCCAGCTCGGCCGGGCAGCAGCCGCTGTACGAGCCCCGCTGGGCCGACGCCGGCCGCCCGGTGGAGACACCGGACTCGTGGGCGATCATCGGCACCGGCACCACCGCCGCCGCCGCCACCCAGGCATATCGGGATCTGGACACGCTGCTGTCCGCCGGCCCCGCCCCCAAGGTCATCGTCGTCCCCGTCCACGGCGAAGAGGGCGGCGACCACCTCGCCGTCACCCACGCCCTGGCCGAGCGGACGCTGCGCCTGATCCAGGACTTCCTCGCCGACGACCGCCTCGCCGACTCCCGGATGGTCTTCCTCACCCGCGGGGCCATCGCCACCGGCCCCGACGACACTGTCACCGACCTCCCGGCCGCCACCGTCTGGGGCCTCGTCCGCACCGCCCAGAACGAGCACCCTGGCCGCTTCTCCATCGTGGACGCCGACCGGCCCGAGCCGATCGTCACTTCGGAGCCGCAGCTGGCCGTCCGCGGCGACAGGATGCTCGCCCCCCGCCTCGCCAAGGTCACCGAGTCCGACGCCGTCCCGGTCACGCTCGACCCCGAGGGCACGGTCCTCCTCGCCGGCGGCACCGGCGAGCTGGCCGGACATCTGGCCCGCCACCTGGTCACCCGGTACGGCGTCGGCCACCTGCTCCTGGCCGGCCGCCGCGGCCCGGGCGCCCCCGGCGTGACCGCCCTCACGGAGGAGCTGGAAGCGCTCGGCGCCCAGGTCACCGTCGCGGCCTGCGACACCGCCGACCGCGCCGCCCTGGCCGCTCTGCTCGGCGGCATCCCGGCGGACCGGCCGCTGACCGGCGTCTTCCACCTGGCCGGCGTGCTCGACGACGCCACGGTCGGCGCGCTGACCCCCGAGCAGCTGCACTCGGTGCTGCGGGTCAAGGTGGACACCGCCTGGCACCTGCACGAGCTGACCGGGGAGCTGGAGGCGTTCGTCGTGTACTCCTCCGTCGCCGGTCTCATCGGCAACCCGGGGCAGGCCAACTACGCCGCCGCCAACACCTACCTCGACGCCCTCGCCCACCGGCGCGGCGGCATCTCCCTGGCCTGGGGCCTGTGGGACGCCGGCATGGCGGCGACGCTCGACTCCGGCGACACCGGCCGCCTGGCCCGCACCGGCATACTCCCCCTATCGCCCGAGACCGGGCTCGGTCTCCTCGACAAGGCGCTCACCAGCGGCCGCTCCTTGCTGGCGCCCGTCAGGCTGGACACCTCCGCCCTGCGCAAGCGGGCCGCGTCCGGCACGGTCGCGCCGGTGCTGCGCGACCTGGTCCGTACGGGGCGCCGTACCGGAGAGCAGGCCCCCGCGTCGGGCGCGCTGCGACAGCAGCTCGCCGGGCTCGGCGCGGACCAGCGGCGGGACCTGCTGCTCGACCTGGTACGCCGGCAGATCGCCGCGGTGCTCGGGCACGGGAACCCGGAGGCGATCGACGTCGAACGCGGCGTGCTGGACATGGGACTCGACTCCCTCACCGCGGTCGAGCTGCGCAACAACCTGGGCGCGGCGGCGGGAGTGCGACTGCCCGTCACGTTGATCTTCGACTATCCGACGCCGCTGGCCCTGGCCGAGCACCTTCAGGACGTCGTCGCACCCGACGACCAGGCGACCGGCGCCGTCCCGGCCACGCAGCCGATCATGGCCGAGCTGGACCGGCTGGAGTCGAGCCTGGCCGCCGTGCCCGCCGGGACGCGACCCGAGGTCGCCGGCCGGCTGCGCGAGCTGCTGTTCCAGCTCAACGAGCCCCAGAACGACGCCATGGACGCGCAGAGCATCGAGTCCGCGGCGGACGACGAGATCTTCGACTACATCGACAACGCGCTCGGCCTGTCCTGAGTAAGGGAAGAATTCCATGTCGAACGAGGAAAAGCTTCGCGGCTATCTCAAGCGGGTGACCGCCGACCTGCAGCGCACCCGGCAGTTGCTGGCCGAGACCGAGGCGGCCAGGCACGAGCCGATCGCGATCGTCGGCATGGCCTGCCGCTTCCCCGGCGGGGCCGGGTCGCCTGAGGAGCTGTGGCGGCTCGTCGTGGACGAGGTTGACGCCATCGGCCCGTTCCCCACGGGGCGGGGCTGGAACCTCGACGAGCTGTTCGACCCGGACCCCGACGCCTTCGGGAAGTCGTACGCGCGTGAGGGCGGGTTCGTCTACGACGCCGACCGGTTCGACGCGGAGTTCTTCGGCATCAGCCCGCGCGAGGCCATCGCCATCGACCCGCAGCAGCGGCTGCTGCTGGAGACCTCGTGGGAGGCGATCGAGGGGGCCGGGCTGGACCCGACCTCGCTGCGCGGCAGCCGGACGGGGGTTTACGCGGGGGTCTCGGCGCAGGAGTACGTCTCGCTGGCCAATCCCGGCAACGACGACGTCCAGGGACACGTGCTGACGGGGACGACGGTCAGCGTGGCCTCCGGGCGGATCGCGTACACGCTCGGACTCGAAGGGCCCGCGGTTTCGGTGGACACGGCCTGCTCGTCCTCGCTGGTGGCGCTGCACCTGGCGGTGCAGGCGCTGCGCAACGGGGAGTGCGGGCTGGCGCTGGCCGGCGGCTCGACGATCATGGCCGCGCCTGGGATGTTCCTGGAGTTCAGCCGCCAGCGCGGGCTCGCGCCCGACGGCCGGTGCAAGCCGTTCGCGAACGCGGCCGACGGCACGGCGTGGGGCGAGGGCGCGGCGATGGTCCTGCTCGAACGGCTGTCGGACGCGCGGGCGAACGGGCATGACGTCCTGGCCGTCGTCCGGGGCAGCGCGGTCAACCAGGACGGCCGCAGCAGCCAGCTCACCGCGCCGAACGGCCCCTCCCAGCAGCGGGTGATCCGGCAGGCGCTGGCCGACGCGCAGCTCACCCCGCCCGACATCGACGCCGTCGAGGCGCACGGCACCGGCACCACGCTCGGCGACCCCGTAGAGGCGCAGGCCCTGCTGGCCACCTACGGCCAGAACAGGGAGACGCCGCTCTGGCTCGGGTCGGTCAAGTCGAACATCGGCCACACGCTGGCCGCCGCCGGCCTGGCCGGCGTCATCAAGATGGTCCAGGCCATGCGGTACGGTCTGCTGCCCAAGACGCTGCATGTGGACGCGCCCAGCCGCCACGTGGACTGGGAGGCCGGGGCGGTCAGCCTGCTCACCGAGCCGACCCCCTGGCCCGAGCTCGCCGGCGACCGGCCGCGCAGGTCCGCCGTCTCCTCTTTCGCCATCAGCGGCACCAACGCGCACGTCATCCTGGAAGCGGCACCCCCTGCCGGCCGGGAGCCGACTCCCGTCGACGGCCCGGTCCCATGGATCCTGTCGGGGAAGACCGAGCAGGCCGTCCGCGACCAGGCCGCCCGCCTGGCCGAGCACGTCCGCGCACACCCCGAGCTGTCACCGGCCGACGTGGGCTACACCCTGGCCACCCGTACCCGCTTCCCCTACCGCGCCACCGTGACCGGCACCACCCGCGATGAGCTCCTGGACCAGCTCGACGCGTTACCGCAGCCGACCGCGGTGCCGCCCGGCAAGACGGCCTTCCTGTTCACCGGGCAGGGCAGCCAGCAGGCCGGCATGGGCGCGGACCTATACCGCACCCAGCCCGTCTTCGCCGAAGCCCTCGACGAGGTGTGCGCGGTCCTGGACGCCCACCTCGAACGCCCGCTCAAAGACGTCATGTTCACCGACGCCGACGCACTCAACGACACCCGCTACACCCAACCCGCCATCTTCGCCTTCCAGATCGCCCTGCACCGGCTCCTCGCCCACCACGGCATCACCGCCGACTACTACGCAGGCCACTCACTCGGCGAAATCACCGCCTCCCACCTCGCCGGCGTACTCAACCTCCAAGACGCCGCCCGCATGGTCACCACCCTGTCTCTTAT
>NZ_VCKX01000506.1 GCF_005889725.1 Nonomuraea zeae
GTGGGTGCCGGGGTGGGGATCAGCCGGCGACGGCGCAGGCGCGGTCGCCGATGAAGGCGTCATCGACGGCCCACCAGCCCGAGTTCTGGCCCAGGTAGTGCAGCCGGAACTTGACGTTGCGCTGACCGGCGGCCTGCGGGAGGGGGATGACCTGCGTGGCCGGTCCGGCGGCGCCGGGATAGCCCTTGGCGCTCCAGACCGTCGTCCAGGTGCGGCCCCCGTCCACGCTGAGGTCCACCGAGGTGGTGGAGTTGATGGCCGGCCTCAGGTCGTGGGCGAACTCCAGCATGGTCTTCGTGCGCCGGCCGAGGTCGTAGGAAGGGCTGGTGAGGTAGCTGTTCTGGATGTGCCCCTTGCCGGAGCGCAGGGAGTCCACGATCGCGAACCCGCCCTTGCCGCCGGTGTGGTTGCCGCGCCCGCCGCGGTCGGAGAACACCCAGCCCGGCTGGTAGTCGTAGTTGGGGATGTCCAGTTCGACGTTGGTGACCGTCCAGCCCCTGGGCTGCTTGGAGCCGTCGAACGACTGGGTGCTGCCCGCGCGGGTGACGTGGTAGCCGGCGGCCGTGCAGGCGAGCGAGACGGTCAGGCCCATGTCGAGGCGCTGGCCGGCGTCGCCCATGGCCACCTGGCGGGTGGCCGGGTCGTAGCCGGGCACGGTGGAGGTGTAGGAGACGGTGTAGGTCGTCGCGGGGAGCAGGGGCAGGGTGTAGCCGCCGGTGCCGGGGTCGGCCTCGGCGCTCCAGCGGTGGCCGGCGCCGTCGTCGGCGATGATCTTCGCGCCCAGCGGGCGGCCGAGCCCCGAGCCGTCGGCGACCGTGCCGGTCAGGTTCACCCGCTCGGTGGGGGCCAGGGCGATGTCGTGGGTGAGCGTGTTCTCCTTGGTCAGGGTGACGGTCCGCGTGGTGGGCTGGTAGCCGAAGGCCGTCACCTTCAGCTGGTAGTCGCCGGCGGCGAGGGTGAAGGTGTACGCGGCGTCGGCTCCGACGGTGGCGGTGCGGCTCATCGGACCGGTGAGCGCGACGGTGGCGCCGGCGACGGGCTGCTCGGTGGCCGCGTCGGAGACCCTTCCCGTCAGGGTGGCGGTGCCGGTGGTGCCGGCCTGGACCAGGGCCAGCGCGTCCAGGCGGCCCTCTCCGTACACGTTGTTGTCGGCCGCGGTGCCGCCGCAGCTCGTGTCGTCGGTGTCGATGGCCGACAGGTCCAGGAGCAGCCGGGTGCCGTCGATGTCGCGGGCGTACTCGGGGCGGGCCGACCACAGCAGCGCGACCGCTCCCGACACGTGCGGGGC
Organism: Nonomuraea zeae; assembly: GCF_005889725.1. Taxonomy (GTDB): domain Bacteria; phylum Actinomycetota; class Actinomycetes; order Streptosporangiales; family Streptosporangiaceae; genus Nonomuraea; species Nonomuraea zeae. The sequence goes on from NZ_VCKX01000506.1 coordinate 1,289, forward strand.
CGCCATGGAGGTGCCGTCCCAGGCGGCGTAGCCGTTGCCGGGCAGGGAGGAGAGAATCTGGACGCCGGGGGCGGAGATGTCCGGCTTGACGGCACCGTCCTGGCCGCTGCCGCGGCTGGAGAAGCCGGCGATCTTGTTGTTGGCGTCGTAGGCGCCGACGGAGTAGTTGATCGTACGGCTGCCGGGAGCGCCGGAGGTCCGGCAGGCGGCCCCGCTGTTGCCGTTGGACCAGATGCCCATGATCCCCGAGGCCGCCCAGGCCAGCTGGATGTCCTCGAACATCGGATCGTTCGAGGGGTCCGACCCCCAGGAGTTGTTGACGATGTGCGGGCGCTTGGACACGTCGGGGTTCCGGCCGGACAGGTCGGTGGGGGCGAGCATCCACTGCGACGACCTGACCAGAGCCTCCTCCGGGCACGAGCCGTCGGGGCAGCCGACGCCGGCGATCCACTTCACGCCGGGAGCGACGCCGATCTGGGTGCCCGCGCCGTCGTCGCCGGCCATGGTGCCCATGGTGTGCGTGCCGTGCCCGTGTCTGTCGCAGGGCGCGGCGGTGGGGCAGTTGCCGAGCGGGTCGATCCAGTTGTGGTCGTGGGTGAAGGTGCCGTCGCCGTTGTTGCCCCGGTACGACTTGACCAGGGCGGGGTGGTCGAACTGGACCCCGGAGTCGACGTTGGCGACGACGATGTCCTCGCCGCGGCGGCCGGTCCGGGCCCACACGTCGTCGGCGTTGATGTTGCTGACGCCCCACGCGATCCCCTGGACGGCGGAGGACAGCGCCTTGGCCCTGATCGGCTCGGGGATCGCGTAGGTCTTCGGCGGGCGGATCTCCTCGACCCCCTTCATCCCGGCGATCTTCCGGGCGAGGGCCTCGGACGCGCCCTTGACGTACACGGCGTTGGTGGCCCAGTAGGCGGTCGACTTCACCCCCTCCGCCTTGAGGAGGTCGCGTAACGGCTCCTGCGAGTCGGCGGCGGTGGCCTGCAGCCGTTCCACCACCTCCTCGCCGCGGGCGGTCCGGCCGTTGATCTTGCGCGCGGGGGCGAGGTCCGCCTTGTCCGACAGGCGCACCCAGAAGTCCGCCTTGCCGGTCGTGGCGAAGGTCTCCATCAGGGTCCGGGCGACCTTCGGGGGCGCCGGCTCCGCCTGTGCCGGCGACGTGACGGCGAACGACCCGGCGGCCAGCGCCAGGACGCACGCGGTCGCCGTGGCCATGCGAGTAAGCCTCATGTCACTTCCTCCCGCAGCTCAGGTGGGCGATCAGCCGTCGCGACCGCAGGTACGGATACGCACCGTCGGAAGGCTCGGTGAAGGTGGTGGCGCCCACCACCCACACGTCGCCGGGGCCGCTGCCGTCCACCTCGTAGAAGTCGAACCCGTACGCCGGCGGCTGGGACCCCTGGGGCTTGACGTCCTGCCACGACGTGCCGTCCCAGTGCGTCAGCCGGAGCCCGTGGTTTTGCGTGCTGTCGTAGGCGATGGCCCAGAGGTCGCCGGGGGCCGCGGCGTACAGGCGCTGGATCTCCGTTCCGTGCGGTCCGGGCGCGGGGGTGGGCTGCGCGCTCCAGCTCTTCCCGTCCCAGTGCAGCAGGAGCGGCGCGGACTCGTACTCGGTGCCGCTGAACCCGCCGATCCAGACGTCGTCGGGCCCGGTGCCGCCGATGGTGGTCAGGCGTCCGCTCGGCCCGATGTCCGGCAGCGGGCTCTCCTTCCAGCCGGTGCCGTCGTCGTGCAGGACCAGCGGCTGGTACGGGCCGGCGTCCTGCCGGTAGCCGACCGCCCAGACGTCGTCGGCGGACCACGCCCGCACAGCGGACAGCGCGCTGACGCGGTAACCGGTGGCGGGATGGTCGGCCATCGTCCACTCGGTGCCGTCCCAGCGCTCGATGAAGGCCTGGTACCCCACGCCGTGGAGCTGGCCGACCGCCCACGCCCGGTCGGGAGCCGGCGAGGCGACGTCCGCCACGCTGGCCGCGCCGACCGAGGGATCGCTGGACGGCGCGCTCGGGGTGAGCGTCCACCGGCCGCCGGCCCACCGGGCGAGCGAACTCGCGCCGTCGGGCCTGGTCATGCCGTGCATCCGCGTGATCGCCCAGCCGTTGCCCGCCGAGTCGTAGGAGCCGGCGCCGGCTTCGAAGTACTGGGAGGTCCGCGGGGGGATGGGGATCTGGGGGCCGTTCTCGGCCAGCGTCTTGCCGTCCCAGCGCAGCGTCCTGACGGCGGCGAAGGCGAGGTTCTCGGTGAACCGGACGTCGTTGGGCGCGATGACGTCGACGTCGACGACGGTGGTGTCAACGGACGCCGCGGGCAGCATGGTCCAGGCCGGGGTGCAGCCGGGGCGCGCGCCCGCCGGGGTCAGGGGGCCGGCGGCGCCCGCCGGGGTGAGGGGACCGGCGGCGACCACCCCGGTGATCAGAGTGGTGAGCCCCGCCATGGTGGTGGCGCGCCGCAGGCGCCCGCGAGTGAGTCGTGGTGTTCGCATGGTGTCTCCTAGAAGGCGCCGGTGCCGTTGGGGGTGCCCATGCCGCTGGGCGCGTCGTAGCCGCGGACGGCGGTGCACACGTCGCTGCCGCCGCAGGTGCCGTTGGCTCCTGCGGTGATGTCGAAGACGTATCGGGAGCCGCGGTAGAGGCGCTTGCCCGCGGGCGTGGCCGAGTCGGTGCCCGCCAGGCCGTACACGCCGGCGATGAACGCCGCCGCCACGGGGGTGCCGGAGGCGGCGACCCAGCCGTCCAGGGCGCCGGCGTAGACCTGGACCGGGGTGTTGGGCGAGGCCACGGCCGACACGTCGGCCACGGTCCGCTGGTCCCCGCAGGCGCCGCTCCGCTGCCAGGACGGGCGTGTCTCGAAGAGAGAGCAGCCCGAGCCGGTGCCCGCCCAGGCGGTCTCACTCCAGCCGCGCTTGGCGGCCGGGTCCCGCCACAGCTCGGTCCCGCCCACCGCGACCACCGTGGAGTAGGCCGCCGGAACGATCTGGCGGCCGCTGGAGTTGAACCCGGCTCCCGCGGCCGCGGTGATCGCGACGCCCGGGTGGTCGAAGTGGGCGGCCTGCGCCGCCTGCTCCTCGAACTCCGCGACCCCCGCCATGACGACGACGGCGTCGGCACCCTGGGCGGCGGCCTGGTCAACGGCCAGGGCCTGGTTGGCGAATGAGGCGTCGTCCGCCTGCACCAGCAGCAGCTTGCAGTTGGGGCAGGCCGCCGAGGCCAGCTGGAGACCCGCCGCGGCGTGCAGCGCGTAGCCGGAGTCGGGGGGCGGCGGCGTGTCGCCGCCGCGCTGGTTGACCTTCCTGAAGCAGGGGAAGACCGCGTCGCAGGCGTGCAGGCCGTTGGCCGCCCGGTAGACGGCCAGGTCCGCCTCCGCCGAGCCGACGTCGTACGGCACGACGACGGCGACGGTCTGGCCGCCGCCGAGGAGGTCGGCAGGCAGCCGGTAGGCCTCCTGAAGGTCCTTGGCGGTCAGCACTCCCGAGTCGTCCTGCACGGCCTCGGCGGGCCGCAGGACGCGGCCGGCGCCGTCGGCCGCCACCCGCAGCAGGCACGACGCCTGCTCGGCGTCTTCGGGGCAGATCGCCCGGGTGGACGGCCCCGCCGCGTCCGCCGCCGGGACGGGCGCCGTGGCGACGGCGGGGGCGGGGCTGTCTCTTATACACCT
>NZ_VCKX01000507.1 GCF_005889725.1 Nonomuraea zeae
GGTCGGAGGTGATGGGCGGGGCGTCGCCGGCCGGGGCCAGATCGAGCGGCGGCTTGTTGTTGCTGATGAGGATCGCCCGGGAGGAGAAGTGCTCGGTGTCGTAGGCGATGGCGGCGACGTCCTCGTACCGCGTCGGCAGCCACGCCCCGCCGAACCGCTCGGTGCGCGCGATCGGGCAGCGCTGCCGCAGATCGTCCTGGATGGGATAAGGGTCGGCGGCCCAAGTTGGGTCGACGTGGGAGAAGTCGGTCGCCCAGTCGGAGACGGGGTCGGTCACGGTCTCGCTGTAGGTGCCGAGCACCCGGTTCTTGCGCTCCTCTTCAAGGCCTTCGCCGAAGCGGTCCTCCACGGTCATCGCAGCAACTCCGTCTCTGACGTCGATTCCCCGGGCCGGGTGTCCGTGCATCGGATACGTCCGGAGGCCGCCGCCGGATTTCGGGAAATTCGGCGGACCTCATCCGGATGGCGACGCCGGCCGCGCAGACCCGGCCGCACACCAGGGAGACGAAGCGGATCGGCCCGGTCGTGACATGGGTTCGCCCGGGGCGATCGGGCGTCTCCTCGCCGAGGCCGCTGGGCGTACATGGGATAACGTGCTTTGCGCCGAACCCTCACGCACTTCCAGGCTGAAAGAGAGAATTTCTCATGCCCGACCGCACCCTCATCGATGAGCTCCACGAGGCGGAGCGGCGCCTGCAGGCGGCGCAGCTCGCCGGCGACGTCGAGGAGCTGGACCGGCTGCTCGACGAGCGACTCGTCTTCACCGGACCGCCGGACGGCCGGTGTCACCCGGCGGCCAAGGAGCTCGACCTGCACAACCACCGCTCGCGGACACAGGTCATGACAAAGCTCATCCAGGAGGACCTCACCGTGCTCGTCGCGGGGAGCACCGGGGTCACCTGCTTCCTCGGCACGCTGGAGGGCACGTACGCGGGACAGCCTTTCGCCGGGCGGATGAGCTACACCCGGACCTGGATCCATACGGACGAACACGGCTGGCGCATCCTGGCCGCCCACGCCGGCCCGGCGTCATAGGCATCGCGACGGTACGCCGTCCCTGCGCCGCCGAGGACCGGGCGCAGGGGGACCGCGCGACGCGAAGTCCGGCGGCTACCGTCCGGGCGGCTTCCGGCAGAGGTCGAAGATCAGCGTGAGCGCGGAGAGCGCGCCACACCCCAGGCAGGCGAACGTGAACACCGGCGCGTACGGATCAGGGCGGACCTGCCACGTGACCAGACCGCACGCGGTCGGCAGAACGAACATCATCCACAGTGTGATCCGGTCGAACGTGGACTCTGGATTCCTCGACACCGCACCCCCTCATCGTCGCGTGTGCGAAGTACCAGGTCTGACTCCGGAGAGCGACGAAAGGTTCACGGCAACCTGCGTCCGCCGTCGGAAATGGGATGAGCCCGGCTATGCGGTCGCGGCGCATTGCCCTCGGGCAGCGAAGTTCGCCAGAATGAAACGCCGTTTCCTTCTGGGAGGTCGAGGGTGCGATACACGATCATCGGGTGCGGGCATGTGGGCCTGGAGCTCGCCCGGCGCTGGACGGAGGCGGGCCACACCGTCACCGGCACCACCACCACGCCCGGACGCGTCCCCGAGCTGCGGAAGGTCTGCACAGAGGTAGCGGTCCTGCGCGGCGCCGACCGCGCGGCGGTCGCGCGCGCCGTCGAGGGCGCCGACGCCGTGGTGCTGACCGTGAGCCCCCGGCTCAGCAGGGCCTTCGACGCCGCGTCGCGGGTCGCCGAGTACGCCGACACGCTCGTCGCCACCGCCAGGACCGCCGTCTCGGCGCATCCGCGCGTCGTCTTCACCAGCTCCGGCTCCGTGTACGGCGGCGGCACCGGCCCCTCGATCGACGAGACGGCCCCCACCACCGACGACCCGGACGCCTCCCCGCGCTCCTTCGTGTCCGCCGAGCAGGCGGTGCTGGCCACGCCTCGTGGCGCGGTGCTGCGCATCCCCGACGTGTACGGCCACCCGGACGACCTCGACTACCCCGCCCGGGTGCGGTTCGCGCACGAGCGGCTGGGCGGCAGCGTGCCGTTCGCGGCGGGCGCCCTGCTGTACCGGATCGACTACCGGGACGCGGCCTCAGCCCTGGACTTCGTGGTGACCGAGGGCCTGACCGGTGTGTTCAACGCCTATCCCGACGACGTGACGCCGCCGGACAACGCCGAAGCCTTCGCTGCCATCTGCGCCGCCGAAGGGCTGCCGGGGCTGACCTACCGGGCCGAGATCCGCCTCCCGGAGGTGCCGGTCAGCTCGGCCAGGCTACGCGGGCTCGGCTTCCACTTTGCGTACTGACGCGGCCAGGGCCCGCCCGGTCAGGCGGCCGAAGGCGAGCGCGGGGGTCAGGCACATGCCCGAGCAGAACGCGTTGCCGTTGACCGCCGCGGAGCCGATGACCTCGCCCACGGCGTACAGCCCGGGGATGGCCTGCCCGTCGGCCCGCCGCACCCGCAGGCGGTCGTCGACGTCGACGCCGGCGAACGTGATGAGCGTGACGGGATGGTTCTCGATCGCGTAGAAGGGCGGCTCGGCGATCGGCGCGGGCAGGTGCCGCCGCCCGAAGTCCGCGTCCAGGCCGCGCGTCACCGCCTCGTTGTAGCGCCGCACCTGCGCGGCCAGCCCGTCCGCCGAGACGCCGGCGAGCGCGGCCAGCTCGGCCAGGGTCGCGGCCCGGTGCAGGCCGCGCCGCCGGCCGCAGGTCCCGGCCAGCTCGGCCGGGCTCCACCCGTGCACCATCGGCCGCGACTCGCGCAGCGCCCGCGCGTCGAACACCATCCAGAACGTCATCAGCTCGACCTCGGTGAGCGCACGCTCCTTGCGGTCGATGCTGGGCTCGTCCTCGGCGATCCAGCGGCGCCCGCGGCGATCGACGTAGATCTCCCACGGCGGCCGCTCCTGCGCCACGAGCTGCGGCCGGTGCAGCCAGTCGACCCGCGGGTCGTCGTCGACGTGCGGCGGCAGCCCGCCGAACGTCGGGAGGTAGCGCCCCACCCCCTGCAGCCCCGCACCGGCCCGTCGTGCCATCAGCAGCCCCTCGCCCGTCGAGGTCGGCGCGGCCGAGGTGGTCAGGGGCGCTCCCTCCAGCTCGGCGAACAGCTCGGGCGCGAAGCCGAACCCGCCGGTCGCCAGCACCACGGACGGCGCTCGCCACTCCCGTCCGTCGCCGTCGATGACCCCGACCACGGACCCACCCTCGACCAGCAGGTCCGCGACAGCCGTCCCGCACCGCACCTCGACAGGTCCACCGCCTGGTCCACCGCCTGGTCCACCGCCCGTGTGGGGCTCCAGCAGCCGTCGCAGCGCCGCCAGCACGGCGGGCCCGCCGGGTGTCTCGGCGGCGTGCACGGTGCGCGGGATCGTGTACGGCTCGTGCCCGTAGACGATGCGCGGCGTGTTCGGATCGGGGGTGAAGCCCGCCGCGAACAGCCACTCCAGCACCGCGGGCTGCTCGGCCAGCGACAGGCGGGTGAGATCCTCGCGCCCGGTTCCCCGGTTGATGCGCACGATGTCGGCGTAGTGCCGGTCAGGGTCGTCGTCGATGCCCCGCGCGCGCTGCGCCGAGAACCCGCCGGCGGACAGGTGCCCGCCCGAGTGATGCAGCGCGCCACCGATGTCGGCGGCCTTCTCCAGCACCAGGACCCGCGCCCCGCCGTCGGCCGCGGTGATGGCGCAGGCCAGCCCGCCGGGCCCGGACCCGACCACGATCACGTCCCAAGCCATCGCCACCCCCGGATGGATACAGTGTTTCCATCCGGGGGTGGCCGGTCAAGAGCACAGCCGGCCGGTCAGGAGCGCCGCCGAGTATGAAGTTCGGGGTCGCCGGCTGGGCGGAGGGCCCCCGACGAGAGGTCGATCCATCTCCCGATCGGTCGTGTCAGCGGCCCTGCAGGGATTTGACGTTGTCGCCGAACGTCCAGCCTTTCGAGCCGTCCCAGTTGACGGACCAGGTCATCAGCCCCTTGAGCCCGCCGGAGAAGCTGTTCCAGCTCTGGGCGACCAGGGCGGGCGACATGTGGCCGCCGCCGGCTCCCGGCTGGGCGGGCAGGCCGGGGACCTGCTTGTCGTACGGGACCCTGATCGTGGTGCCCTGGATGACCAGGCCGTTGTTCAGGCAGGTGGTCTGGGCGACGAATCCCTGCACGGTCCCGGCGGCGTAGGAGTCGCCCGCGCAGCCGTACATGCTGCCGTTGTAGTACTGCATGTTCAGCCACCACAGCCGGCCGTTGTCGGCGTACTTCTTGATGATCGGCAGGTAGGCGCCCCAGATGGAGCCGTAGACGACGCTGCCGCCCGTGACGTACGCCGTCTCCGGCGCCATGGTCAGGCCGAAGCCGGCCGGCATCTGGGCGAGGACGCCGTCGATGATGCGGATGAGGTTCGACTGGGAGGCCGAGAGCTGGGTGATGCTGCCGCCGCCCGTCAGGCCGGTCTCGATGTCGATGTCGATGCCGTCGAAGTTGTAGCGCTTGAGTATCGGGACGACGGTGGCCACGAAACGGTCGGCGACGGCGCTGGAGCCGAGGTCGATGCCCGCCGTCGCGCCGCCGATGGACATCAGGATCGTCGCCCCGGCGGCCTTGGCCTGGCACATCTCGGCCGGGGTGGCGACCTTGACGGTCGCGTCCATGCCGTCCTCCCACAGGACCGTGCCGTCGGAGCGGATCACCGGGAACGCGGCGTTGATCACGTTGTAGCCGTGGGCACGGATGCGGGGGTCGGTGATCGGGATCCAGCCGAGCGGGGGATGCACGCCGTTCGCGGCCCCGTCCCAGTTCTCCCAGTAGCCCTGCAGGACCTTGCCGGTCGGCCTGGGCTTGACGGCGCAGGTGCTCTCCGTCGGAGAGGGGGAGGGGGAAATCG
>NZ_VCKX01000508.1 GCF_005889725.1 Nonomuraea zeae
CCGCAGCTCGGCGTGCCGCTGCGGGTGGTGGTCTACTCCTACGACGGCAAGTCGGGCCATCTGGTCAATCCGCGGCTGGAGCTGTCGGAGCGCCGGGTCACCGCCGACGAGGCCTGCCTGTCGGCGCCCGGGCTGTGGTGGCCACTGGAACGTTCCTACATGGTCACAGCGCGTGGCCGTGACATGTTCGGCAAGCCCGTGACCGTGCGGGCGCTCGGCACCCTGGCCAGGGTGCTGCAGCACGAGGCCGACCATCTCGACGGCGTGCTGTTCAGCGATCATCTGGAGGCGGGCGAGCGCGAGCGCTTCCTCGCCGAGGCGGCGCTCACGAGCTGATCGGTGCGGGCACTCGTGGATTTCAGGATCGAAGGCCGGCCGCGTGCCGGGTCTGCAGCTCCCGCCGCTGGTCGGGGTCGGTGCCGCCCCATACGCCGTACGCCTGCCGGGTGTCCAGCGCGTAGGCCAGGCACGGCTCGCGAACGGGGCAGCCCGCGCACACCTGTTTGGCCTGCTCGACCTGCGACTGACTCGGCCCTTCCAGCGATATGGGGAAGAACAGTTCCGGGTCCAGGTCGAGGCAGGCGGCCCTGCGTGTCCAGTCGAGCATCATCATGACTTTTTCGCCTACCCGGTCCTCCGGCCCTCATACCTCTGTGAGCAGGCGATCCCAGTCCGCGAGGAATCGGGCGAGCCCGTAACGGGCCAGAGCGGCGGCCCTGGCGGCCTTTCCGGCCTGGCTCGCCCGCTCGGGATCGGCCACGAATTCCCGCAGCGCGCCGGCCAGCACGTCCACGCGGGTGGACAGGACGCCGGCCTCGGGCGGCACCGCCTCCACTGCCTCGGTGGCCGCCAGCGCGACGACCGGCAGGCCCAGGGTCATCGCCTCGATGAGGGCCAGCCCGAGCGAGGTCCACCGGTACGGGTGCAGGTAGACGCGCCGCCTGGCCAACTCGGCGTGCATGACGTGCTGGGGCAGGTCCTCGTGGGTGGCGTACGGCAGCCCGGTCACCTGCATCCCGAACACGTCGAGCGGCACCTGCTCGGCGAAGCGCGGCAGCAGGTCGGTGCCCGCGACCCTGGTGCGGCGTACCGGCTCGTTGACCACGACGCCCGCCCTGGGCAGCTCCCCCGTGTAGAGGTGGCCGGGGTCCGGGATGCCGTGCTCGATGACGCGGGTGCGCGCGCCGCCGTTGTCCCAGTACAGCTCGTTGAAGTGGGTGACGTGGACGATCGTGATGTCTCGTTGGCCGGCCAGCGGGTGCCGGGTGCGCGGCACGTCGCCGGCGGGGGTGTTGTGCTCGACGTACACGCCGGGCAGGTCGCGGCCGAGCCACTCGCGGGCCAGCTCGGGCTCGTGCGGGCGCTGGTAGACGACCAGGTCGAGCGGCTCGTCGCGGAGCCGGTCCCAGGGCACCTCGCGGACGCCGGCCGGCCAGTCGAAGGTACGCGCGCGTCCCCGGCCGTCGGGACCACGGCCGGGGACAAGCGGCAGCACGTACTCGTGGTCACCCCGGATGAACGAGCTGGTCCATGACCCGTGTACGTGCCAGATCAGGATTCTCACCAGCGGCTCCAGCCCATCGCCCGGGCCCAGGGCGCGGACACGGCGCCGACCGGGCCGTCGGCGTCGCTCAGCACGCGGTCCACGACGTCGGTGAGATCGTCCGCGACCTCGGCCGCCTGCTGGATCTCCTCGCGCAGCGTCTCCAGCGTCGGCACCAGGATGCCCCTGGCGCCCGCGGCCCTGGCCGCCTCCATGTCCCGGCCGATGTCGCCCACGACCACGCAGTCGCGGGGGCTGACGTCGAGCACGGCGGCGGCCCTGATCACGAGCCCCGGCGCGGGTTTGCGGCAGGTGCAGCCGTCGGCGTCGTCGTGCACGCAGATCGCCCACGCGTCGAACGGGCCGAGCAGCTCCTCCACCTTGGCGTTGACCTGGTCCATCTCGTCAGGCGACAGCAGGCCCTTGGCCACGCCGGACTGGTTCGTCACCACGGCGACCGGAATGTCGGCGCGGCGCAGCCGGCCGAGCGCCTCGATCGCGCCCGGCATGGGCTCGACACGGTCCGGGTCGCGGTTGTAGGGCACGTCCCTGATCAGGGTCCCGTCCCGGTCGAAGAGGACGGCGCCGGGACGTCGCTTTTCGAACACCATTCACCTCCGTCGCGTGACCGGCAGCTACCCGAGGGCTCCTCCGACAAACAACCACTCAGAGTGAGCAATCCCTTACGGTTACGCATGTTTCCGCAGGTCATGGCCACCGTCTATGTTTGAGTAGCGCCTCTCTCGGTAGCGGCTCTCCACATCTCGCAGGGGAGGACCGATGAGATTTCTCGGCATCAACGCGATCTTTCACGACCCGGCCGCCGCGCTCGTGGTCGACGGAAGGATCGTGGCCGCGGCTGAGGAGGAACGCTTCAGCCGCCGCAAGCATGGCAAGCGGCCGCTGGCGTTCTCGGCGTGGGAGCTGCCCGAGCAGGCCGCGGCATGGTGCTTGCGCGAAGCCGGGCTCTCCCCCGAGGACCTCGACGCGGTGGCCTACTCCTACGACCCGTCCCTGGTGCTCCAGCGGCCGGAGGGCGACTGGGAGGACCTGCGCACCACGTACGCCGTGCGCGCCCCCGCCTTCCTCTCCACCGCCCTGCCCGGCCTCGACCCCGGCCAGGTCCGCTACGTGCCGCACCACGTGGCGCACGCCGCCTCGGCCGCGCTGGCCTCGCCCTGGCGGGACTGCGCGGTGCTGGTGTGCGACGGGCGCGGCGAGAACGCCTCCCACCTGGCCGGCCGCTACCGCGACGGCGAGCTGGAGGTGCTGGCCGCGCAGGAGCTGCCGCACTCGCTCGGCCTCATGTACGAGGACGTCACCGAGCACCTCGGCTTCCTGCGCTCCACCGACGAGTACAAGGTCATGGCGCTGGCCTCCTACGGCCGCCCACGGCACCTGGAGGCGCTGCGCGAGGTGATCTACCCGACCGGCGACGGCGGCTTCCACGTCGATCCCGTCGACTGGAACGGCTACGCCAAGGCCCTGCCCAGGGGCGCCTCCTGGACCGCCGACCATGCCGACCTGGCCGCCAGCGTCCAGGCCAGGCTGGAGGAGGTGCTGCTCGAACTGGCCGGCTGGCTGCACGAGCGGACCGGGGAGCGGCGGCTCGCGCTGGCCGGCGGGGTGGCGCTCAACTGCGTGGCCAACACCCGGCTGCTGGCCGAGGGCCCGTTCGACGAGGTGTGGGTGCAGCCGGCCGCGGGCGACTCGGGCACCGCGCTGGGCGGCGCGCTGCATCTGGCGCAGTCCTGGGGCGACCGGCCCGTACCCATGGCGGACGCCGCGCTCGGGCGCGGCTTCACCGACGAGGAACTGGGCGCCTGGCTGGAGGTGGCCCGCGTCCCGCACACGCGCCCGGCCGACCTGGCCGCCGCGGTGGCCGCCGAGCTGGCCGCCGACCGGATCGTGGCCTGGTTCCAGGGGCGCTCCGAGTACGGGCCGCGGGCGCTGGGGCGGCGGTCGCTGCTGGCGCATCCGGGGCACGCGCGCAACACCGAACGGCTGAACGACGTCAAGGGTCGCGAGCAGTTCCGGCCCCTCGCGCCGATGGTGCTGGAGTCGCGGGCCGCCGAGATCTTCGGGCGGGGGCCGGTGCCCTCCCCGTACATGCTGTTCGTGCACGACGTGCGCCCGGACTGGGTGGATCGCATCCCCGCCGTGGTGCACGCCGACGGGACGGCGCGGGTCCAGACCGTCTCGCCGGCCGCCGATCCGCTGACGGCTCGGGTGCTGACCGAGTTCGAGGCGCGCACGGGGCTGCCGGTGGTGGTCAACACGAGCCTCAACACGGCGGGGCGGCCCATGGTGGACGATCCGCGCGACGCGCTCGAATGCTTCGGCTCCTCGCCGGTGGAGGTGCTCGCGCTGGGGCCGTACCTGGTGCGGCGCGGGGAGGTGTTCGCCTCGTGATCACCGTGGTGATCCCCACCGTCGGGCGGGCCACGCTGCGCGCGACCCTGGCGGCGGTCGGGCCGGGGGTGCCGGTGATCGTGGTCGACGACCGCAGAGCCGGGGCACCCGCGGTCGCCGCCCCCGCCTGGGACGTGCGGGTCGTCCGGTCGGGCGGCCGGGGGCCCGCGGCGGCGCGCAACGCCGGGTGGCGGGCCGCGCGGACGCCCTGGGTGGTGTTCCTGGACGACGACGTCGTGCCCGCGCCGGGGTGGGCCGAGGCGGTCCTGAAGGATCTTGCGGACCTGCCCGACGACGTGGCGGGCAGCCAGGGGCGCATCGTGGTGCCACGACCGGCCGGCCGGCGGCCCACCGACGGCGAGCGGCACACGGCGGGGCTCGAAGGGGCCTCGTGGGTGACCGCCGACATGGCCTACCGGCGGGCGGTGCTGGACTCGCTCGGCGGGTTCGACGAACGGTTTCCCCGGGCGTACCGGGAGGATTCCGACTTCTCGCTGCGGGTGGCGCGGGCCGGGCACCGGCTCGTGAAGGGCGCGCGGGTGACGGCGCACCCGGTGCGGGACGACGGGTTCTGGGCGAGCGTGCGGTTCCAGCGGGGCAACGCGGACGACGCGCTCATGCGCCGCCTGCACGGGCCCGGGTGGCGCGCGGCCATCGGCGAGGCGTGCGGCCGGCTGCGCGTGCACGCCGCGACCACGGCGGCCGGTCTCGCGGCCCTGGTCCTGACCGTCGCCGCCGCCCTCGCCCGCGAGCACACCGGCGGCCACCCCGCCAGGACCCTCAGCGGCCGCCTCGCGCGATGGCCCGGCAGGCGCCCCGGCGAACGGCTCCGGGCCGGCGGTGCTCGGGCTGACGGTGGTCAGGCCGGCGGGGGCAGGCGGGTGCTGCTCGGCGTGGCGGGGCTGACG
>NZ_VCKX01000509.1 GCF_005889725.1 Nonomuraea zeae
CCTGACCGCCATCACTTGAGCCCTCTTGCGCCGGCACACTCCCACCCGAGCCCTCGCCCGCACGACCACCGCCACCGGGGACCTCACGCGCCTGGCCGCCGCCACCCGAGACCTCACGACCGTCGCCGCCCGAGACCTCGCCCGCACGACCACCGTGGTCCGAGACTCCGCCCGCACCACCGTCGCCGCCCGCACGACCACCGCCGCCCGAGCCGCCGCCCGCACGACCGCCGCCCGAGACACTCCCGGTTCGGCCACTCTTGCCGGAAACGCCCCTCACCGAACGGCTCGGGACCTCCTCCACCGGGTCCGGCAAAGGCGCGAAGAATTCTTCATCGGTCACTCCCGCCCCACATCCCGATGGCTTACCTGAACTTCCATCCCGCGGTCGCGCAGGCGGGCGCCGACCTGCTCCGCCATGGCCACGCTGCGGTGCTTGCCACCCGTGCAGCCCACCGCGAGCGTCGCATAGCTCTTGCCCTCGCGCGCGTATCCGGCCGCGACCACCTGCAGGACCTCCTCGTACGCGTCGAGGAACTCCTTGGCGCCCGGCTGTTCGAGCACGTAGTCGCGGACCGGGGCGTCCAGGCCGTTCATCGGCCGCAGCTCGGGCACCCAGTGCGGATTGGGCAGGAAGCGGCAGTCGACCACGAGATCCGCATCGACCGGCAGCCCGTATTTGAAGCCGAACGAGACGACGTTGAGCCGCAGCCCCGGCCGGTCCTCCCCACCGAAGTAGGCGACGATCTTGTTCCGCAGGTCGTGCACGTTGTGCGACGAGGTGTCGATCACCAGGTCGGCGTTGGCCCGGACCTCGCGCAGGATCCCGCGCTCCCGCGTGATCCCGTCGACCAGCCGGCCCTCGCCCTGCAGCGGATGCGGCCTGCGGACGTTCTCGAACCTGCGCACCAGCTCCTCGTCGCTGGCCTCCAGGAACACCACCCGCACGCGGACGCCGCGCCCTTCGAGCTCCTCGATGGCGGCGTTGAGGTCGGTGGTGAAGGCGAGGCTGCGCACGTCGACGACGGCGGCCACCTTGTCGGCGGCGAGCTTGACCTTGCCCGCCTCCTCCGCCATCGCGAACAGCAGCCCGGGCGGCAGGTTGTCGATGACGAACCAGCCCAGGTCCTCGAGCGCCTTGGCCGCCGTGCTGCGCCCCGCGCCGGACATGCCGGTGACGATGACGAACGCCCGCTCCGTGGCCGCTGTATCACCCCGATCCGCGGGACCGGCTTCACGGGTGCTCATCTCAGCGTCCTCCCCGGCCACGATTGCGAACGGACCAACGTGCTCCCGGCGTGGCCGGCCGGGCCTCCTGGCGAGATCACGGTGATTCTCCCTTCAGCGTGGACACGATGACCTCGGCGATGGACGGGCCGATGCCGGGAACCTCGCAGATCTCGGCGGCAGTGGCCTCGCGTAGCTTTTTCACGGAGCCGAAGTGCTTGAGTAGCGCCTGCCGGCGGGCCGGGCCGAGACCGGGCACGCTGTCGAGGGCGCTCTCCTTCACCGTCTTGGACCTCTTGGAACGATGGTAGGTGATGGCGAACCGGTGTGCTTCGTCTCGCACGCGTTGCAGCAGGTAGAGACCCTCACTTGAACGAGGCATGATCACCGGCTGGTCATCGCCGGGCAGCCACACCTCCTCCAGCCGCTTGGCCAGGCCGCACACCGCCACGTCGTCGATCCCGAGCTCGTCGAGCGCGCGCTGCGCGGCCGCGGCCTGCGGCCCCGCGCCGTCGACCACGACGAGGTTGGGCGGGTAGGCGAACTTGCGCGGTCTGCCCGTCTCCGGGTCGATGGGCCCGTGGCCGTCGTCATCGTCGGCCGCCAGCTCGCCGGTGGCCGAACGCTCTTCCAGGTAGCGGCGGAACCGTCGCATGATCACCTCGTGGATCGAGGCGACGTCGCCTTCCTTGGTCTTGACGGCGAAGCGCCGGTATTCGCTCTTGCGCGCCAGGCCGTCCTCGAACACCACCATGGACGCCACGACGTTCTCCCCTTGCAGGTGCGAGACGTCGTAACACTCGATGCGCAGCGGCGCCTGGTCGAGGTCGAGCGCGTCGGCGATCTCCTGCAGCGCCTTGCTGCGGGTGGTCAGGTCGCTGGCGCGGCGGATCTTGTGCTGGGCGAGCGACTCCTTGGCGTTGCGCTCGACGGTCTCCATCAGCGCCTTCTTGTCGCCACGCTGCGGCACGCGCACCTCGACGCGGGCCCGGCGCTGCTCGGTGAGCAGCTCGGCGACCGCCTCGCTGTCGGGCGGCAGCGCGGGCACGAGCACTTCGCGGGGCATCGAGTCAGGGCTGGCCTCGGCGTACATCTGCAGCAGGAACTGCTCGACCAGCTCGCCGGGCGAGCTCTCCTCGACCTTGTCGACCACCCAGCCGCGCTGGCCCCTGATGCGCCCGCCGCGTACATAGAAGACCTGGACCGCGGCTTCGAGCGGGTCTTCGGTCAGCGCGATCACGTCGGCGTCGGTGCCCTCTCCGAGCACGACCGCCTGCTTCTCCAGCGCCCGCTGCAGGGCCTGGATGTCGTCGCGCAGCCGGGCCGCGCGCTCGTATTCCTGCTCGGAGGCGGCGTCGCGCATCTCCTTCTCCAGCCGCTTGATGAAGCGGCTGGTGTTGCCCGCCATGAAGTCGCAGAAGTCCTCGGCCAGCGCGCGGTGCTCTTCGGGGGTGACCCGGCCGACGCAGGGCGCCGAGCACTTGTCGATGTAGCCGAGCAGGCACGGCCGCCCGATCTGCCCGGCCCGCTTGAACACCCCGGCGCTGCACGTGCGCACGGGGAAGACCCGCAGCAGCAGGTCGACGGTCTCGCGGATGGCCCAGGCGTGTGAATAGGGCCCGAAGTAACGTGTGCCCTTGCGCTTGGCGCCCCGCATGACCTGCACGCGCGGGAAGTCTTCGCCCATGGTGACCGCGAGGTAGGGATAGGACTTGTCGTCGCGGTATTTCACGTTGAAGCGCGGATCGTACTCCTTGATCCAGGAGTATTCGAGCTGCAGCGCCTCGACCTCGGTGCCGACGACGGTCCAGTCGACGTCGGCCGCCGTGGTCAGCATCGTCTGGGTGCGCGGATGGAGCGCGGAGAAGTCGGCGAAGTAGGAATTGAGCCGCTGGCGCAGGCTCTTGGCCTTGCCGACGTAGATCACCCGGCCGTGCGCGTCCCTGAACCGGTAGACCCCGGGGGAATCGGGGATCGAACCTGGTTTGGGCCGGAAACTCAAGGGGCTGCCCGCTGATCTCGCCACGTTCAAAGAGTAGTAGCCCCACCGACAAGGTTGCCCGCCGTACCTTCAGCCAGGGCACGGCGGGCGGTCTCGCGGCAGGCGTCACGCTATGCGAGCGTGATCTGATCGCCTTCGACCTTGATCTGCTGCTCCGGCAGCGGCTTGTCGGCCGGGCCGTCGGTGACGGCGCCGTCGGCGATGGCGAACCTGCTGTTGTGACACGGGCAGACGATCACGCCGTCGGAGACGCTGCCGACAGTGCACCCGTTGTGCGTGCACACCGCGCTGAACGCCTTGAACTGGCCCGACGTCGGTTGCGTGACCACGACCTTCTGGTCCTTGAAAATCGTGCCGCCGCCGACAGGGATGTCTGCGGTCTTGGCCAGCGCCCCGCCCGCTTGCGGCGCGTTGGACTGAGGCGCGCCCGATTCCGGTGCGCCGCCGGTCTGTGCGGTTTCGGTACCGCCGCCGCAGGCGGTGAGCGCCAGCGTCAGGCCACCCGCTCCCACGCTCGCGATCACCGCCCGGCGGCTCTGAAGGTCATCTCCCATGCGCCTCACCCAACCGCACGCAGGTGAGAAATTCATGAGACGCCCGTAAAGCAGGCCTGATCTTGCCCTGGCTAAGCCAGCCTGATCTTGTCCCCGTCCACGGTGATCTTCTTCTCGGCGAGCGGCTCGCTCGCCGGGCCGTCCGCGACGGAGCCGTCCTCGATCTTGAACTTGCTGCCGTGACAGGGACAGTTGATCGTCCCGTTCGAGACGCTGGCGACCGTGCACCCCTGGTGGGTGCAGACCGCCGTGAACGCCTTGAAATCACCGTCGGTCGGCTGCGTGACCACGATCTTCTGGCTCTCGAAGACCTTCCCACCGCCCTTGGGGATGTCTGCTGTGTCGGCCAGCGCCTTGGCCGCCTTCTTCTCGGTCTTCTTCTTCGGCGCGTCCGACGACGCCTCGTCCTCGGGTGGCTCCGCGCTGGCCTCTGTCGTCGGCGAACCGTAGCTCGCACACGCCGTCAGAACCGCCGCGAGCCCGGCGCTTCCAGCGCCGAGCACCATCGTCCGGCGCGTCGTTTCTGTCATGGTGCGTCCTCCCAGATTGGTTCTCACTTCAGGTACGGCCAGCGCCCTCGCGCCGGTTCAGCGTGCCTGAGCCCAATCGGGGCGACCACGCACAATTACCTGTTCAGGCGACCACCTGCGCATACCTGTTCAGGCGACCACCTGCTCAGACGACCACGATGCCGTCGCCCTCGACCTTGACCTGGAACGAGGCAAGCGGCGCCGTCGCCGGCCCCTTGGTGGCCTTCCCGCTGTCGGCGGCGAACTCGCTGCCGTGGCAGGCGCACCTGATGATGTTCTCCTTGGGCGTGCTGACCGCGCACCCCTTGTGCGTGCAGACCGAGCTGAACGCCTTGTAGACGCCCTCCGTCGGCTGCGTCACCACGACCTGCAGATCCTCGATGAGCTTGCCCCCGCCCACCGGCACGTCGGCCGTCTTGGCGATGACCTTGCCCTTGATGCTCTGCTGCGCCTTGGCGTCGCCCGCGCCGCATCCGGCCAGCGCCAGGCCGCAGGCCGCGACGCCCGCCACCCCCAGCATCTCCCGC
>NZ_VCKX01000050.1 GCF_005889725.1 Nonomuraea zeae
GGTCGGGTGGAGCTGGGTGGGCGGGTGGAGTAGGGCTCGGCGCAGGTCGTGCAGGGTGCGCAGGCCCTTGCTGGTCATGGTGAAGCCGCGCCAGCCCCGTGAGGCGCGGTCCAGGACCGCCCAGACCAGGGACACGCAGCTGGTCTCGCCGGGGAAGCGGCCGATGACCTTGACGCGGCGGCGGGTCTCGCCGAAGGTGCGCTCGATGAAGTTGGAATGCCGCACGCGCTTGTGGTGCTCGAGCGGGAAGCGCAGGTAGGGGGTCAGGCTCTGACGGTCGGTGAGCAGGCACTTGACCGCTGCCGGATAGCGGCCGCCCCAGGTCTCGGCGAAGGCGTCGATGCGCCGCTGCACCCAGTCCACGAGGTGCTGGCCGGGCTTGACGTCATCGCCCAGCTCGCTGAGGTCGAAGATCTGCCAATAGGCGGCCTTCACCTCGGCCTGGTCGCCGGCGCTGACCTTGGCCAGCACATTGCGGGCGCGATGAACGAGACACCTTTGGCGCAGCGAGGGCGCGAACACCTGCTCAGCGGCGCTGATCAGGCCGGGCGCGCCGTCGGAGATTATCAGCAGCGGCGGTTTGAGGCCGCGGGCGATCAGGTCGGTCAGGAAGTCATGCCAGGCGTCGGTGGACTCGGCTGCGGCGGCGGCCAGGCCGACGAAGACGGGCTTGCCGGCGGTGGTGATGCCCCAGGCGGCCAGGATCGGCTCGGCCCGTTGCCCGTCGTGCATCTTGAAGTGCGAGGCGTCCAGGAACAGGTAGTCCAGCTCCACGCCGGTCAGATCGCGCCGGCACCAGGTGTCGTACTCGGCGACGATGGCCTGGCAGATGGTCGAGACCGTCGACTTGGACAGGGCGGCTTCCGGACCGAGCGCATCGGCCAGCGCGCCTTCGACGTCGCGTACGGACAGGCCGCGCACGAACGAGGCGATGACCAGGGTTTCCAGCGCGTGGGTGCGGGTGACGCCGGTGCCGAACAGGCGGGAGGTGAACTTGTCGGTGGTGCCGCGCAGCTTGGGCCGGGCGATGGTGATCGGCCCCGAGGTGGTCTTGACGGTGGTCGGGCAGTGCCCGTTGCGGTGGCCGGGTCGCACCAACGGCCTCTCATCGCCGCTGTCCGAGGCGATGGCGGTGGTGGCGCGCTGGTAGCGGGCGCGGCCGAGGAAGGCGTCCACCTCGGCTTCGACGGCGGTCTGGATGATCAGGCGGGCGCCGAGCCGGGCGACGTCCTCGATCACCTCGACCAGGTCACGACCTTCGGTGAACAGGGCGTCGATCTCGGCGCGGATGGCTTGAACAGGCGGTAGTGTGCGTGCCACGAGCGTAGGTCCTTGCGTAGTGCGAACTTTGGACGGTTCAGCACGGCAACCTACGCTCGTTCACTTTTACACCGCATCTCGGACGCGACCCGGGCGGCGTCGGCCATGGGCAGGGTCTGGTCGATGACGAGTCGAACGGCTCCGTTCTCGATCATCGGCCAGACCTGGCTGCGCACTTCGGCGACGATGGCGGCCAGGGAGCGGATGTTGCGTTCGAGGTACTGGCCGCCGATGACGTCGAGGATCACGTCATAGGGGCCGCGTGCGGTGAACTCCTGGGTGCGGTAGTCGATCGCCAGATCGGCGCCCAGCTCTCGTGCCCGGGTGGCCTTCTCGGGGCTGCCCACGGTGGTGATGACGCGGGCTCCCAGTGCCTTGGCGATCTGGATGGCCATGGTGCCGACGCCCCCGGCCCCGCCGTGCACGAGGAGGGTTTCGCCCTCCTGCAGCCGCGCGGTCATGACGATGTTGGACCACACCGTGGCGACCGCTTCCGGCAGGGCCGCCGCCTCGACCAGGCTGATCCCCTTGGGCACGGTGAGCAGTTGCCCCGCGGGGACGGCGACCTTCTGCGCATAGCCGCCTCCGGTCAGCAGCGCGCAGACCTCGTCGCCCACCTGCCAGCCGGTGACGCCCCGGCCGACGGCGCTGATGCGGCCGGAGACCTCCAGCCCCGGATACGGCGACGTCCCCGGCGGCAGCGGGTAGAGGCCCATGCGCTGCATGAGGTCCGCCCGGTTCAGGGCGCCGGCCACCCATTCCTCGGGCGGTCAAGCCGCGGGGCTGCGGCCCCGGGCCTGTTCGCACTGCGGCGGCGTCTGCGCCCAGGGTTGTGGATCTGCGGCTGCCTCAGCTGTCGTGCAGCGCCGTTCTCAGGGCGTCGATCGCGAGGTGGCGGGCGACGTTGGCGGCTCGGGTGTCGCGCAGGCTGTCCAGGAGGAGGAAGTCGTGGACCATCCCGGCCACCCGGACCGAGGTGACATCCACACCGGCCTCGCGCAGCTTGTTGGCGTACTGCTCGCCCTCGTCGCGGAGCACGTCGGCCTCGTCGGTGATGACCAGCGTGGTGGGCAGCCCCCGCAACTGCTCCAGGGAGGCCTGCAGCGGGGAGGCGTACACCTCGGCGCGCTTGGCGGGGTCGGGGGTGTAGGCGTCCCAGAACCACTTCATGCCGTCGCGGGTGAGGTAGTAGCCCTCGGCGAACTGCAGGTAGGAGGGCGTGTCGAAGTCGGCGTTGGTCACCGGGTAGAGCAGCACCTGGGCCTTCAGGTCGATCCCGCCGCGCTCCTTGTTCATCAGCGCGAAGACCGCCGACATGCAGCCGCCGACCGACTCGCCGGTGACGGCGACGCGTGAGGTGTCCAGGCCATGGTCCGCGCCGTGTTCCATGACCCACTGGCCCACGGCGTAGTTCTGCTCCACCTGGGTGGGATACGGCGCCTCCGGCGCCCTGTCGTAGACGGGAAAGACGCCCGCGGCGCCCGCGCCGACAGCCAGTTCGCGAAACAGGCGGTCGTGGGTCTTGTCGTCGCCGAAGACCCAGCCTGCGCCGTGGATGTAGAACACCACCGGCAGCGGGCCGCTCGCCCCCTTGGGCCGGATGATGCGGGTGCGGACCGTGCCCCACCGGCCGGCGTCCACGTCGACCCACTCCTCGTCGACGTCCGGACGAGGCACGCTGGGGTCGCTCTGCAGGCCGAGCAGGATCTCACGGCCCTTTTCCGGAGGCACCTCGTAGATCCGAGGGTGCGGGTCGGTCGCCTCGGCCAGCTCTTTCGCGGCGGGTTCGAGATACGGGGTGATCGGCGGTGGAATCTTGGTCATGTTCACTCCATGTCACGAGCGCATGCGTGCACTGTCGCGCGGCTTAATCGCCGCGACCGGTGATTGCCCCAGGACAAATTGGGACAATGACGCAAGTCCTACCCGTGCTGACGAACCAGTCCCTTCGCACTTCAAAGCGCATTCCAGCCGTTGGCGACTCTTTTGCTTTCGCGGCCTGATCGGGACGGGCACAGGCCGGCAGCGCGGCGACTATGGCAGCCAGGCCATCGCGGAGATCACCGGCGCCTTACGCACTCCAGGCTCGTGTATTCGCAGGCCAAGCGCCCTACCCTGCTGCTGATCTGGTCTCGGCGTCGGATCGGGTGAAGTAGGCGGCGCTTTCGGCGTCCGCCGGGTAATACGACTCGACCGCGACCTCGTCCAGGGTGATGTCCAGCGGCGTGCCGAACGAGGTGGTGGTCGAGAACAGCCGGATCTCCCGTCCGCCGAAGCGAAAGATCATCGGGATCGCGACCTCGGACTCGATCGGGTGGCTCGCGTCGTCGAAGCCGGGCGCCAGCAGCTCGTCGTAGAGCGCGGTGAGCTCGGGGTCGGGAGCCGCGGCAAGCTGCCGGCTGATCCGGGTACGCAGCAGCGAACGCACCTCGGCCAGGTTCACGATCCGGGGAGCGAGCCCGCGCGGATCCAGCCCCAGCCGCACCATGTTGATCGGCGGCCGGAGCAGGTCGGGGGCCACGTCCGCGAGGAACGGTTCGATGGCGCGATTGGTCATCACGATGTTCCAGCGGCGATCGATGACCAACGCGGGAAACGGCTCGTGGGCCTGCAGCACCCTGGCGATCGCGTCCCAGGCCGCCGACAGCGCCTCCCCGTCGAGCGGCCGCTCGGCGTAGCGGGGTGCGAAGCCGGCGGCGAGCAACAGCCGGTTGCGCTCACGCAACGGCACGTCGAGCTGCCCGGCGAGCCGGAGGATCATGTCGGCGCTCGGGTTGGACTTGCCGGTCTCCACCAGGCTCACGTGGCGGGCCGAGACGTCGGCGGCGATCGCCAGATCGAGCTGGCTGAGCCGCCGGCGATGCCGCCACTGCCGCAGCAGTTCCCCCACCGTGTACATGGCCGCCGATGCTACTCCTCAGGGAGCTGGACGCCATGAAATGCCAGTTCATCGACAGCCGTCGCGACGGCGGGAACACTGCTCACCATGACCGCACAGAGCATGACCACAGACAACAAAAGCATCGTCCGGCAGGCGCTGACGGCACTGGTCGCGACTGGTGACGTCGATGCGCTGGCGCCGTTGCTGAGCGACGACTTCGTCCATCACCGGCCGGACTCGACCTTGACCAAGGCGGAATGGCTCGCCGCCGTACGCGCCGCGCTCATCCCGACCGCCGGCCTGCAAGTCGAGATCCAGCACGTGCTGGGCGACGGTGATCGCGTCATGATGCACTCGCGCCGCTGGCTGCCCGGTGCCGAGCCCGGAATCGTGGTGGTCGACATCTGGCGGTTGCACCGTGGGCTGATCGCCGAAGCGTGGGAGATCATCGAGCCGGTGGCCCAGGCGTCCGCCCATATGACGTGGTGGGAACCCCTTGATCACTGACCCGGCCCCAAGCTCGAGGCCGTGAGCGCGCCGCCTGCACCGCGACCATCTGCCGGGGCCTGGCCGTCACGCTCCTGATCGGGCTTCCCTGGCTCCACCTTCAGTTTCGGCAACTGCGGCTCGCCGAACGGCGACCTCGCTGGCGATCATCTCGCCACGCTGAGCCCACCCGCGGCAGACCCGTTCGGCACCGGCGCCGCCCGCACCTGGAGCAAGTCGTTCCCCACCACCTACCCGCCACCGTCGGCCGCCTCGGCCCGGCCGCGGATGCTGTCAGTTGAGCTGCTCGGCCAGCGCGATGATGATCCCCTCGGGGCCGCGGACGTAGCAGAGCCGGTAGCTGTCCTCGTACTGGGCCAGCTCACCGACGAGTTCGGCGCCGTGAGTGCGCAGGCGGGCAATGACGTCCTCGATGTCGTCGACGGCGAACATGACGCGATGCATGCCCAGCGTGTTGTGCGGCGGGTTGTGCGGTCCGGGGTCGATCGCCGCCGGCGTGTGGTATTTCGCCAGTTCCAGCCGGCCGTGGCCGTCCGGGGTCCGTATCATCGCGATGTCACAGCGAACGCCGTCGAGTCCGACGGAACGGTCCGCCCAGGGGCCCTCGATCTGCGCCTTGCCCTCCAGTTCCATGCCGAGTTCTACGAAGAACGCAACGGCAGCCTCAAGGTCGTCGACGACAATGCCGACGTTGTCCATCCGATGGAGCGTCATGGTGGTTCTCCTTCGTCGCGCGACCCGTTGTGGGTCGGTGGTGAGTTCCCGGTACGTGGACATATCGGCGACCCTCCAGGTGCTCTCACCGCCAAGTCTGCTCAGGAGGTGTCACATGCGTCCAATGCCACTATTGGCGAAAATCCATAGACAACTTTAATGAATGCTTGATCTCGTCAGGCTCCGCGTCCTGACCGCGGCCGCCGCCCATCCCATGACCACCCAAAGGATGCTGTGCGAGGATCGAACTGCCCGCCGACCGCAGGAAGCGACGCGATCGCTCTCGTGCATGCGGGGTCTCCTGGGCACTCGCGAACGGTTGACGCGGGCAACCGTAGCCAGGGGGCGGTATATCGCGGGTCTGTCGCACGCTCGCCGCCTGCCCCCGCCGTCGCCGATGCCCGCGGCCGCCACGACGCGCCGATCGCCGGATCAGGGTGTCCCGCGATGAAGGTCTTCCTGCGGCAGGTCGGCAATCGCGCCCACCAGGAGTGGTCCGTTCAGCAGGTCGGCGGTGAACGTCATGCCGGTGAGGCGGGCCGCCATCGGAACATCCGCGCAAGACCGTGCTCGTACGGCTGGTCCCACTCCTCGTCCGAGCCCTCCTCCACCGGCAGGCCGAACTCGCGCATGAGGCCGACCAGCCGGTCGGTGTCGGCACCAGGGCGACGCTCGGGAAAGGTCGGATCGAAAGCCGTGATCAGTATGCCGTCCGCGACGTGGTGAAAGTAGTCGCAGGCGTATTCATGCCGTAGGACGGACACCACGTCGGTGCCGGCCGACAGTTGCGCCAGCGTCGGACCGTTCGTCCCCGACCAGCCGCACGGCTCCACCGCCGCGCACCCGTCGCCGGGTGCGGCCCTCGGCATCGAGGACTCGCGACAGTTGAACAGGTGACTCCATCACCACGGAATGACGCCGTCGTCCTCGAAGAACGAGCCGGTCGGGCCGCCGTCGGGCAGTGTGGCGAGCCGGATCGCGGTGGCTGCGCCCTGCTCGGGAGTACGGGGCCCGTGGAAGCCGGTGAAGTCGGTCGCGACCAGGCCCGGGCAGGCGGCGTTGATCAGGATGTTCGTACCGGCGAACTGCCGGGCGTACTGCACGGTGACGGCGTTGAGGAACGACTTCGACGGCGCGTAGGCCGCCATGATGGGGCCGATCTCGACGTCCGGGTCCGCCTGCCGGGTCAGGGAGGCGACGCTGCTGGAGACGTTGACGATGCGCGGCGACGTCGAGCGCCGCAGCAGCGGCAGCAGCGCGTTGGTCACCCGGATGACACCGATGACGTTGGTCTCCACGACCGCGCGGACCACGTCGAGGTCGAGCGTGGTCGGGTCCTGCACCCACCCAGGACCCACCTCTCCCGAGATGCCGGCGTTGTTGACCAGGATGTCCAGGCGCCCGGCCTGCCGTTCGACCAGCTCCGCGGCACCGGTGACGCTCTGGTCACCGGTCACGTCCAGCGGCACCCCGAATGCGTCCACCCCGGCGGCGCGCAGCTTCTCAACGGCGGTCTCGAGCCGGGCCCCGTCGCGGGCTCCCACGCCCACGCGGTGCCCGAGGGCGCCCAGCCCGGCCGCAATTTCGTACCCGATTCCCTTATTCGCACCGGTCACCAGCGCGATCTTCGTTTCGCTCATGCCGTCGATGCTCGCGCGCGGACAACAGGTGCATCCAACACCGATACGGTGGCCTGTCATACCCGGTAGGTATCACTGAGTATGCTGTGGCCGTGGACACCCTGGAGACCCGCGAGTTGAGGTACTTCATGGCCGTCGCCGAGGAGCTGCATTTCGGCCGCGCCGCCGAGCGCCTCGGCATGGCCCAGCCACCGCTGTCCCGGGCGATCCAGCAGCTCGAACGGCGCCTCGGCGTCTCACTGCTGGAACGTAACCGCCGCGGCGTCTCCCTGACCGGCGCCGGGGAGGTGCTGCTGCACGAGGGCCGCGCAGCCCTCGAAGCGACCGCCGCCGCCGCTCGCCGCACTCGTCGCGCCGGTGGCGCCGACCGGCCGGGCGGTCCCCGCAATCGCCTGGTGCTGGCATTGAAGGCCGCCGGGTCTCACGATTTGCTCCAGCAGCTTCTCGACGCCTACGCGGCCGAGCCCGATGCCGCCGAGATCGAGGTGCTGCCGTGCGGCATGTGCGAGCAGGCGGAGCTGCTACGCGATGGCCGCGCTGATGTGGCGCTCATGCACGCGCCGTTCAACTCCCTCGCCGGGTTCGACAGCGAGGAGCTGATGACCGAGGGACAGATCGCGGTCCTGCCCGCCCGGCACCCCCTCGCCGCGCGCAAGACTCTGTCCCTGGACGAGGTCAGCGACATCCCCGGTCTTCCGCTCGCCCGCTGGCCCCGCCACGGCACCTACCCGCCCGGCCCGGGCCCCGAGATCCACGACCAGACGCAGCTGGCCCAGCTGATCGCCCTCGGACGCACCGCGGCCGTCTTCCCCGACTCCGCCCGCGCCTGGCTGTGGGGCGAGCACGCCGCCGTCCCCCTGACCGACGCACCGCCTGTCGTCACCCACATCGCCTGGCCCGCGCACAGCCGCTCCCTCGCCCTCGCCGGGCTGGTCCGCACGGCCGCACAACTACGACCCTCCCTTGCCTTTCAGACTGGAGCGCGTCCCTAGTCCTCAGCGGTGAACGCGATCTTCAACGCGACCGGCAAGCGCGTTCGCGAGCTGCCGGTGATGCTCGACCAGCTGATGTAACGGCTGCTACCCCGCCGCACTGCGGCTGCCACGGCCGGCGAACACACGTACACCATCAGGCTGGTCGGGAACTCGGCGGTCGAGTCGGTGACCACCAGCCGCGTGGTCACCGTCCTCCAGCCGGCCGCGTAGCATCTCGACGACCGGGTGACGGCGATCCGGATCGCCGTCACCCGTGTCTCCCGTCCCACGGCGAAGGACCGCAGAGTCCCCGCGTGGGCGTAGGCGCTCAGCGCGCGGCGCCCAGCGCCGTGAGCGCGGCGGCGAGTTGCGGGTCCGCCTGCCTCGCTTCCTCCAGGGCGGCGGCCAGCGTCTCCTCATAGGTGCGGCTCGCCTCGGCATGTCTCGTCCGGCCCGTCTCGGTGATGACGGTGTAGACCCCCCGCTTGTCGTCCGGGCACAGATCCCGTACGGCGAAGTCCCCCATGCTCAGCCGCGCCACCAGGCGGGTCACCGAGCTCTGGTTGAGCCCGACCTTGTCGGCCAGCTCCTGCATGCGCAGCTCGGAGGTGGGGGAGGCGGCGAGATGGCCCAGCGCGCGGAACTCCGACAGGCCGATGCCGTGCCTGCGCTGCAGCGCGGCGGCGAGTTTGTTCTCCACCCGGGCGTGCAGGAGGAGGAGGTGCTGCCAGGTCGCGGCGAGGTCCGAGACGGGCGGCGCGGCAACCGGGGTGGGGGCGGGAGTCATGAGACCTCTTCGTGCTTACGACCTTCCCGATCTTTCCTGAGACCGGCTTGACAGAAGCATACATGTACATGCAACATTCTGTCTCGTCCAAAAACTTGCACGTACATACAAATAGGAGCACCCCACATGGCCTGGATCTACCTGCTCATAGCGGCCGTCTTCGAGGTCGTCTTCGCCCTCGCCACCAACGCCACCGAGGGCTTCACCCAGCTGTGGCCGTCCCTGCTCACGGCCGCGGCGGCGGCCGGCGGGATCTTCTTCCTGAGCCTGGCGCTCAAGACGCTGGACGTCGGCGTCGGCTACACCATCTGGACCGGCATCGGCTCGGTCGGCACGGTCGTGCTCGGCGCGGTGATCTTCGGTGAGGAGTTCACCGTCTGGAAGGTGCTGGCCTTCGTCCTGATCATCGGCGGCGTGCTGGGCCTCAAGCTCTCCGACCGCCTGACCGCCGAGAAGCCGTCCGCGGCCTGAACACCCTGTCTTGTCACTTCGCGCCCGAAGGAAACCCCATCATGGCCTGGATCTACCTCTCCATCGCGATCGTCTTCGAGATCGGCTTCGCCCTCGGCACCAACGCGACC
The DNA here is from genome assembly GCF_005889725.1 of Nonomuraea zeae. Lineage (GTDB taxonomy): Bacteria > Actinomycetota > Actinomycetes > Streptosporangiales > Streptosporangiaceae > Nonomuraea > Nonomuraea zeae. The sequence continues at coordinate 9,405 of NZ_VCKX01000050.1, forward strand.
AAGGGCTTCACCCGCCTCTGGCCGTCGGTCTTCACGCTGCTGTCGGCCGCCGGCGGGATCTTCACCCTGAGCCTGGCGCTCAAGACGCTGGACGTCGGCGTCGGCTACACCATCTGGACCGGCATCGGCTCCATCGGCACGGTCATCCTCGGTGCTCTCATCTACAAAGAGAAGATCACCCCCGCCAAGCTCGGCTCGTTCGCCGCGATCATCGGTGGCGTCGTCCTCCTCAAGATCGCCGCGGGGATCTGAGCCGCGACGCCATCCCGCCCGCCTGGCTCACCGAGCGCGCTCGCCTACGATCCGCCCCGGGCCGAACCGGGCCAGCCGGCTGTCACGCTCGCCGTGTGCGATCTCCAGTGCGGCGAGCCGGCCGAGCAGCGGCCCCAACGTTCCGCCGCTGTGGGTGACCAGCAGGTAGAGGCCGGGACGTCCCGGGACGTGCCCGACGACAGGGCGGTCGTCGCCTGGGATCGAGCGGTAGGCGACTCGCGCTCCTTCGATGGGGACGCCCGCGAGGCCCGGCAGGTACTTGACCGCGCGGGCGAGGATCTCCCTGCCGACATCAGGGACCGGGTCGAGCGCTCCGTCGATCGGCACGGCGCTGTCGAACTCCTTCGTACGCGCCATCACGCGCCCGGCGCCGTCGGGCCGGAAGTTGACGTCGGGGGTGTGCACCATCGAGGTCAGCACGACGGGCGCCGGGCCGGTGTAGATGTTGAAGCCGAGACTCGGGGCCATGGGGAGCTCGACGCCTGCCGTCCTGGCCACCTCGTCCGACCAGCGGCCGGCGCAGATCGCCACCACGTCGGCGCTGACGGTCGTGCCGTCCACCAGCGTGACACCCGTGATCCTGTCGCCGTCGATGATCAGGGAGGCGACCCGCGCGTTCGTGTGGATCTTCGCGCCGTGCACGGCGGCGCGGTGTGCCAGCGCACCGACGAGCTGCGTAAGGTCGGCCAGGCCCTCCCATGGGTAGTGGGCGACCTGTGTGACGTCGTCGGGCACCCTGAGGTAGGGCTCGATCTCGTTGACTCGCTTGGGGGAGAGAAGCTCGACCGGATACCCCCATGAGCGCAGGCGCTCGGCATGCGCACGCAGCTCATCGGTCCTGTCCGGAGTCGTCCACCTCAGGTTGCCGCTGGCGTGGTACCACGGGGCGTGGCCGAACTCCCGGGCGAGCGTGGCGTGTTCGGCCATGCCGTGGACGTTGAGGACGTGATATTCGAAGGGTTCCTTGCCGCCGGAGTTCAGCCAGCCGGCCCCCACCGCCGAGGTCGCTCCGCCGAGCCGGCCGGCCTCGAACAACTCCACGTCCGCCCTCTCGGTGGCGAGGCGGCAGGCCAGCGCGGTGCCCAAGATGCCGCCGCCAACGATGATCGCCTTCATCAGTTTCAGCCTCTACGGGATGGGTGTAACTAGTTTCATCATGACGCTCCGGATTCCGCAATAGGTCCCCGCGTTCGAGGGAGATTTCGCCCGCCTCGGCGGTGCTATGGTCAACGCGTGTCGACACGGCAGCCTGACGATGCCTCCATGCACGGGACGTCCTCGGTGCTTCGCCGCCGTCCGACCATCGCCGATGTGGCCCGGCTCGCAGAGGTGTCCACGGCCACGGTCTCCCGGGTGCTCAGCGGTGTGGCCAAGGTCAGCGCCGGGAAGCAGGCGCAGGTCCTTCGCGCGATAGAGCAGCTGGACTACAACCCGAGCGACCTGACGCGCGCGGTCTTCAGCGGCCGTTCCACCGGCGTCGGCGTGCTCGTGGCCGACATGCGCAACCCCTACTACGTGGACCTGGTGCGCGGGGTGGAGTCGGTCATCACCGAGGGTGGCGGGCTGGTGTTCCTGGCGAACGGCTCCCGCGACCCCGAGCGGCAGCAGGCCGTCCTGCGGGCGATGGACGCCCAGCGGCTCCGCGGGCTGGTGATCACCGCCAGCCGCGGCATCGACGAGGGCATCGTCCGCAGGATGGCGGACCGAGGTGCCGAGATCGTCTTCGTGACCCGGCCCGCCGGCATCTCGCACCCGCGCATCCACAGCGTGCGGGTCGATGACGAGGCCGTCGGGGCGCTCGCCTGGGGGCACCTGCGTGATCGCGGGCGCCGCAATGTCGCCGTGGTGATCCAGTCCCTGGACACCGTGACGCAACGCGCCCGCCTGCGCGGCATCCGGGACGCCGCGCGTTTGGACGGTGTCGACCTGGGCGACGACCGGGTGGTCGAGCTGCAGTCGCTGGACGAGCCGGCTCTCGGGCTGAACGCAGTGCTGAAAGCCCGGGGCAGCGCCGGACGCGGGCCGGTCGACGCGGTGTTCGCGGCCACCGGGATCGGAACGCTGCGCGCCTACCAGGAGCTGGTGGAGCTCGGCGTGCGGGTGCCGGATGACGTCGCGTTCGTCGGCTTCGACGACTTCCTCTGGGCCCCGTACCTGGCCTCCCCGCTGACGGTCGTCACCCAGCCGTCGCTCGAGATGGGAACGCGGGCAGCCCAGCTCATCATCGACGAACCGGGCACGGCAGTGGAGCACGTACTGGCGCCGGGCCTGACGGTGCGCGCCTCCACCTGACTGTCACGTCCGAGCCTTCCATGAGACATTTGAGCGTGGCATGAAACTAGTTACACAAAGCATCGGCCCCGCCGGCGCTGACGACCTCGCCTCATGCGCTTCTGACCACGCACCGAGAAAGGGACCCCCATGCTCATTCTCAACAACGGCCTCATCGTCAACGGGGACGGGCGCACGGCACCCTTCACGGGTTCGATCGTGATCGAAGGAAGCCGCATCGCGGCGGTCGGACCGGCCGGCTACACCGGCGGGGTCGGGGACGTGGTCATCGATGCCGGTGGCCGTCTCCTCATGCCGGGGGCCGTCAACCCGCACGCCCACGCCGTCGCACCGGGCCCCCGGTTCGCCAGCGGCACCCCCGGCGTCTCGGTGGAAGAGGCCCTCGGCAACCTCCGGTGCCACCTCGCTCAGGGCCACACGACCGTCGTCGACCTCGACGGCTTCAAGGTCCCCGAGGAGACCGCGCTGGTGCGGGGACGCCAGCCGGTACGCGTCGAGAGCAGCACGATCCACTTCGAGCCGATGTTCACCGCGGCCGACGCCGTGGACGGAGCCGGACTGGACGACGTGCACCGCGCGACGACGGCGCAGAAGATGGTTGCGACAGGCGCGGTGGTCATCGGTGAGGTCGGGGCGGGCATGACGCTCGGCGGCGGCGGCCAGGACTACATGTACATTCCCGCCGCCCTCGAAAAGGCCACCGGCGTACGGATCCTCCCGGCACAGGCCAAGGCGCTCAAGTACGCCGTGCTGGGCCGGCATGTCCGGCCGGGCAGCCCCGACCGTCAGAAGATCGCCGACCTGCTGCGACAGCAGGGACTGGCCGATCTCATCGGGGTCGACACCGTGATCACGCTGATCGAGGAGTCGGTGCTTCCGAGCTTCCAGGTCGCGCTGGACGGGCTGGTGGCGTCGGCCGACCTCGCGCTCGAACTCGGCGTGCCCACGCTGGTGCACAACTCCGCGCCCTCGGACGAGGCCGCCCGCGAGGCCGCGCGTATCGCCAAGGAGCTCTTCATCGGCGGCCACACGAATCACGGGACCTTCAGCTCCGAGGAGGCAGTGCGGAACGCACGGTGGATCAAGGAGCAGGGCGGCTTCGTCGAGATCGACACCTTCGACGCGTGGGGGCGCAGGGAGCTGCACGCGACCCCGGAGCACCTGATCGCGTTGGTGCAGGAGGGCCTGGTCGACATCATGGCCACGGACTACGCGGCCGGGCACTGGGACGGCATGTTCGAGATGGTCGACGCCGTCGCCCGCGTGGGGCTCGCGCCGCTGGAGCAGGCCGTCGCCATGGCCACCGGCAACGTCGGCAGGGCGCTGCCGCGGGTGGGCGCCGAGCGCGGCGTGCTGAAGGCCGGGCTGCTCGCCGACGTCGTCATATCGGCACCACGGAGTCCGGCTGAGGTATGTTGCGTCGTCATCGGCGGCGAGATCGCCCTCGCACGCGACGAGTTCGCGGCTCCCGGGACGAAAGCCCGCACCGCGGCCGGCTCGGCGCGAGGCTGAGCGCCTCCCGGTCGGCCGGCCGCGGTCGAAGGCGGGCTCGCCTACTCGATGAAGTCGATGTTCGGGTGCCGCGGCGATTCGCCGTCGAACAGGTGCCGGTCCCATCCGCGAAGGTGCAGATCGAAGAACGCGCTGATGTAGTCGCGTTGCGCGGCCAGCGAACGACGAGGATCGATGGTGCCGATGAGCGCCTCCCGCTTCTCCGGCGCCACGCGCGCGCCGAGTTGCGGCACGATGATCTGCAGATCGGTGTAGGCCATGTGCGTGCTGCCGCCGCGCAGGAGCAGATCCCGCTTCCAGCCTCGCTGGACGGCCCAGAAGTCCGCCCAGCTGCGGTCGAACTCGGGATGCCGGTGCGTGTGCTCAAGCGGTTTGCCGTTCTCGTCGAGGCCCTCGGCGCCCATCAGGAGGAACGGCCTGTCCAGGCCGCGTTTCGTGACCTCGCCCGGCACGTAAGGACTTCCCGGGGGGTAGCCGATCGCGGTGGCCATCGCGCCGTCCAGGTTGATCCCGGCGTCGACCCGGCGGTCGTGGACCATCGTCTCGCCCGCGGTGAACCCGCCGTAGGAGTGCCCGTAGGCGCCGACCCGGGACAGGTCGAGCGAGCGGCCGAGCCCGCGGGGGAGCGGCCGCTTCCCCGCGTCGGGGTTCACGCCCCGGGTGATCTTCGTGAGCTGGTCGAGGACGAACCGGCTGTCGGCGACCCGGGCGTCGAGCGCCTTCTTCTCGAATTCGGGGATGCCATCCCCGGACACCGCGAGCTCCAGCCGCCCGTCAGGGAATTCGACCGCCGCGCTCTCGTAGGTGTGCGAGAGCGAGACGACCACGTAGCCGTGGCTCGCCAGGTCGTCGACGATCGCGGTGTACGTCTCCCGCGGGAAGCCGAAGCCGGGGGAGAAGAGCGCGACCGGCTTCGGCGCGCCGTGGGCCACGGGGACGCCGGTCTCGGCCCTTCGCTTCGCCGATGCCCAGTCGATGGAGCCGGCCGGGAGCTCGAGGTAGTCCTCGCCCGCCAGCGCCTGGTCGATGACGGTGCTCATGCCGGGCGTGAGCCACAAAGCCCGCGGGCCCTCGGATAACCGGTCCGCCGGGTAGGCGACGGTGACCATGAGCTCCCGGCGCCGCTCCGGTTTCCACGGATCGGGGCGGGAGGGGTCGACGAGGTGGAGGTCGGTGGTGCCGACGTCGTACTGGCCGGTCAAGGCCGGCGCGCTGAGCTTGGCCTGCTCCGCCGCCGCGGCGGGAGCGGTCGCGATGAGCCCGCCCGCGAGCGCGAGGCCCGCGATCAGCGCCGAACCCCGCACCACCCTGGTGTGCCTGGATGACACTGCTGGAGTCCTTCCGGATCGGGGCGGCCAGCGGCCACCTGCCTTCGACTCTGACAGCGGCCCGGCACCACGCGCATCCTCCTTCGGATGGAGCCGTGCTCCTACCCGTGAAGGGCACGGGAGGCCGGCGCGGCTCAGGGTACGGCGCCACCGGGTCAAGCGGCCGGGACGGCCGTCTTGGTCAGTTAGCTCACCTGCCAGCGGCTGAGCGACCCAGGCCAGGCTCACGCGCTGCTCGTCTACACCGCCGTTCCCGGCAGCGAGAGCTACGAGAAGCTGCAGGTGCTGTCCACCATCTGCGGTGCGGCGTGGATGCCAGGCCATGCCGAATCGCCAGTGGTGGCAGCGGCAGCGGGATTTCCAGCAGGCGCAGTCCCAGCGCGCGCCACACCGGAGGCGGTCGACGCCCGCTGACCGAACCGGGTCGCCGCGTTCATGCCGGTCAAGGCCACGCCCCGGGGGTGGGAGATCGAGCGCGTACGCCCCGGGACGCGGCCACGAGCCTGGCGGGCGACACGGACCGTCGCCGGACGAGCCGCACCCGGCCGCATGGAAAAATGCCGGGGTGACCGCACGACGTATCGCCTACCAGGGTGAGCCCGGCTCGAACTCCCACATGGTGTGCAAGCACCACTACCCCGACTGGCATACGGTGCCGTGCGCGTCCTTCGAGGACGTGTTCGCGGTGGTGGAGAACGGGAAGGCCGAGCTGGCGATGATCCCGATCGACAACTCGATCGCCGGCCGGGTCGCCGACATCCACCACTTCCTGCCGACCTCGGACCTGCACATCATCGGCGAGCACTTCCTGCGCATCCAGTTCAACCTGATGGCGCCGCCGGGCGCGAGCCTGGACACGATCAAGACCGTGCACAGCCACGTGCACGCCCTCGGCCAGTGCCGCCGGATCATCCGCGAGCACGGCCTGGTGCCGGTGATCGCCGGTGACACCGCCGGCGCCGCGCGCGAGGTGGCCGAGGCGGACGACCCGACCCAGGCGGCGATCGCGCCGCCGCTCGCGGCGGAGATCTACGGCCTGCACATCCTCGCCCGCGACGTCGAGGACGAGGAACACAACACCACCCGATTCGTGGTGCTCAGCCCGGACTTCGTGCAGGCACCGCGCGGGCGGGGCCCGGTGGTCACCTCGTTCGTCTTCAACGTCCGCAACCTGCCGGCCGCGCTCTACAAGGCGCTCGGCGGGTTCGCGACCAACGGCATCAACATGACCAAGCTGGAGAGCTACATGGTCGGCGGCCACTTCACGGCCACCCAGTTCCTCGCCGAGGTCGACGGGCACCCCGAGGATCCCGGCCTGAAGAACGCGCTGGAGGAGCTGGCGTTCTTCACCACGGGCGTGAAGATCCTCGGGGTCTACCCGGCCGACCCGGCCCGCGCCAACTGAGCCGCTTCGGAACCGCCGGAAGATCGATCCCCCTGCCACTCGCCTTCTTCGCACGGCCGAACGATGGCCGGGGGATTACCGGGGTGTGCCGAACCAGCCGGAGAGTGCTTCTCGCAGCGCCGGCGTGGCGGTGTCGGCGGGTTCGTCGATGGATGCGGCCCAGGCGATGTGGGCGTCCGGGCGGATCAGCAGGGCGTCGGCCGGGCGGTGATCGGTCTTGGCGGTGTGGATGACGACGCGATCGTCCCATTCACGAGCGGTCCGGCGGAGGTCCGGGCGGTCGGCGAGGTCGAGGAGGACGGGCCGGGCGGCGTGCATGAGCTCGGCGACGCTGGCGATGCCCTGGTCGGTGTGCAGGGTGAGGTCGGGGGCGAAGGTACCGGCCAGCGCGTGCCCGCCGGAGCCCGGCATCGGGTAACGGATGTCGGAGCCGGCGACGAGCGCGCCCATCCGGCGCAGCGGCTGCTCGTCGATGAGCAGCTCCTGGAAGACCTCGCGGAGCGCTTCGGCGGCGGGGTCGTGCCCGCGCCGCAGCGCCACCTGGGCTCGGGTGTGCAGCATGGTGCGGGCGCCGGCGAGGTGGCGTTCGTCGTGGTAGGTGTCCAGCAGGCCGGCCGGCGCCCAGCCGTGGACGTCGGCGGCCAGCTTCCAGGCCAGGTTGACCGCGTCCAGCAGGCCGGCGTTGAGTGCCACCCCGGTGGCGGGGAACAGATGCGCCGCATCACCGGCCAGCAGGATCCGCCCGTGGCGGTAGCGTTCGGCCTGGCGGGCCTTGAAGGTGAACCGCGACAGCCGGCTCGCCTCTCCTACCGGCAGGTGCACGCCGAGCACGCGGGGTGAAACCCGCGCGGATCGTGCCGAAGCCCGGGCCGCTGAGATCGCCGTTGCCGAGCACGGTCACCTCATCGGGCAAGGTGACCTGAGCCAGCCGGTTGACCTCCGGATAGGCGGTGCCGGGGAACGGAATGCCGGCCCAGTCACGGACCCGGCTGCGTGCGCCGTCACAGCCCACGAGGTAGCGGGGGGTGACCTGGTACGGCCCGTCCGGACCCCGCACCTCCACGATCACGGCGGCATCGTCCTGGCTGACGTCGATCACCTCGTGCCCGCGGCGGATGTCGATGCCGAGTTCGTCGGCGCGTTCGTCGAGCAGCCGCTCCAGCAGCTGTTGCGGGAGCGGCAGGGCGTGCATCGGGGGATCCGCCAGCTGGGTGAGGTCCAGATGCACACCGCCGAACGGGAACCGGGGAGCCAGGACAGGGTCGGTGCAGGCTGCTCGGAATCGTTCCAGCAGGCCCCGGTAGCGAAGCAGCTCCAGGATCTGGCCGCCGAGACCGCCGGCCTTCGGGGTGTCCCGGCGTTGCGGCTTGCGCTCCAGGACCAGCGGTCGCACGCCGGCCAGGCGCAGTTTCGGCGGCCAGCATGAGACCTGCCGGGCCGGCGCCCACGATGATCACGTCGGTCATTCGATATTCCTCAAGTTCGGGTGCTTCAAGTTCGGGGAAGTCTCGCAGGATCGGTCATGACGGCAACCAGGCCGGTCTCCGCGCGCACCCGATCTCCAGCCTCGCGAGGTGCTGACCTCGTCGTACGCGAGCCGGCAGCCGCAGCCTGACCTGCGGTGCCAGACAGAGACACCGGGAGAGAGGCAGCAATGGACCAAGGCACCCGCGGCGAGCTCATCAGCCGGCTGGCCGAGGCGATCAGGTCCGTCACGACCGCGCACCCGCTGCGGGTCGCCATCGACGGGCCGCCCGCCGCCGGCAAGACCACGCTGGCCGACGAGCTCGCCGTCGCCCTGCGCGCGCAGGATCGCGACGTCATCCGCGCGACCATCGACGACTTCCTCTTCCCCCGTGCGCAGCGCTACCGACGCGGCCAGTACTCGGCCGAAGGCTGCTACTTCGACGCCCACGACCGCGCCGCACTGTGCCGGGTCCTGCTCGATCCGCTGGGCCCAGGCGGAGACCGAAGGTTCCAGCACGCGGTCTACGACAGAGACACCGACACCCCGTCGTCCCCGCCCTCCACGACCGCTCCCGCAGACGCCGTGCTGCTCTTCGACGGCGTCTTCCTCCTGCGCCCAGAGCTCATCGAGCGGTGGGACCTGCGGATCTTCGTGTCCGTCGCGTTCGAGCGGACGGTGGATCGCGCCCGGGACCGAGGCACAGCGCCGGCCGGGTCCACCGCCGGCACCGCCGAAATCGAACGGTCCTGGCGCGACCGCTATATCCCCTCCCAAGAGCTCTACTTCGCCACAGCCCGCCCGACCGACCACGCCGACATCGTCGTGTACAACGATCAGCTCCAACGGCCGGCCTGGGAAGTCCGGCCGCACTCACCGATACACAGGTAGTTGACGATTCCTCACGAGAACGACCGAGTCGGCGAGCGCCAGGTCGAGCCCCCTGCGTCTTGGTCCTCGCCACCGGAACAGCCCGCAAATCAACGGCTCCGGCTACGCTCGGCAGCGAGTGACCCGGCCCGCGAACTTCGGGAAGACCACAAAGCACTTGGAGGTGCAGCGATGGACCCATCCGCGTACTTGAAGGCCGTTGTCGAGCAGACGAGCACGTTAGCCGATTGGGTGCACGGCAGGGACGCGGCGACCCCGGTGCCGACCTGTCCGAAGTGGACGCTGGCCGATCTTGTCGACCATGTCGGCGGGACCCAGCGGATGGTCACCATGCTCGTGAGTGAGCAGATGACCGAGCCGAGCAGGGCGTTCGCCGGCTACGTTCCGGGTCCGGCCGATTCGGGTCAGTGGCGCGATTGGCTGAGCGACGGCGCGGCCGAGGCGCGACAGGCGTTCGCCGCGGTCACCGATGACACGCCGGTGTGGGATCCGTCCGGCGGCGCCGCAGGCGTGCCGTTCTGGTCACGTCGGCTGCTCGGCGAGGCTTGCGTGCATCGCGCGGACGCAGCTGCGGCGCTCGGCCTGCCGTACGAGCTGGCGCCGGAGCTTGCCGTCGCGGCCCTCGACGACTGGCTGGACACGATGACTTCCCGCGGCTACTGGGAGAACAAGCCGGGCTTCGCCGATGTGATGCGCGGGAGCGGTCAGACTCTGCATTTCCACGCAACCGACGCGCCAGGGGAGTGGGTGGCACGCCGGGAACCGGACATGGTGGTGCTGGAGCGCACGCACACCGAGGCGGACGTCGTGGTACGCGGCTCGGCCGTCGAGCTCCTGCTCGTGATCAGCAGGCGCCGCCCGCTGGATGCGGCTCCCACGCTGGAGTTGCAGGGGGATCGGGCGCTGCTCGACCACTGGATCGAGCACATGGACTGGGTCACCGAGGGCTGACCTGCGCTTGCCCGCAACCTCGCGCCGAGAGCTCCATGGATGAACGAGCCCGCGCGGGCGCTCGGCCGCCTGGCCTTTCCGGCGGTCAGTGGATGCCGAGCGACTCCTCCAGGTAGGCCATCGCCCCCACGGGTTCCTCGGCGAAGAAGACCAGGTCGGTGAGGGGGCGCGGGAGGAATCCCTCGGACTCCATCCGCTGGAACTGGAGCTTGAGCCCGTCGTAGAAGCCCGCTGTGTTCAGCAGCACGACGGGCTTCTCCGTCCGCCCGTGCTTCTTCAGCTCCAGGATCTCGGTGGCCTCGTCCAGCGTGCCGGTGCCGCCCACCATGATGACCACGGCGTCGGCCTTGTCCAGCAGCAGCCTCTTACGCTCGGCGAGGTCGGCGGCGACGATCATGTCGTCCACGCCGCGGCGCGCCTTGTCGACCAGGAACTCCACCGAGACGCCCGTCAACCGCCCGCCGGCCTCGTGCACCCCGTCGGCCAGCACCTTCATCAGACCCACGTCCGAACCGCCCCACACGAGCGTGTGCCCGCCCTTCCCGATCAGCTCGGCGAACTCGCGGGCAGGCCGGGTGTAGATCTCGGACAGGTCGGCGGCGGACAGGAAGACGCAGATGTTCATGGGGACCACCGTAAAGGGTGTCCGCTGCGAAGAGGACAGTGGTGGTACGGGGGATCGGACCTGCGCCCAGGTCAGGAACCCGCGGTTGGCGTCGGTCAGGGCGGAGAGGTACTCCGGTCATGCGTCACATGGTCAGCCGCCCGGTGTACCGTTCCCCGCCTCTCCCGAGCCCGCCACGGGCCAGAGCTGGAAAAGGTAGGACCGGTCGCCGGTCCGGCGGGCCCGCAGGCGGTAGGTCCCCGGGCCGCCGAGGTCGAGCCAGGGCGCGTCCGGCTCGACCAAGGGGTTGACCTCCAGCTCCCCGCTATCCAGCCGTACCAGCGCCTCGTCCTGTGACGGCCCCGGAGGGGGCGCGTCCCACAGTTCGACCACGACCGCCGCTTCGTGCGGCGACCCGTCCTGGCTGACCACCGTGATGACGTTGCGCCCGGTGAACAGCCAGCGGGACGGGTCGCCGAAGACCGGCACGGCCTCCTGGGGGCCACCATCGTCGAGCAGGTCGAAGCTCTGGTGGTCCACCAGGACCGTGGTCTCCAGCCGGTTCAGCAGGTTAGCCATGGTTACTAGTTATGCGCCTGGACCGAGCCGTTCGCCAGTTCCTGCGGGCGTGCGGCGTCCAGGTCGTAGCTCGCTCCCTTGACGTTGTCGTAGTCCACCGACGACTCGGGGTAGGCGCCTGCCGACAGCGGCCAGACGACCACACGGAATGCGTCGGGTGAGCCGTCGTAGGCGTAGGCGACGAAGCCGCGGCCATCCGAGGTCTCGCCCTTGAAGGCGATCTTGTCGTCCGGCGTGACGACCAGCCACTCCAGCGACGCCGAGTCCACGTCGATGCCCTGTTGCACCCGATAGGAGAGCTTGCCGTTCGACGGGGCGGGGCCCTCGTCGTGTGGCAGGTACTTCGGGTTGAACTGGACGTGCGCCTTGCCGTCCGGGGTGGCGAGCTGGCCGCCCGCGGTGGCGAACCCGGCTTCCGGATCGTAGACGATCACCATGACGTCCTTGAGGTCGGTGCCGGTGTCGTCGTCGGTTACCTCGGTCTTGATCGTGTACATGCCCGGGTGGGCGTAGGTGTGCGTGCTCTCGCAGGTCAGGTCGGCTCCGGCGTAGGTGCTGCTGGTGCCGTCGTCCCAGTCGGTCACGCAGTTGTGGGTGTCGTTGGCGCCCGGCTCACTGTAGACGGCCTGCAGCTTGACCGGGGTGCCCGCGCGGAACACCTGCCACGGCTTGGGCTGGTGGATGCCTGGCGTGTCCGGCGGAGTGGTGGGTTCGTCGTCGGCCGCTGGAGTGGTGGGTTCGTCGTCGGCCGCGATCACCGGGCGCGGGCCCATGGCCGGTGCGACGTTGCTGAGCCGTACCGTAGCGCTGTCGCTCACCGCCGGGTTGATCCCGTCGCTGGCCGTCAGCGTCGCGGTGAACGTGCCGTCGTCGGTGCAGGCCACCGACGTGGCGCCGCTGCTGGCGTTGGCGAAGGAGCAGGTCGCGCCCGGGTCCACAGCCGGACCGGGGGTGAAGCTCCAGCTCACGTGCGGCGTGCCGGATTCGGGGTCGCTGGCGCTGCCCTGGAGCGCGATGAACGCGCCCTCGTCGCCGGAGATGTCCGGGCCGGCGTTGACGGTCGGCGGCAGGTTGACCGGCGGAGTGCCGCCACCGCCCGGAGGCTCGTCCTCATCCGGCGGCACGGCCTCGCACGCGTCGGAGCCCTCCTGCGGGGTGTCCTTGATGTGCACGTAGAAGCCGTCGGAGTGGTAGAGGATCCGGTCGTCGCGGTAGTACCGCTTGAGCGCGTTGCCCGCGCACCCGTTCACGGTCTTCTGCACGCCGAGGACGGAGAACTCCCAGTTGAGGTTGGACGCGCCCTCAACGGTGGTTGCGAAGGGATACTCGTCGCACTCCTGCCCCTTGGAGGTGTCGTAGTCGCTCTTGGGGATCTGCGCGCACGCCCTGTCCTTCTCGCGGCCGTTGGCCGTCCACACCGGCCCCTGGTACGGCACGCGGTGCAGCGCGAGCAGATCGTCCCGGTTACCGGGGTGGAACTTGCCCGGGATCAGCTTGATCCCATCCTGTTTGGGATAGGTCTGCCACGGCTGCCCGTCCCGTACGCAGAACGGCTCGGCCTGCGCGCACTGGATGTGCCTGGCCACCTCGGCGACCCTGGTGTCCTGGACCGAGTACTGCAGGTGCGGGATCACGTCGTCGAAGATGCACGCGCCGCGCCGCATCTTGCCGAAATAGTCGGCCGAGTCGCAGCGGATGTTGTGCTTCTCGGCCGGCAGCCCCGGCAGCGTGACGTTCCAGGAGTCGATGATGTAGCCGTCGAAGGCCCATTCGTGCCTGGCGATCTGGTCGGTGCCCACGGTCGGCAGCGAGGTGATCGACCAGGAGGTCCAGCCGTCGTCCCAGTCCTTGAGCTGCTTGCCGGTGTGCGCGTAGCTCTGCTCGCAGCCGCTGGCGCCGCCCAGGCAGCTGATGCGCTGGAAGAGCATGGATTCGGGCCGGATGTAGCCCTTGGTCGTGGGCCAGTAGACGGCCTTGCCGGCTTTGAAGAAGACGGTCACGCCGCGGGTGCGGTCGTCGCGGCCGTAGGCGACGGCGTCGAAGTCCATGGTCACCGTGGACATCAGCCGGCCGCCGACCACGCGGCCCGCGGAGAGCTGGTATCGCTGGCACCACATGAACCGGTTGTAGACCCGGCCGGTCGAGTCCCTGGCGTCGTCGCTGTCGAGACAGTCCTCGACGTCGGGCCCGGTGGGCTCGGCCGGCGGAGTGCGCGGAACGGAGGCGGCCGCGGTGGCGAACGGGTCGCGATAGGTCAGGTCGGGCTCGCGCCCGCCGGTCTTCCTGAGGTCGGATTCGACCCCGAGTTTGCCCTGGTCGTCGAGGGTGAGCTTGCCGGTGTAGGAGAGTGCTCCCGCTTCCTGCTGGGGCGGCGGCTCCGCCTGGACCGGGCTCGCATGGAACGGCACGGCCAGGATCAGAGCCATGGGTAAGCAGAGCAGGGCACGCCGAAGTCGGCTCATGAACGTGTACTCCCCGTAACAGTAGAGCGGCCGGGAATCACGACCGCCGCTCGCGAGCGTACGACGGCTTGTCATGATTTGCCAGGATCGATCAACAAATCTGATCGCTTGCGCCGACCGGGTGGAGCGGGCCGCCCCACCTGTACACCTCCGGGAACGTCACTCCAGCCGGGCCGCGGCCTCCAGCGGCTCGGACGAACGGAGGAAGCGCAGGTCCTCCATGACCAGGGCGGCATCGGTGGCGCCGCCGCGGCGGAGGGCCGGGGCCAGCGCGTCCAGGTCGGACCAGCGGGACGGGCGGAGGTGGACGCGGTAGCCGGCCCCGGCGGGCTCCAGGGTGAGGGCTTCGCCGATGGCGAGCCTGCTCCCCGGGAGGTGGGCCGCGCTCGCTCCGGCGGCTCGTTCCAGGGCGGTGACCGAGGTGACCCCGGCGGCGATGGGCAGGGTCGTGTCCGGGCCGGTGACGTGTTCGTGCAGGTCACGCAGGCGGGCGGCGGCGGTCGTACGGGCGGGGTGGCCCTTGGGCAGGCGGTCGGCCAGGAGCCTCGCAGCGCGGGCGACGTGACCCAGCGGCGGTACGGACGGACGCTCGCCGAGCAGGGCGATCAGCGGCTCCAGGGCGTCCTCGGCGCCGGAGGCGAGGGTGACCCACTGCTTGGTGGTGAGCGGGGCGAGCCTCGGGTGGCGTTCCGTCCAGTACGCGACCGCCCGGTCCAGGTCGGGGCCCGTACGCCAGAGGTCGGCCGGGTCGTCGGGCATGAGCAGCTCGACGACTTCGACCGACTCGTCGGTGGTGGTGAGCGCCTCCAGGGAGAGCGCGGCGATGCGCAGCTCGATCTCGGTCAGGTCGAGTTCGCGGGCGCGGGCGGCGTCGGCCTTGCGGAAGGCGGCGACGCGGCCCCGCGCCCAGCCGTCCGGCCAGGAGAGCGTGCGGGCCGAGGTGGACAGCAGGATCAGGCACTGGGCCGGTGAGAGGCCGGTGGCCTCGGCGAACGCTCGTACGGTCGCCTCCCGGTCCACCGGCGGCGGGCCGTTCTCGGCGATCAGGCGGAGCGCCCGCCGGAGCCGGTCCGGGTCGCCCCAGCCCCGGCAGGTCCGCAGCTCGACGGCGCGGTTGCGGGTGAACAGGAGCGGGTCGGGGCCGTCCGGGGTGTGGAGGAGCGCCGTGACCGCGTACCCGTGTCCCACCTGCTCGTAGTCGGCGATGGCGGCGGCCGCGATGGGGCCGTGGCCCGAGCGGATCTGCCCGAGGTCGTACTCCGGGCGCAGCCGGGCGACGTGCCAGGTGCCGTCGGTGCGGAGGAGCTCGGGGACGGCGGCCAGTCTCAGCAGTCGCGCGCGCCCGCCGCCGTCGCCCCACGCGGCCCCCAGGACGGCGGCGCCGAGGCGGCCCAGCGTGTTCTCGACCCCCACGACGGCCGAGGTGTCGAACGTCGCGATCTTCTTGTCGTACGGCACATCGACCGCGGCACGGGAGAAGTGGACGATCCTCTCGTACGCGGACTCAGGCCCCGGATCGTCCGGCTCGGGGGACTTCCCGGACCGGACGGCGGGTGCCGCGGAGGCGGGCGCCGGGCGCAGGTGGAGCGGCGGGGTCAGCGCCAGGCGTGCCAGCAGGGCGAACGCGCGCTCGCGGCATTCGACGGCCGTCCACACCAGGAACGTGACGCCCTTCCAGAGCGACTCGTCGGTGATCTCCGGCAGGAGCGGGCGGAGCCGTCCCGCCAGCTCGTCGCGGGCGGCGTCCTTGTCCGCGTACCCGCTCTCGGGGTCCAGCACCCGCATGAGGCCGGCGGCGAGCGCGGCGTCCGCGACGTCGATCAGGGCCTGCGCCTTCTTGTCGTCGACGGCGCGCAGCGCCCTGGATCCCTCGGGGTCGCGCGGCCGCATCGCCGACCACCGGCCGGGCGGCGCGACCAGGCGGGTCCCGGACGCGTAGCGGTGGTGCTCGACCGTGCCGATGTTCTCGGCGCCGTCGTGCTCGGGCACCCTGCCCCAGCCGCGGACGTAGCGGCCGATGGTCCGCCCGGCCGGATCCCGCAGCTCGATGATCCGGCCCTGGCCGCGCCACACGGTGGCCTCGGCGCCGCCGGGGAAGGCGATCCGTTCGCCGTCGGCAGGCACGACGCGGCGGGCGGCGGGGTGCGCGCTGTCGTGCGGGCAGTGCGGGCCGCCGTGGTCCAGCACGGTCACCCGGCCGTTCACGACGATCAGGCAGCGGTCGTAGAGGTCGCGCGCCTCGGTCCGTTCGTGGGACCGGCTGGAGACGGGCTCGTACGTGCCGAAGCCGTGGGACGGGCCGGCTCCATCCGCTGTGACGACGGAGGCCCGGAACTTGTGCTCCCAGAGCCGGCCGGACTCGATCAGGAGCAGGTCGGCGCCGCTCTCCTCCAGGTAGTCGGTGATGGTGTTGACGTGGCCGGGGATGAAGGCGGGCAGCTCCAGCTCGTCGAGGACGCCGCCGCTCAGCGTGGTGGCGAGGGCGCGGGCCGGGTCCGTGCCGGTCGCGATCGTCCGGACGCTGTCCAGGAGGGGGCCGGGGACTCCGGCGATGGTGAAGCGTTCGGCGTCGCACAGGGCGGCGTGCGCGTCCGGAAGGCCGTGATCCGGGACCCGCTCGGCATGCTCGGCCAGGATGGCGGCGACGATCCGCGCCGTTCCCGGTGTCGAGGTCAGGACTCGTACGGTCTCGGGGGCGGTCTGCTTCGGGACGGCGGGCTCGGTGACGTTGAGCTGGTTGGTCACGTTGCCCACGATCGCGTCGCGCAGCAGCGGAGCCCAGTCCGGGTCGGCGGCGACGGCGGCCAGGTCGGTGCCCGCTCCGGAGGCGAGCCGGTCGTACAGCTTGAACGTGTGCAGCAGCCGGGGCCGCGCGAGCGGGACGCCGCGATCCAGGAGGAGATCGAGGAGCGGGAGATCGGCGGCGGTCTCCTCCCAGTGGTTGACCTCGTCCTCGTCCACTCCCAGCACCGCCTCGTGGCCGTCGCAGGTGAGACCCTCCGCGCGCAGCCGCGTACCGGCGTCGTGCAAGAGGTCGCCGAGGCCGGCGACGGGGAGCGCGAGCCCCGCGTACAGCTTCAGGAAGCGGCCGAGCCAGTCCTTCGCCGCCGCCCCCGCCAGCCCTGGGGACGTGGTGAACGGGGCGGTCAGGCCCGCGCTCGCGAGGTTGCCGAGGAGGAGCGACACTGCCGCGTTCTTCGCCTTGGGGGTGTCCTTGGCGGGCAGCGGCAGGATGCCGAGGAGCGCGCGGCCGATGCCCGCGTCCGCCCGTGCCATCGGGCCGAGCAACGCGAGGACGAACTTCCAGAGGGCCTGCGGCGCCGACTCCATGCAGCCGCTCTCCAGCAGGGCACGTACGGCGCGTTCATCCTCGGGCCCGCCGAGCGCGTGCCCGGCGGCCTTCGCCAGCGCCGCCCAGCCGTCGGCCAGGGCCAGCGCGCCGTCCGCGCCGTCCGGGACCTTCTCGCACCACTCGGTGAGCAGACTGCGGTGCCAGCGGTACGCGCCGGGTGCGGGATGGCGGGTGGCGAGCCGCTTGCCGTGCTTCTTGAGCGTGGCTGTTCCGGCGGCGTCCGGTCCCGCGGCGAGGTGCGTGGCGACGAGCGCGGCCTCGTCGACCGGCAGCGCGTGCGCCTCCTCGGCGGCGCGGGCCTGGTCGAAGAAGGCGGCGGCGAAGCGGGCGCTGCCCGCGGCGGCCAGGATCCGCGCGCACTCCTCGTAGAACGGCGGCAGCAGCTCGGGCGCGTGCGTCTCCAGGTCGTCGCCGGTACGGGTGAGCGCGGTGCGCGCGAGGCCGGGCTTGCGGGCGGCCAGGCCGCGGGCGGCCCGAAGGTCGGTGTGCGCGGCCAGGATGCGGGCGCGCTGCGCCGGGTAACGGCGCAGGGCGGAGGCGAGGAAGCCGAGCGGGCCCGCGTGCACGGTGCCGACGCCGGTCTCCGCCATCGGGTCCAGGCCGTACAGCGACTTCTCGGCCTTATCGCCGTCGACGGCCGCGCGGCGGACGAGCTCGACGACCGGCTCGTCCAGGACGGCGTGCTCGTAGCGGACGGCGACGCACGTGTCCTCGTCTGAGCAGGCGGGCGTGCCCGGCAGCACCGCCCCGGCGCGCAACAGCACGTCGCGCGTCGGGTCGGCGATGGCGGAAGGCGCCACCGTTCCGGGCTCGCCTTGGCGGGCGTCGCAGTAGCAGGAGTAGGCCTCGGCCGCCTCCACCACCGGCTCCGTCTCGTCCACGGTGCGGTCCGCGTACAGAGCCATGAGAATGCGGACGCCCTCGGACCAGGCGATGTCGCCGATCTCGCGGCCGCCCGAGGTGAAGCTCAGGCACGCCAGGTAGGCCGGGCTCATCGGCCCGCTCCAGTGCAGGTCGATCTCGATGCCGAGCGGCTCGGGCGCGTGCACGGTGAACCGCGCCCGGTCCCCCCTGATGCGCCCGCCCAGCTCGTGCACGCGGCGCTCGAACGCGGCACCGCTCTCGTAGCGGCCGTCCATGTATCCGAAGATGTCGACCACGCCGAACGTACGGTCCATGCTCGCGGGACGCGTCCACACCTCGCGGCGCACCTGCTCGACCACCTGCGTGAGGTGCCGTCCCCGCCAGAGGAGCAGCTCGTCGCCGAGCAGCAGCGGGTGCGGGATCGCGAAGGCGTCCGCGCCCGTCCACGCGCCCTCGCGCAGGAGAGCGCAGCGGCCGAGGTCGGGCGCGCCGTCGACGATCGGGGCGATGACCAGGTCGGTGAGCGTCTCGCGCCACACCGGGTCGTCCCACACGGCCGCGAACACCGTGGCCGGGACGGGGAGCGAGCGCACCATCCAGGACTCCACCTGGTCGTGCACCGCCCGCACGCGCTCGCCGAGCCGGTCGCAGAGGGCGGCGAGGCGTACCGCGGCCGGATCCTTCCTGACGTTGGCGGGGACCTTGGCCGGCACGTGGCCCGCGGCCGTCCGGCAGGCGAGCACCGGCCGCCGCGTCCCCTTGACGGTGAGCTCGTCGCCCGTCGCGATCCTGATCCATCCCATGGCGCACCATTCTTGATCATCCCTGCGACATTCTGCGGGAAACGGATGATCTACCTGCCCTTGCCGGCGTCCGGCGGGAGGACAGCGGAGGTGTAGCACGCCGAGGTGACGATCTGCGCCGTGATTCAGGGCTGGTCGGGGGTGCACGGTGGTGTCCCGGCCGGCCGCGTGCCTGGTCAGCCTAGGCAGCTGAGCGTCACCAGGGCGTGGTAGAGCACCGGGAAGCCGGGGCGTACTCCGCCCGTGATGATCCCGTCCTGCAGCATGCTGCAGTCGTCGTAGGTGAATCCCGCGGCCGCGGCCTGCGCGTCAGCCTCAGCGATGGCGGCGGACAAGGCGGCTTCCTGGGTCGGGCCCGA
Organism: Nonomuraea zeae; assembly: GCF_005889725.1. Lineage (GTDB taxonomy): Bacteria > Actinomycetota > Actinomycetes > Streptosporangiales > Streptosporangiaceae > Nonomuraea > Nonomuraea zeae. Next base: position 28,545 of record NZ_VCKX01000050.1, read on the forward strand.
TCCCATGCCCCCGAACTCCTGCGTCACGGGAACCACGTCGGGCGGGTCGGTGGCGTACGACTCGGCCGAGGCCACCGTGGCTCCGGCCAGTGCCGTCGCCGCGCTCACCACGGCGACGGTGATCAGCTTCCGAAGAACGGTCATTGCGCGAAACCTCCTGCTCATAGGCGCGGGATGGTCCGCCACCTGTCGGGCGACCTGCGACATCGCTGGATCCGCCTCGACGAGGCTGAGCGGTCGGGATTCAGTATCAGCGGGCCCGGAGGAGCCGAATAGATTAGTCGGATTAATCTATTCGGCTGCCTGCCCAAGGTCTTTTCAGCCTGCAGAGGTTGACGCCGGTGACAAGGCCGAGCCGCCGTCCCGGCAGTGGCCTCGCATCACCTGTACGCCCCGAGCAGTGATCACCTAGCGTCGCCGGTTCCGGACCCGACGCAAAGGCCTTTTCCGCCATAGAGACCTTGAGTTCGCTGTGGTAGTAAAGATCTCCTCTGTGACAGATGTGATCAAAGGGGAACGCGTGACGATGATCAGCAGGCGGCGGGTGCTTCAGGCCGGGGCCGGGATGGTGCCCGCGCTCGTACTCGGTACCCGGTCCGCGGCGGCGGAGGCGGCGGCGGCGATCCCGGTGACCGGGGTCGTGCCTGCGCAGCTGGCCGGCTTCGACGCCGCCATGAAGACGTACATCACCGAGCGCAACATCTCGTGCGCCCAGCTCGCGGTGGCCAAGAACGGCAAGATCCTGCTCGCCCGCGGCTACGGCTCGTACGTCCAGAACGGCGCGACCGTCGCCGTGCAGCCGACCTCACTGTTCCGGATCGCCAGCCTCAGCAAGAGCCTGACGGCCGCCGCGCTGACCAGGCTGGCCCAGGACGAGAACATCGACCTGAACGCCAAGGTGGCGCCCATACTCGGGCTGTCCACCACCGCCGACTCGCGGCTGGCCGACGTCACGTTGACGCGGCTGCTCCAGCACACCGGCGGCTGGGACCGTACGACGACCTATGACCCGCTCTTCCACGACGCCACGATCGCGGCCTCCCTGGGCACGTACTTGCCGATCGACCGCGAGGACATCATGAAGTACGTGACCGGCCGGAAGCTGGACTTCGCGCCGGGCACCAAGTACGTCTACAGCAACTACGGCTACCTGCTGGCCGCGCGGGTGCTGGAGGAGATCTCCGGCATGACATACCAGACCTACGTACAGAAGAGGCTGCTCGACCCCATCGGGATCACCCGGCTGCGCCTGGGCAGGAGCCTGCGCTCGCAGGCGTACGCCACCGAGGTGCCGTACGTGTCGCAGTACACCTCCAAGAGCGTCGTGGACGACTCGGGCGCGACCGTGCCCTCTCCCTACGGCGGCTTCAGCATGCCGAACCAGGGGGCCAACGGCGGCTGGCTCGCCTCCGCGGTCGATCTGGTGAAGTGGGGCTTCGTGTTCGACGGGGCCGGGCCGGTGCTCGACGCGGCGTCGATCTCGAAGGTGTTCGCGCAGCCGGAGATCGGCGTGCAGCCGGGCGGCTGGTGGTACGGCCTGGGCTGGCAGGTCCGCAACAACAACGTCGGCACGCTGAACACCTGGCACAACGGGTCGCTGCCCGGCACGTTCAGCTTCTTCGCGCGGATCCAGAACGGCGTCAGCTACTGCGCGATCTTCAACCGGCGGGAGGAGACGGGCACGCCCGACTTCGACACCATCGACCCCATCCTCGGCCAGGCGACCGGCGCCGTGACGACCTGGCCCACCACGGACCTCACCCCCAACTACTTCTGACCGTCCCGCCACCCGCCGCCCCGCACCCGGCGATGCGGGGTGGCCGGCCCAGAATTACGAGGGATGACACCCGAGCAGCCACCAGGACGCTGTATCGGATGTCAGGCGCTGCCGCCGCCCTGCTTGCCCCAGCCCGTCAGGGTGTCGGTGAGAGGGCACGCGACCTGCGCGGTCGAGCCGGCGCTGGTCCAGGGCGACTCGAACCACTTGTCCTTGTACCACTTGCTGGTGCAGAGGGCGATCGCCTTGAACGGCCCGGTCGTACGGCATCGGACATGCACCTCGGCCGGTCGCCAGTCGGCGTGCGGGGTGATGGTGCAGTCGGCGGCGGCCACCGTGGACGTCGAGGCTTGGGCCGCCGTGAGCGGCGCAGCGCTGAGCATGATGGCGGCGCCCGCGAGCGCCACCAGTTTTGTCGGCAGTCTCATCGTCGTCAGACCTTTCGTGGAAACGGGAATCACCAGCGAAGCCCCAGCCGTGCCCATGCGCCGATCGCCCGTCCCGCGTCGAGTGTGGGGACCCCGGCCCGGACGTTTCTGCACACCCACGAGCGAGGCGGGTCGCTGTGGAGGAATTCCGCCGAGCAGACTTTTCCGCCGTCGATGTAGAGATTCCAGCGGGTGAGAACGGGCGTGTTTCCGCTTACGTCGACGTCGATCGAGATCGTTCCGCCGGGAAAGCGGGTCGGGTAGAGGTCCATGGTGCACCACGGCTCGCCGCCGCTGGTCGACGGGCAGTATTTCGTCCCCCCGGCGGCCTGGGCCGGCGCGGCCAGCGTGGCCACGACGGCGGTGCTCGCCACGGCGGTCGTCACCAACCTGCGTAGTGGTCGCATACGGCGATTTCTTTTCTGGGAACTTGCCGGGTAGCCCCGCATCGTCGGTTTCATGGCCTGAGTATGTGCGTCCCCATATAGGCGAGACAGGTCAGCAACCGGACATTCATCGGGCATAAGCCGGCTTTGAAAAGGAATCGCCGGCCGGGCATGATCAAGCGCCCTCCTGGGTTCGTTGCCTGACCGCGTGGGTTGTCGCGAGAACGGTTGTTGCCGGGAGGATGGGGGAGGAGCCGGGCTCACTGCCGGTGGGTGGCGGGCGACAGGTCTAGGGCGGTGAGGATGGTGGCCAGGGCGATGTCGGTACTGGTGTGCACGCGAAGGTGTTGCCCTACCTTGGTGATCTCGATCAGGCGGGCCGGTGGGCCCTGTAGGGCGGTCAGGTGGACGGTGCCGCCGTGTTGCTGGGCGTAGGCGAAGGCGTCCAGCAGGACGCGTAGGCCGCTGCTGTCCATGAAGGTCACTTCGGCCATGTCGAACACCAGGTGATCGGCGGGTGTCTGGCGGGCTTTGCCGATGAAGTGGTGGAGCTGTGGCGTGCCGGCCAGGTCGATCTCTCCGGCCAGCGTGATCACGGTGACGCCGGTGAGGTGCTGGTGGTGCATCTGGAGTGCGGACATCGAATCCTCTTTGATCGGCTAGGCGAAGCGGAGAACGCTCAAATGAACAGGCGGCACTGTCGGTGGGATCGCCCTGCTGGGCCCCGGCTATGCGGGCTCAGCGGAAGAGGCGTCGTCGATGGCCTGCGCGGCGGCGATCGCCTGCTCCACCTGGTCGTGAACGGTCATCGCCTGCCACACGCCGGTGATCTGCAACAGCCGGGCGGGCACGTCGTGCACCGCGACCAGATGTAGGGGCGTGGCCGCGTTGAGGCGCAGCAGCACGCGCAGGCCGCTGCTGTCCATGAAGGTCAGCCCGCGCAGGTCCAGTATCGTCGGCACGCGCGGCTGCACACCGTGCTCGATCTGGGAGGTGAACCAGTCGGCGTTGCTGGCATCCAGCTCGCCGGTCACCGTGATCAGCCTCGCGCCGGTCAAGGGCCGGCGCTCCAGGCTTAGGGGGGTCATGGGGCTCCGCCTTGGGTCAGCCGGTCGGCGGCGGACGCAATGGTGATGGACATGGCCCTTTCCTCGCTCGTGACCACCTGGGGGCGGCGGTGGACGTCACCGCCGTTACCTGAAAGGGTAAGCCCGAGATGCAATACACGAAAGTCGGTTCGCCATACATTCCGGCATGAAGTTTCGTCCTCCCGGGTCTGCACCAGCCTTCGAGGAAGAAGGGCGACCTTCCTCACTCACCACGCGCGGGTCCTGATCGAGATCGCTCGCGACCCCGGCGTCCGGATGCGCGACATCGCCGCCAGCATCGGCATCACCGAACGCACCGCGCAGAACATCGTGCGCGATCTCTACGAAGCCGGCTATCTGACCCGCGAGCGCATCGGGCGGCGCAACCGCTACAGCCTCAACCTCGACCGGCAGTGGAGCGCATTCTTCGTCGGTGGTTTCCGATGGGTACCGTGTGCGACACAAGCGGCGCCTTCGCCCTCATCGACGCCGACTACACCCGCCTCACGATCATGTGGCTCACCGGCCTGGCCGAGGTCATGCCGCTGTAGGACAGCCTGCAGGAAGCGCTGGCCGCCCAGGCCTAACCCGCTGCGGTGCTGGATCACCAGCTCAGCGGGAACCATTGGATCTGCTGGACAAGCAGGAAGAACAGAACAGTGCTCACCGCGAAGAGCCCGGCGGCCACTGGCCTTCTGCCTACCACAGCGGTGATCATCCCAGCCAACGGTAGCCCCAGACCGAACAGGCAGGTGGCTACGTCGAATACGTCGGCGGCTCCCTCGTCCGCCGGACCGGCCTCATCGACAAAGAACCCAAACGCGAGAGCGAGAAACAACAGCAAAGGCGTGGCAAGCAGCCACAGGCAGGCGATCAGGATCAGACCCACGTCCAGGCGGTGGCCGGGCCTCGTGGTCAAGCGCATGGCTCGCATGATCCCGCTACACCTCACTCCAAGGGGTCGCCTGCTCACTCAGTTGAAACGACAGAGGCTTGTTCTGTCATTCCAGGAGCCCAGCAGTGCGCAACCCGCCGGGCCTGCACTCCAAAGTCTCCACCGAACCCGGGGCGATTCACCTTGATGTCCATGTGGTCCATGGTCTTCTCGATGCCCTTCAGACGGTCGGCGATCTCGAGTTGCCAGGATTCCGGACTACAGCCGATATCCGATGGAGTGCTCGCTGATGATGCCTGCCAGGGCGTGGAACTGGGCGTGGGCGATCCGCGCGGGGGGCTGCCGTGGCGTTGATGATGGTCTGCCCGCTACGTCTTATCTGCGAAAACAACACAATGTAGCAATTGGTTACGTTCCGTGTTCACGGCGGGTGGCTATCTCCTGAGGCGGACCTGTCCGCCCTGGAAGGGAGCACCGTCATGCGTCGTCTTCTCCTGGCCCCGGCCGCCGCCGCCCTACTGGCCGCCACGCCGCCCGCGTCGTCCGCCACCGTGCGGGCCGCTGCCCCTCCACCCGGCTGCACCGACGCCCGCACCGGCGCGCCAGTGGCCTGCCCGGACCTGACGGAGGGAGGCCGCCCTCTCTGGGAGCGGTTCAGTCCGCATCACTATTGCCCGCCGGAGGGATGTGCCAAGGCAGGGCCGTATGACCCGGTAATGGCACGCCCGGCCGTGCTGGAGTGGGAGGACCCCTACAACCCCGGCGCGAACCCCCGCAACTAGACGCTGCCGTCATATGCGAGCCCCGCCCCGCGAGTGACGGAAGCGGGGACAAAATGGCCGAAGGGGCGCACACTGGGCCGGTGGACGCCTCCCGGGGCCAGTGGTGGACCGATGTCGAGGAGTACCGGCGCCGCGTCGCGCACGCCGCAGAGCGGGCACAGAACGCGCGGGGCGCAGCAGAGCGGGCTGCCGAGCGTCTGGAGGCCGCCCGCGAGCGGGCGGCGCGGTGGCGTCGGCGAGCGCGGGCGGCCCGCGCGGGGTGGTGCCAGAACTCACCGACAAGTGAACGCCCCCTGAAACGGAGCGGCGCTCTACCCGCCGGCAATGTGAGGGAGAGTGGGGGGCGGAGTTTGCCATAAATAGCGTGCTCGCCCCGGCCTGTCAGGTGATCGTCAGGGTGAACGGTGGAGTAGATGCTGGAGACGGTGCCCAGACCCGCGGTGCACAGCAGAATGCTCGCCGACGGTGCGGCGTTGACCTGAGGGACGCTGCTGCCGGCATCGGCCTGGAATTCCTCACCGGCGAACTGCAAAGCAGCCATGACCCGTCCGGCGTGGTGTTCACCGTGCTTGCGGCTCTGTCGGGGATGGAACGCGAGTACATCTGCGATCGCAGCCTGGAAGGCCACGAATCCGCCTGCACCCCGCGCGGCAAGACCATCGGCGGCGCCGTCACCGACGAGGCCCTGCTGTTCATGGCCCTGCGCCTGCGCGGCCAGGACCACAGCCTGTACGACATCGCCGCCCGCCTCGTTATCGCCAAGGGCAATAAGAAGGGCCGACACCCCTCACCGGCCACCGTCCTGCGCATGCTTCGCGACCACGATAAGGCGAACGCCACGGCGACATCGGCGTCGGTCCCGGGATGATCCACCGCGGGTTCCAGACCACCAACTCCAGGCCCGCCCTCGCCACGGCGAATGAGGTGTATTGACTTCATTGCTTTCAGCGAGAAATGGTGAGGTTCCTCGGAAACAAGGAGGTCGTCGTGCGTCCGAGTACGAAAGTCGCTTTGACGCTTATGGGAGCTTTTGTGCTCTTTTTGACGGTCAGTAGCGATGCGGTCGGACTTTGGGCCCTCTCGCTCGGCATCTTCCTAACCTGCCTGCTCATCGCGTTCGTGTTTCGTGACTCTCCGGACGGAAGTGCTGGCCAAGGCGGGAGTGCCGACCGCCACGGAGGCGCTGGGTATGACGGAGGCGGGAGAAGTGGAGACGGGGGATTTGGCGATGGCGGAGACGGGGGCGAGTAGGAGGCCGGAACAGAAGCGCTTGAAGGGGGTGGTGACTGCTAGGCGGGGATGACCAAGCTGGGGCGCACAAGGGGGCAGACCAAGTACGAGAGCAAAGGGCAGCGTCCTGCCCTACCTGAGAGATCGCCTGCCGAAACTCCTGGCCAGCCGCACCGGCGAAAGCCGGTGCCGTTCATACAGCCAAGTGCCGGCGTCCCCACAGCGGCGCGGCGCGGCCGCTTGAGCTCGAACAGAGACCTCCGCGGGCGTTCAGCGCACCCCGGGCGCGCATACGATGACGCCGTGACGACATCCGCCGACGATCGGGATGCTGCGACGTTGCGCCTGACGTCGTCCTTCGCCGGCCCCATCATGGTGATCACCGTCGAGGGGTACCTGGACGCTACCCGGCGTGAGCAGTTCGCCGAGTGCCTGTCGCGGGCCGGGCCGTCGATGATCCTGGATCTGTCCGGGGTGACGTTCATGGACTCCCGCGCGCTGGGTCTGATCATCCACCATTGGCAGGCCAGTCAGGCCACCGGCGGCGCCTTCGCCCTCATCGGCGTCGAATATGCCCGCCTCAGGGTCATGTGGATCACCGGCCTGGCCAAGGTCGTGCCGGTGTATGACAGCCTGGAGGAGGCACTAGCCGCCCTGGCCTGACTCGCTCGGTGGATGGATTGCCAGCTCAGGTCGGGGGCATGTCCATCACCGCCCAGTTCGGGGAGCGTCGCCGACCGCCTCAGCCGAACTCGACCCGCACGGCGACGGCTGGACCCTGCACCAGCTGCGGCACAGCGCGCTGCCCCATCTGGCCGCCGCCGGCCGCACCGCCTCCGAACTCCAGGCCAAGTCCTGCGGCCAGCACCTGTCCAGCTTCGGCCACTACGTCCGCTTCGGCGAAGAAACCTCCGCCCGCATCCCCGCCGAGCACGATCCGGCGGCCCGTCGCCGGGCTCGTTGATCTACATGTGTGCTGATCAGGGCTAACGGCCCCGAATGTACTGCGTGGCCGCTTCGTTAACGACAGGCCGAGTCGCCGCGGACCTGCGCGACGCCGGAATCGTTGCCGCCAACCTGCCGACGACCATCAGCCCGGTCCTTGCAACCGGGCGTCACGTGCCCGGCTGGATCGCCGACGCCGTCGCCAGGATTCAACGTCGGCCGTGCGCTGACCCCTACGGCTCAGCCTGACGTTTCCGGTGCTCATCTCATGCTGCCCGTAAGTTTCGTTCGGAGGTCGAGACGGCGGCTCGGGCGGTGGCGGGGTCGAGCGAGGCTCCCTTGTGCGGATGAAGCCGTACCTCTCCAAAACCTTGGCCAGACGCTGCCCATCCTCGGTGAGGCATAAGCCGACTCCTGCGCAGGCCTTTTCGGCTGCCGCCACCTCGGCCGGGACCTTCTCCGGAGGAGGCGTCGGCCCCGCGCCGTGGATGCCGACAACGTTCTCCAAGCCCGTCACCCACTGGCGGGGCGGCATGCCCGCCTTCTCCCGCTCCTCACGCGCGCGAGCCACCAGAAACGCCCATGTCTGGTTCCATCGGATCCATGCCACAGGCTCGCGCCGCCCCGACCCGCCGCAGTCGCCGCACGACGTCTCGATTTCCTGTAGCAACCGTCCCACGGTCGACCCTAAGTGCTCATTCGGTTGCGATGAGTCGCTCATAGAGTGTCCTGATCAGAAACGTTCATCGGGTGGCAGTGCGCCATCGTTCTCGATCGGACAGGCGTGCTGCTCCTGTCCCAGCACTGGGGGTGAACCGGCGCGTGGTCCGGTGCGAGGTCCGGTGGGTCGGTTACAGCGTTAGTGATCTCCAAAATCCTTGCCGTCCAGGAAAATCCGGCCGCTTTGGGACTCTTCCGGGTTACCGCTCCCCGAGTCGATTATTACTCTATGGAGTCAAATGACTCCGGAAAGTAATCGGCGATGGAAGGATCGCCCATGGCCCCCGTCAACCCGAATGATCCCATCGAGAGCATCGACGCCCACATTCGCACTGGCCCCGACGACGCCAACTATTACGGCGGCTTCAACGGTCAGGCATACCTCGGAATCGCCGGACGCGAATTCTGTCTCGACCTCCCAAGCGTCGACGACGGCGAGCCGGGCAGCACGACCACTACACCTTCGGCCCTGCGCACAACATCGAGTCGCCCGACTACAACAACCCCGCCAACCCGAAACTGTTCTTCAAGGACCTGCTCAAGCGCGACGTCTACATCCGCGTGAACCCCGACACCGACATGTGGCATCTCGCAGAGGTCCGCGTCACCGTCAAGGGCGTTCTCGGCTCACAGGCCAGCTACATCGCCCTGAAGGGCGATCCCTCGATCTGGCTCGGCAATACCTCCGGCCTCATCCTTTGCCTCGACAGCACCGACAAATCCGAAGGCGGCGACGCCTGACCCGAACGGCAGCGACGGCGTGCGTACAAGCCCGCCATCGCCAGGCACGTGAGGGCTTCATAACAGCGGCCGATGGCCGACGTCACCGGGCGCCCGGGCGGCCGGGAGTGGGCCGCGGCCTCCTCCGAGGCCCCGGCCCTGTCCGTCGTAGTGCCCGACGACGAGGTGCACGACGGCCGCGACCGCGTCAACCCGCTGTGGCTACCAGGTCGCGAGGCCGGATGGAGTGCCTGGCTTGCCACATTCCCGGGCCGTATGGGACGCCCACGCGAGACAGCTCGGGCGTCACCAACCTCACGAGATGGCACACCTAGGGTCCACTCCATCGAGGGCCGCCGCGGGGCCGGTGCGGGCCTTCCCGCCGGACGACGGCCGCCGCCGTGCGCTCATGCCCGGGTCAGCACCCGTCGATCCGCGCTGCGGGAACGGCGGTGGCAGGGGCCGCGGGTAGGCCGGGCTGGGCCCAGAGCAGGTAGGAGACGGCACCGACGTCCGCGGCGGAGCCGATCCAAAAGACGCCGGTCTGTTTCGGGACGGCGAGGCCGTAGTGCCCGGCGTTGGTCCTGACGCACCAGGAGCGGTCCTGGGCTCCTGTCTGCCAGTCCTGGAACGCGCTTGTCCAGGCCGTGGAGGGCATGGACATGCAGGCGTGCAGCGTCGGCCGACCGGTCCCGGTGAACCGCGTGGCCGTCGCCCCGTTGACCAGCTTCGGACCTATGTCGAAGCCGAACGTCTTGACCTGGATGTCCGCCGCGCGGGCCCCGGGCGAGTCGTCCGGGGAGATGCGGCCGGTGTCGAGGTCGAGGGAGCCGTCGAGGTCGCCAGGGACGGTGCCGCGTAGTGCGACCTCGTCGCCGTTCCCGGCGTCGGTGACCGTGACCTCCGCCGCGGTCCCGCGCGGGATGATCACCTTGATCTGCCGCTCCTTGACGTAGAGGTCCACGTGCTTGAGCTGTGCGCCGTTCACGCTGACCTTGAGCTCGTGATCGGTGGCGAGCTCGAACACGCTCGTCTTCCGCTGCCCGTGGAGCGTCTGCTCGATCAGCAGCCACGTCTTGTCCTTCGGCACCGCGTGCTCGATGAGGTATCGCGCCAGGGCATCCGCGGCGAACAGGCCGAGACTGACCGCGATTCCCGGGATCGTCTTCGGCACCACCTCGGGCAGGACGGCCAGGACGATGGGCGAATAGGCCTCGTAGACGCCGGCGATCGCCTTCGGGGCGCAGTCGCTCTGGTCGCAGCCCGAGATCAGGCCACCGATCAGGACGCAGGTGACGACTACGGATGCTGTGTGTCGAGACATGATTCGTCCCCCGCCGGTCGCCTGGCCCCGTTCCAGGATCGGCCTGCGGCCGCGCGCTGGCAAGAGCACGGCGGCTCCGCCATCAAGGAGGCATGGGTCCACAACCGGTCCGTCCCGTACGGCACCGAACTCGACTCGCCCACCTACGCCGGCACCGGCCACCACACCTGCCGCGATGGCGCATGGGGCGCTTCAACGCCGAAGCTCAACAACGCAACGAAGCAGCGATCCGAGCTGCCATGGATCGGCTGCTCCGTGGCGAGATCCCGCCGGCGGGCGATGTGATCTGAAAACCCTCGCCGCCCAGGCAGGCGTGACCCGCACCGGCTTGTACGCCGAGGGGACCGGCCCGGCCCCTGCCAACACCTCGCCGAAGAGTTCCAACGCCGTCTGTCGGGCCTGCAGGAAGCCGGAGAGATCCCCGACCCGCGAGACGCGCAGATCACCCGGCTCAAAGCCGACAAGGCCGCGCTCAAGGAGCGCCTGGCTGCCAGCGAGAACGTTCAGCGGACCATACAGACAAGGTTCGGGAACTACGGCCCGGAGGCGAGCAGGTCACTGGCCCTGCTGATCGCTTTCTTGACACTCGGGCGCCACCGCCAACCACAGCGTCCCGACCGAACCTTCGGTGCGCAACCACGCAGTCTCGGAAATGCGACAATCGAGGAATGTCGATCTTCCTGGAGACCAACCGCCTGACGCTGCGCCGTTTCACCGATGCTGACGAGGACAACCTGGTTGAACTCGACAGTGATCCTGAGGTCATGCGCTTCCTCAGCGGCGGCAAGCCGACTCCCCGCGAGGAGATCCGCGGCCGGGTCCTGCCAGTGCTCTTCGGCTACTACGAGCGATTCGAAGGTTTCGGGTTCTGGGCGGCGGAGGAGAAGGCCACCGGACGGTTTCTGGGCTGGTTCCACTTCCGACCGGGCAAGAACGCACCACGTGACGGCGAGATCGAGATCGGCTATCGGCTACGCAGGTCGGCCTGGGGCAAGGGCTACGCCACCGAGGGGTCGCGTGCGCTGATCCGCAAGGGTTTCACCGAGTTGGGGGTGGAACGGGTGGTCGCAGAGACGATGACGGTCAATCTCGGCTCCCGGCGCGTGATGGAGAAAGTCGGCCTGAGACTCATACGCACCTTCCACCGCGACGGACTGGACGCCATCGAAGGCTTCGAGCACGGCGTGGTCGAGTACGCGCTGGCCAGAGCTGATTGGGAGCGTGAGCTTCGAGGTGTTCGCTAAGATCTCATCGGCCTGATTGAGACGTGCGGACGCTCTCGATCCGAGACGCCAGCGGCCAGCCGAGCCCTGCAAATAGCAACACGACCTGCATGGGACACGGCCACTGCGGCGACAACCGCCGATGAACTGTACGAAGTTGGTGCCGAGCGCGGCAACCTGGTCGATGGCGCCGATCCAGTCATCTCCGGTCATGACCCCATGCGTGCCGTCGGGGCCCGCTTCCGCATGGCAGTGGTGGCATTGGAGTTGGCAGAGGCGGCTCACATCCATCCAGACGCGAAACGCAGACGCTCGCCAGGCTTAGCAGGGTCGGAAGGTGCGTGAAGATGGTCGGGTAGTGCAGAGGACGTTGGTCACGGCTGTTGACCTGACCTTCCTGCTCGGGAGTGGTGCCCTTTCTGGTCGGTGTCCTGGGTCGGGTAGTCCCCGGACCGGCGCGGGAGGAAACGCTCGTGAGCAAATCGGGGACATGCTCGGGGATCTCCACGTGCCGATCACGTACTGCGTGATCTTTCGATGGTGGGGACCGGGCACCGCAACGTTCGTCTCCAGCCTGCCGAGGTCGGTGCCGCCGATCTTGGCCCAGGGCCAGCGACTTGACGATCTGTGGCCTGGGCACCGCCAGCGCTCCAGTTCCCCACCTTCGACCGCGTCAAGGGAGGGCGGTTGCGATACTGAGCAACCCGCTACGTACGGTCACGACGAGGTTGGGCTCCGGTAGGAGGCGTCATGTGGTGGAGCAGGCACAGTGAGCGACTTGCCGAAGAAGTCACCGCTGAGGAAATCCCGGTGGCGGCCGGTAGTTGCGGCGGTTCCCAGGCATCTGCTCGTCCCTCGGTGGTGGAGCACTCCAGATGGTGAGCCGTGGGGCGTCTGGCCGGTGTGCGACGGCATGGCCATTCCGGACGCGTGGGCGCGGGCCGCTTACGGGAACGTGTCCTTGGTGACCGAGGTGGACGCATGCAGGCTGACCTCGCTGACGACGGCAGCCTTGTCTCCTACCGGTTCGGTGCCGAGTCGGTCACGTCGCTCGACGTGAGTTCGTACCTGACCGATGCTGCGCTTGGGCCGCCTGGATGCGATGGGGCTGCGGCCGACGCCGCTCATTCTCTCGGCGGTCAAGAACGCCGGCGGGGGAGCGGATGGCCGCATCGGGTGGGACCGTGGCATGTTCACCACAGCCGAGGTGCCCCGCGAGAACTGGCACGGGCCCATGCCGGGTGGAGCCGAGGATTCTGGTGGGGAGAGTCGGGACCGCTATCCGGTGGCGCGCATCCGGCCGTTCAGCGATGTCGCCGCCATGCTGGAACTCGCGGCGCCAGGCATCCGGCATCAGTACGAAGACCGTGACGACGGGCAGCGCGCCGCGCACATGTCACATGCCGATGGCTCGTGGGCTCACGCCGGCAACAAAGCCGCGCCGATCTCCGGTCGGGTGGGCGCGGCTCCTCCTCGTCCAGTCTTACGGCATAGGAGTGTGGTGGCACTCGACTGCTGCCGCGGTCCGGGCGACGTCGCCCGCGATGATGGCCTCTACCAGCTCGGCGTGCACCTGCAATCGCACGCGGAGGTAGTCCGCGGAGCGGCCGGTGTCGTCAAGGTCGGCACGCTCGGACAGATCGCTGATGAAGTGGGTCATGCTGAGGTAGACGGCCTTGGCGACGTGGTTGGGAGTGATCTCGGCGATGCGTTCGTGCAGCGCCCAGTTGGCGCGCAGGAACGGGTCGGTGCTGGTCGTGGCGCGTCTGAGAGTAGTCATCAGTTTGCGCAGGTCGGAGATGTCTTGTCGGCTCCGGTGTCGTGCCGCGTCGGTGGCGATCAGAGGTTCCAGGGCCTCGCGTACCGCGATGGCGTCGGCCACGGTGGTGGGCATCTTCCGCACGGTCAGCAGGGTGTGACGGAGCCGGACGATCGGGTTGGGCTGAGCCACGAACAGGCCACCGCCGCGTCCGGGGCGGATCTCGACGCCGCCGCGATCGCTGAGCAGTCGCGCGGCCTCGCTGATGGTCGCGCGCCCGTAACCGGAGCGGTCACGGAACTCCTCCATCGTGCCGATCAGATCGCCAGGACCGAGGCCGCGTTCGACGATCATCGACTCGATGTCCGCGGCCAGCGCCTCCGCGCGGGTCAGGGGTTCAGCGTTAACCACCCGAATAGTTCTATCAGATTCCTGGCCATTCCGGCAGTCGGGCGGTACGCTCCGGCAAGAAACATAACACCCTAAATATCCGGGTGGTTATGATCGTCGACTAGCCTGCTGGCCAGCGACTTTGTCCCGCACCGAGGAGGTTGCGATGAACCGTGTGCTCGTCAAAGGCGGCACCGTGCTCACCATGGAGCCGGGCGACCGGCCACGTCTGGCCGACGTGCTGATAGAGAACGACGTGATCGCCGCGGTAGGGCCGGGGCTTGAGGCCGACGCCGAAGTGATCGACGCGACCGGGACCATCGTGCTTCCCGGGCTCGTGGACACCCACCGGCACGTCTGGCAGGCGGGACTGCGCGGGCTGACCGGGGACTCCGTGCTCAAGGACTACTTCCGCAGCATCAGGTTCCAGGCCTCCGGGGTGTACCGGCCCGAGGACGTCCAGGTGGGCAACCTGGCGGGGATGCTCGAGGCCATCGACGCCGGAGTGACGACGGTGCTCGACTTCTGCCACGCGGTCAGCACGCCGGACCACGCCGACGCCGCGATCGAGGGCAGCCTGGAATCCGGGATCCGCACCCAGTTCGCCCTTGGTTTCAGCGACGTCCCCGGCCAGGACGCGTCCCTGGCCGGCGCCGAGGGCAGGCTCGCGCTCGCGACCAGGCTGCGTGAAGGACGCCTGGCCGCGGATGACGGGCTGGTCACCCTCGGGATCGCGCTGTCGGACCTGCCGGAGGTCGGCATCGACCGCATCCGGACCGAGCTGACGGGCGCACGGCGGCTCGGACTGCGCAGCACCACCAACGGCCTGGCGATCCTGTTCCATGAACCAGTGGACGATCTGGCCGTGTTCGGCGAGGCCGGCCTCCTCGGCCCTGACCTGGTATGGGTGCACCTCAACTACGCCACCGCCGACCAACTGCGCATGGTGGCAGACTCGGGCGGCTCGGTGGCGACGTGCACCGAGGCCGAGATGGCCATGGGCATGGGACGCCCGGCCACGGAGCGGGTGCTGCAGGCGGGCGGGCACTGCACGTTCGGCTGTGACGTCACCACGTCCGTCTCCGGCAGTCTGCTGCAGCAGGCACGCACCGCGATGCAGGTGGGGCGCCTGCTCGCGGCCGATGAGGGAATGGCCGCCGGACGCGCACCCGAATCGGTGCCGCCGTCGTGCGAGACGATGCTCAAGGCCGCCACCATCTGGGGCGCTGAGGCGCTGGGCCAGTCCGCTCGCATCGGCAGTTTGCGGGCGGGCAAGCAGGCCGACGTGATCCTCATCCGTGCCGACGCCGTGAACACCGCTCCCGTGCACGACCCGTACGCCACCGTGATCACGCAGTCGCACCCCGGCAACGTCGACACCGTCATCATCGCCGGCCAGGTACGCAAGCGCGCCGGCGTGCTGACCGCGGACTGGGGATCGGTGCGCACGCGACTGGAGGAGTCCAGGGAGTACGTCGCCGTGACGGTGGAGAAGACCGGCGGGTTCTTCCCCGATCCTCCGCTTGACCTGCCCTGGTAGTCGAAAGGAACGCTGTCGTGCATCTCGTGAGAGCGGCCGAGGCGGTGCCGTACGCGCCGCCTGGCCACCACCATGTCACCGCCCGCCGCCTCCAGGGCCTCGACGCCGGGGGGCCTGGGGGCTTCTCCGTGGGAGTGTCGCACTATCCGCCCGGCTCGACGGTGGACACCGCACCGACCGCGGCCGAGACCGTGTACGTCGTCCTGGCCGGCGAACTGGAGCTGACCTGCGACGGAAGTATCCATACCGTGAGCCGCCACGACTCGGTCCATCTCGCCGCGGGCGAGGTGCGGTCACTCCGCAACGCCTCGGCTGCCGACGCCACCCTCCTGGTGGTGCTGAAGCCATGACCGAGCTTCCCGAGTACGACGATCTGCCGCCCGCGCCGGACGGCGGCCGCAGCGCGTGGGGTCTGTTCGGTGAGCGGGACCAGTTGGGGCTGGTGAACCTGCTCACGCCCGAGCGCACGGCCGCCGCCGCGAAGCTCGTCCGCAGAGGCGTCGGCTTTCCTCTGGACGCGCCGCTCGGGATGTTCTCCCCGCCGCTCAACAGCAACCGGGGAAACCCGCGCCACCAGGTGATCGCCCAGCCGGGCGGCATCGGCTTCGACGACGTGTGGGACAACGTGTATCCGCAAGCCGGCAGCCAATGGGACTCGCTGGCGCACATCGGCTACAGCCGCCAGATGTACTACAACGGCGCGACCGCAGAGGACATCGTGTCCGGACGGCGCAACACGATCGACCGGTGGGCGGAGCACGGCATGACGGGCAGAGGGGTCCTGCTGGACATGCCCGCGGCCATGCGGGCGCTCGGCCGGCCCTACGATCCCGGCGCGACCGTCGAGTTCGGTCCCGAGGAGCTGGAGGCGGCCAGGCGGATCGCCGGCGTCGAATACCAAACGGGGGACATCCTCCTGCTGCACACCGGCTTCACCGGCTGGTACGCCGAACAGCCGGACAGCGTGCGAAAACGCCTGCCGCGCGATCTGCACGCACCTGGGCTGGCGCATTCGGAAGACGTCTGCCGTTACCTGTGGAACGCCCATTGCGCGGCCGTGGCCTCCGACACCTTCGCGGTCGAGGCGTGGCCTGCCGACACCAGCCCGCAGGCGGCGCCGTTCGGCTTCATCCATCAGATCCTGATCGGCAGCTTCGGCATGGCTCTGGGGGAGTTGTGGTGGCTGCGCGACCTCGCCGAGGACTGCGCGCGTGACGGCGTCTATGAGGGGATGCTGGTCAGCGTGCCCGCTCGGGCGCCGGGCGGGATCGCCTCGACGCCAAACGCAACATTCCTGAAATAGCCGGTAACACGCTCTTGACCTGTTGGTTGCGGAGCGGCACACTCACATAAAACACCCGAACCTTTAGAGGGTTAGCGGGATCTCGGAGGCTTCAGAGCTTCTCGTCCGGCGACGGAGCGCGCCGCATCTTCTGGGAGAGACACGTGCCTGACATCTACGACGTTGCGATCGTCGGTTACGGGCCTGCGGGCGAGGTGGCGGCGGCCACGCTCGGCGCGGCCGGACACCGCGTGGTGGTGTTCGAGCGGCATAGGGAGCTGTATCCGCTGCCGCGCATGGTCACCTTCGACGGCGAGGCGTGCCGTACCGTGCAGGCGACCGGCTCGTCCATCGACAAGGCGCTGAGCACGGCCGTGACGTTGAAGGCGTGCCACTTCGGGGACGCCGCCGCCGAGCCCATGCTCACCCTGGACTGGAGCGGCGCGCAGTGCGGGTTCCCCGCCCACTCGTCGATCTTCCAGCCGGACGTCGAGGCCGTGGTGCGGGAGAAGGTGGACACGCTGCCGAACGTCGAGGTGAACCGAGGCGCCGAAGCGATCGGCCTGACCCAGCATGACGACTTCGTCGAGCTCACGGTGCGTCCCAAGAAATCCACCGATCCGGCCGAGGAGCGGACGATCCGGGCCCGGTACGTCATCGGCGCCGACGGCACTGCGAGCTTCGTCCGCGAGGCCGCCGGGATCACCATGCGTGACTACGGGCTGCACGAGCGCTGGCTCAACTTCGACATGAACAAGCTCGTTGACCTGCCCGAACGGTTCGACCGGCTCATCATGATCATGGATCCGAAGCGGCCGCACATGTACATGCCGCTGGGCACCACCCGCCAGCGGTTCGAGATCCGCCTGCACGAGGACGAGGATGAGGAGGCGATGTACGACCCGCAGGTGGCCTGGGACTTCCTGCGTGAGGAGCACGGCCTGAACGAGCAGCAGATGTCGATCTGCCGTCAGGTCGTCTACCACTTCTACACCCGGGTGGCCGAGCGGTGGCGCACCGGCCGGGTCTTCATCGCGGGCGACGCCGCCCACACCATGACCCCGTACATGGGGCAGGGCGGCTGTTCCGCCATCCGTGACGGCCGCAACATCGGCTGGAAGCTCTCGCTCGTGCTGTCCGGCGCCGCCGGCGATGACCTGCTGGACGACTACCAGGCCGAGCGGGAGCCCCATGTGTCCGCGATCGTGTTCGCCAGCGATGGGCTGTCCCGCCTGGTCAACATCGTCGACCCCGACGAGGCCGGGCGGCGCAACCATGCGCTGCGCAACAATCTCAGCCCGCCCCCGCCGCCGTTCCCCAAGCTGGAGCACGGAGTCCTGCACCGCGAGTCCGACGGCTCGATCGCCGCGGTGACCGGGTCGCTGTCCCCGCAGGGCCGCCTGCGCAAGGGCGGCGTGGAAGCGCGCGGCGACGACCTGCTCGGCCACGGCTTCCAGCTCATCTCGCGCCATGCCCCCCAGCTCTCGGCGGCACAGCTGCACACCTTGGAGGCGGTCGGCTGTTCCGTCGCCGTCCTGGAGGACCCCGCCGACCCGAACGCGGTCACCGACCTCGACGGCGTCTACACCCAGTTCCTCAAGGACCACCACGCCGACGCCTACATCACCCGTCCGGACTGGTACGTCTTCGGCGTCGCCCTGGACTCCGGCCTCTCGTCGCTGGTCGACGAACTGGCCGCCCGGCTCCACCTGACCAACGAAAGGCAGTCCGCGTGACCCACGTGCGCACCGAGTCCGACATCGAGTACGCCCAGGCGGACGGTGTCTCCCTCGACCTCGACCTCTACTTGCCGGCAGTCGAGGGCCCGGCGCCGGTCGTGCTCTACCTGCACGGAGGCGGCTGGCAGGTGGGTGACAAGCGCGACGGCGCCGCCGAGCGGCTGGAGCTGTTGGCCTCCTACGGCATCGCCGTCGCCTCCGCCAACTACCGCTTCGCCGCCCAGGCGACCTACCCCGCCCAGGTCCACGACGTCAAAGCGGCCATTCGCTGGCTGCGCGCCAACGGCGGCCAGTACGGCCTGGCCACCGAGAGGATCGGCGCCTGGGGCGCGTCCGCCGGGGCGTATCTGGCCAGCATGGCGGGACTGACCGCCAAGAACGTCGAGCTGGAAGGCGCGGTCGGCGACCACCTCGACCAGCCCAGCCGCGTGGATGCGGTCGTGCACTGGTTCGGCCAGAGTGATCTGCTGGCCAACTCCCGCCGCACCTGGCTGGAGAAGGAGATCCTCAACCCGCCGTTCGAAGGGCCGCTGCTCGGCCTGGCCGACGTCGCCGACGACGTGGCCGCGGCCCGCGCCGCCAGCCCGCTGTCCTGGGTGAGCGCGGATGCGCCGCCGTTCCTCATCGCCCACGGCGATCGGGACAGGGTCACGCCCGTCTCCGAAAGCCTGGCCCTGCACGACGCCCTCGTCCGCGCGGGGGCCGAGTCGACGATGATCCTGCTTGGCGGCGCGGGGCACGAGGGTGAGGAGTTCGATCGCCCTGACCATCTGCGACTGACGGCCGCGTTCCTGCTCAGCCACCTGGCAGGCGCCGCATGACTCCGCTGCTGCGCCAGGTGCTGAGCCAGGTCAACGGCCCGGACCCGCGGCTGAACGAGATCGTCTCCGCGCTGGTCACGCACCTGCACGCCTTCGTGGAAGAAGTGCGCCCGACCGAGCGGGAGTGGCTCGCCGGGCTCGACTTCCTCATCGAGACCGGCCAGATGTGCACCCCCGAGCGCAACGAATTCATCCTGCTGTCCGACATGCTCGGCCTCACCACGGCGGTCGACGACGTCAACCACGTCGGCCCCAAGAACATGACGCCGTCGTCGGTGGAGGGCCCTTTCCACTCGCCGGCGCCCCAGCGCGAGCTCGGCGCCTGGATCAGCTTCGGACCGGAACGCGAGCGCGGCGTGCCGACGGTCGTGCACGGCCGGGTGCTCGACTGCGACGGCACCCCGCTGGCCGGCGCCCAGGTCGATCTGTGGCAGGCCAACGACACGGGCCTGTACGACACCCAGGACGACACCCAGGACAGCGGCAACCTGCGCGGCCTGTTCACCACCGACGCCGACGGCCGCTACTGCTTCCGCACGATCCGGCCCAGCAGCTACCCGGTGCCCACCGACGGCACCGGCGGCCGACTGCTGCACGCCATCGGCCGCCATCCGATGCGCCCGGCCCACCTGCACTACCGGGTCACCGCCGCCGGCTACCGGCCGCTGACCACCCATGTCTTCCTGGCCGGCGACCCCTACCTCGGCTCCGACGCCGCGTACGCGGTCAAGGACGAGCTGATCTGCCACCCCCGCGAGCGCACGCAAGGGTGGGAGATGGCCGGCCCCTACGAGGAGATCGAGTTCGATCTCAACCTGGTACCTCTCCACTGGAAGGAAGGGCAGTGAAGCTCGCCGGAATCCGGCTCCCCGGAGATGACAGGGTCCACGTCGCGCGACTGGACGGGGAGACCGTCCACGTCGTGACCGACGTGGCCCGGTTCTGGCGCGACGCCCGGGGCTGGACAGCCAAGGCCGCCCGGCTCAGCGGGGCGGGACTGCCCGCCACGTCGGTGCGGTTCGCGCCGCCCGTCCCCCCGTCGGCGCGGGTGATCTGCGTCGGGCTCAACTACCGCGCCCACGCCGCCGAGGGCTCCCACGAGGTGCCCGAGTACCCGACCCTGTTCGGCCGCTGGACGGCCTCGCTCAGCGTCGGCGACGTGCCCGTACCGGTCCCCACGGGAGAAGCCGGCCTGGACTGGGAGGGCGAGGTGGCCGCATACGTCGCCGAACCCCTGGTCGACGCCGACTCCGCCACCGCGCATGCGGCCGTGCTCGGTTACTCCACCTTCAACGACCTGACCGCCCGCCGCGCCCAGAAGCTCACCACCCAGTGGACCCTCGGCAAGAACGGCGACCGCAGCGGTCCCATGGGCCCGATCGTCACCGCCGACGAAACCGGAGACCTGCGCGACGGGCTGCGCGTCCAGACCCGCGTCAACGGCACGACCGTCCAGGACGGCAACACCCGCGACATGATCTTCGAGGTTGGCGACGTGCTGTCCCTGATCAGCCGCACCTTCCAGCTCAACCCCGGCGACGTCATCGCCACCGGCACCCCCGACGGCGTCGGCTACGTCCGCACCCCGCCATGGCTGCTGCAGCCCGGCGACGTCGTCGAGGTCGAGATCGACCGGCTCGGCACGCTGCGCACGCCCGTCGCCGGCCGCAACCGACAGGAGGACCCGCGATGACCATCCCGCACTGGATCGGCGGCAAACGCGTCACGGGCACGAGCGGGCGCACCGCCCCGGTGACCGACCCGTCCACCGGCGCCATCACCGGCGAAGTGGCGCTGGCCTCCACCCGCGACGCCGACACCGCCATCGCCGCCGCGGCGGCGGCCTTCCCCACCTGGCGCGACACTTCGCTCGCCCGGCGCACGCAGATCATCTTCGCCTTCCGGGAACTGCTCAACGCCCGCAAGGGCGAACTCGCCGAGATCATCACCGCCGAGCACGGCAAGGTGCTGTCGGACGCGCTCGGGGAGATCACCCGCGGTCAGGAGGTCGTCGAGTTCGCCTGCGGCACCCCTCACCTGATCAAGGGCGAGTTCACGGAGAACGCCTCCACCCGCGTGGACGTATCCTCCATCCGCCAGCCGGTCGGCCCGGTCGCCATCATCAGCCCGTTCAACTTCCCCGCCATGGTGCCCATGTGGTTCTTCCCCGTCGCGATCGCCGCCGGGAACACCGTGGTGCTCAAGCCCAGTGAGAAAGACCCGTCCGCGGCACTGTGGATCGCCGAGTTGTGGGCCGAGGCGGGACTGCCGGACGGCGTGTTCAACGTGCTGCAGGGCGACAGGGAAGCAGTCGACGCGCTGCTGGTCTCGCCCGCGATCAAGGCGGTCTCCTTCGTGGGCTCCACCCCGATCGCCCGCTACGTCTACGAGAGGGCCACCGCCCACGGCAAGCGCGTCCAGGCGCTGGGCGGGGCCAAGAACCACATGGTGGTGCTGCCCGACGCCGACCTCGACCTGGCCGCCGACGCTGCGGTGAACGCCGGCTACGGCTCGGCGGGCGAACGCTGCATGGCCATCAGCGCGCTCGTCGCGGTCGGCGCCATCGCCGACGACCTGGTGGCGAAGATCGCCGAACGCACAGTCAAGCTCCGCACCGGCGACGGGATGACCGGCGTCGACATGGGACCGCTCATCACCCGCGCCCACCGCGACAAGGTGGCCGGATACATCGATGAGGGGGAGGGCGCGGGCGCCCGGCTCGTCGTTGACGGCCGGGAGGTGGCGGCCGAGGGCGAGTCCGGCGGCTTCTGGCTCGGCCCCACGCTGTTCGACCACGTCACCACCGACATGAGCATCTACACCGACGAGATCTTCGGCCCCGTCCTGAGCGTCCTGCGGGTGAACACCTACGAGCAGGCGGTCGAGCTGATCAACGCCAGCCCGTACGGCAACGGCACGGCGATCTACACCAACGACGGCGGCGCGGCTCGGCGCTTCCAGAACGAGGTGGAGGTCGGGATGGTCGGCATCAACGTGCCCGTCCCCGTCCCCATGGCCTACTACTCCTTCGGCGGCTGGAAGAACTCACTCTTCGGCGACCTGCACGCGCACGGCATGGAAGGCATCCGCTTCTTCACCCGAGGGAAGGTCATCACCAGCCGCTGGCTCGACCCGAGCCACGGCGGCATCAACCTCGGCTTCCCGGAGAACACGTGAGCCACGGACCGCTCGCCGGGATCGTGGTGGCCGACCTGACCCGCGCCCTGGCGGGACCACATGCCACCATGATGCTCGGCGACCTCGGCGCCACCGTCATCAAAGTCGAGACCCCCGGCGCGGGGGATGACACCCGTGGCTGGGGGCCGCCCTTCCGCGACGGCGAATCCACGTACTTCCTGTCCGCCAACCGCAACAAGCGCTCCATCGAGCTGGACCTCAAGTCCGACGACGGCAGGCGCACCCTGGAAGCGCTCGTCCGCAAGGCCGACGTGCTCGTGGAGAACTTCCGCACCGGCGTGCTGGAACGACTCGGCTTCGGCCCGGACCGGCTGAGCGAGCTGAACCCGCGGCTCGTGGTGCTCAGCATCAGCGGCTTCGGCCACGACGGCCCTGAGGGCGGCCGGCCCGGCTACGACCAGATCGCCCAGGGCGAGGCGGGGCTGATGTCGCTGACCGGCTCGGGTCCGGACGACCCTCAGCGCGTCGGGGTGCCGATCGCGGACCTGCTGGCCGGCATGTACGGCGCCTACGGCGTACTCGCCGCCCTGATCGAACGCCAGCACACCGGGGCCGGCCAGGTCGTGCGCACCTCCCTGCTGGCCGCCGTCGTGGGCGTGCACGCCTCCCAGGGCACGAAGTGGACCGTGGCCGGCGAGGTCGGTCACGCCCAGGGCAATCATCACCCGTCCATCTGCCCGTACGGGCTGTTCCACACCCGCGACGGCGCCGTGCAGATCGCCATCGGAAGCGAGGGACTGTGGCGGCGGTTCTGCACCACGTTCGGGCTCGACCCGGACCGGCCCGGCCTGGCCACCAACCCCGAGCGCGTCGCCAACCGCGCCACGGTCATCGAACTCGTCGAGGAACTGTTCGCCGGCCACGACACCGCGCAGCTCCTCACGACCCTCGCCGAAGCCGGCATACCGGCCGGCAAAGTGCGTGATCTCAGCGAAGTGTACGAATGGGACCAGACCCGCAGCCAAGGGCTTCTGCTCGACGCGTTTCACCCCACCCTGGGGCCGATTACCGTTCCCGGTCCACCTTTGAGGTTTTTCGGCTCCGACGGCACGGAGCAGACTTTCGCTGGGCACACGGCGCCCCCGCTGCTCGGCGCAGACAGCGCGGTCATCCGCGCGTGGCTTGCCAACGAAGCCACGCTGGAGGCGGACACATGATACGGCGCCTGACCGCCCGCGAGCTGATCGACGCCCTGCTGGAGGAGGGCACCTTTGATACCTGGGACATCGAACCCGTGGATGTGGATCCCGATCAGGCCTATGCCGCAGACCTTGCCGCTGCTCGCGAAAGAACCGGGCTCGACGAATCAATCATCACTGGCTGCGGCTTACTTCACGGACGCCGCGTCGCCATCGTCGCCGGTGAGTTCGGGTTCCTGGGCGGTTCGATCGGTGTAGCCGCAGCCGAACGCCTGGTGTCAGCTGTGGAACGTGCCACCGCAGAAGGCCTGCCTCTTCTCGCTGCCCCTGCCTCCGGCGGCACGCGCATGCAGGAAGGCACCGTAGCCTTCCTGCAGATGATCAAAATCTCCATGGCCGTTGCCGCGCACAAGAGCGCTGGATTGCCCTACCTCGTATACCTGCGCCACCCCACGACGGGTGGCGTGCTGGCGTCCTGGGGTTCACTGGGGCACATCACCCTGGCCGAACCCGGCGCGCTGATCGGCTTTCTTGGCCCGCGCGTCTATGAGGGCCTGCACGGCTCCCGGTTCCCCAAGGGGGTGCAGACGGCAGAGAACCTGCATGCACATGGGCTGGTGGACATGGTGGTCTGCCCTTCGAAACTGTCCTCCGTCGTGGACCGCACTCTTCGCATCCTCAGCTCCTCCGCGGAGAGAGTGAGCGCACCGCCGACCACCGGCCCGTCGCCCGACAGCCCTGCCTGGGAGGCCGTGCTCTCCACTCGACGCTTGGACCGTCCCGGGGCACACCGCCTTTTGCAGAGTACGGCGACGGACGTGATGCGACTCGGCCCCGCAGGCGGTGGAGTTATCTTGGCCCTGGCTTACTTCGGAGCAGTTTCCTGTGTGTTCGTCGGTCAGGAACGCACTGGGGACACCTTTGACGTGGCCGCCCTTCAGAAGGTTCGCCGGGGCATTCGGCTTGCTGGAGAACTGCGGCTGCCACTGGTCACCGTGATCGACACCCCAGGGGCCGAACTGTCCAGCGCGGCTGAGGAAGGCGGTCTGGCGCGCGAGATCGCGCACTGCCTGACCGAACTGGCCACCCTGCCGTCTCCCACAGTCTCTCTACTGCTGGGGCAGGGGACCGGCGGGGCGGCGCTGGCGATCCTGCCTGCTGACAGGGTACTCGCCGCCCAGCACGGCTGGCTGGCACCACTGCCTCTCGAAGGTGCGAGTGCTCTCGTACATCGGACTCCGGATCGGGCATCGGACCTCGCCAGCGCTCAGCACATCCGGTCCAAAGACCTAGCCGATTCCGGCCTGGTTGATGACATCATCCTGGAATACGGTGATGCAGCGGACGAGCCTGAGGACTTTTGCCACAGAGCAGCACAGGCATTGCGCTACGAACTCGCGTGTCTGACGGCCATGGACCCGACCACGCGGCTCAAGGAGCGACAGCGCCGCTACCGCAAGCTGGCTTGATGGCGAGGTGGAACGATCACCAACCACTCGGCGCGAGCCGGTCAGCCTCATGCTGCTTGGTGAACTGCGCGCGTACCCACAGGTAGCTGAGCAACGAGAGCCCGGCGCACCCGGCGATCGCCATGACGACCAGGCCCGCCGACGGCGGGCCGGCCAGCAGGCCGCGCAGGGTATCGACGAGCGGGGTGAACGACAGGTGCCGAGCTATGGGCCGCACCCCCGGCCCCTTCTTGCCGGCCGGCACGAGCCCGATGATGATCCCGATGGCCACGAGGCTCGCGAGCATGACGTCATAGCGGGCCAGCAGGCCCCGCATCGTGTGGCGGAAGTCGATGCCGTCCAGGACGATCTGGTCCTCGTCCGCCTTACGCGGCGTCGCGGCCGCAATCACTGAGCCATTCATGGTCGTTACGATCGCGGACCGCTCTGATGCCCGGCCGGTGTCGCGCTGACACGGTCGCTGACACGGCCGGTCCCGGCGCAGGCATGGGCCTCGCCTCGGAGCACATGCCTGATGGGGCCGGCCCCAGTCCCAGCCGGGACACGCCGCGCAGCCCGCCCCCAC